>NZ_JBMDIQ010000004.1:0-294359 GCF_057808735.1 Chromobacterium sp. FG89 | reverse complement strand
ATTACCCTAAACACGCTTTCCAGGCGTGCGACTTAAACCACTCATCCACCTCTCCAGAATCCCCGTGAAACAAGGCGCTTGGCGTTTCGTTCACAGAGGCTGCGCAGTATATAAGCCCTATTCATCCGGCGCAAGTGTTTTGTAAGCGGAATGAGAAAAAAGGGCGTCGACATACTCGCCCACCCCTTCCCGCTCGCGCCGCAACCAGCCGGCAATCGCCGCGCGGAAACGCGGATCGGCAATGTAATGGGCGGACCAGGTGCGCTCCGGCTCAAAGCCCCGCGCCAGCTTGTGCTCGCCCTGGGCGCCACCCTCGAAGCATTGCAGGCCGGCGCGGATCGCGTACTCCAGGCCCTGGTAGTAGCACAGTTCGAAATGCAGGCAGGGAATATCGGCCACCGCGCCCCAGTATCGCCCGTACAGCACGCCGTCCTGCACCAGGCACAGGCTGGCCGCCAGCGGCGCGCCGTCCCGCTCGGCGACGAACATCAGGCAATGCGAACCCAGCCGCTCCGCCAGCAGCGCGAAGAAGGCCGGATTCAGATAGGGCGCGGAACGGCGTTCCAGATAGGTCTGCCGGTAGCAACGGTAGAAAAACGCCCAGTCCTCGGCGGCGATGGTCTCCCCGCGCAATGTCCGCACGCTGACGCCGGCCTCTGCCACCTTGCGCCGCTCCTGGCGGATCTTCTTGCGCTTGTCGCGGCTCAGCGTGGCCAGGAAGGCGTCGAAGTCGGCATAGCCGCGGTTGCGCCAGTGGAACTGCACGCCTTCGCGCAGCAGCCAGCCGGCCTCGTCCAGGGCTTGCGCCTCCTCCCGCGCGGGAAACAGCACGTGGGCCGACGACAGGCCGTGCTCGTCCACCACTTGCTCCAGGCCGGCGATCAATTGCGGCCAGGCCGCCGCGTCGCCCAGCAGCCGCCGGCCACCCACCGGGCTGAACGGCGAGGCCACCACCAGCTTGGGATAATAGTCCAGGCCGGCGCGGGCATAGGCTTCCGCCCAAGCCCAGTCGAACACGTATTCGCCGCGCGGATGCCGCTTCAAATAGGCTGGCGCCAGCGCCTGCAAGCGGCCGTCCCGCTCCAGACCCAGCGGCAAGGGCAGCCAGCCGCTGGCCTCGCCCACGCAAGCCGCCCGCTCCAGCGCCTCCAGCCACGGCCGGCCCACGAACAGATTGCCGCCTTCCCCCAGGCCCGCCCATTGTTCCGCGCTCCAGGCGCCCACTCTCTCGTGCAATTGCAAGGACACCATGATTCCTCTCGGGCGTTTGCGCCGTCTATCAGGTAAAATTCCATCTATCTCGAAACATTCGGTTCCCTATCAAGATGCGTATCGCGCTCGCCCAGTTCAACCCCGTTGTCGGCGATATCCCCGGCAACACCCGCAAAATCCTCGACCTCGCCCACGCGGCCATCGCCCAGGGCGCGGACGTGCTGGTCACGCCGGAGCTGGCCTTGACCGGCTACAGCCCGGAAGACCTGCTGCTGCGCGACAGTTTCTACCGCGCCTGCAGCCAGGCGCTGGACGAACTGCTGGAATTGGACGGCATCACCCTGGTGGTGGGCCATCCGGCCCGGATGGGCGCGGATCGCTTCAACGCCGCCACCGTGCTGCGCGACGGCAACCGTCTGGGCCAGTATCACAAGATGCTGCTGCCCAACGATGAAGTGTTCGACGAATGCCGCTACTTCACCCCCGGTGCCGCGCCGCTGGTGTTCCAGCAGGGCGAGGCCAAGGTGGGCGTGCTGATCTGCGAGGACGTCTGGTCCGTCGACCCGGCCGCCGAGGCCGCCGACGCCGGCGCCGACGTGGTGGTGGTGCTCAACGCCTCGCCCTTCCATCGCAACAAGATTGAAACCCGCCACGACGTGGTGCGCTTCCGCGCCGAGGAAACCGGCCTGCCCTTCGCCTACGTCAATCTGACCGGCGGCCAGGACGAACTGGTGTTCGACGGCGCCTCCTTCGCCGTCAACCGCGCTGGCGAGGTGGTGGCCCAGGCCGCCGCCTACGACGACGAACTGCTGATCGTCGATTTCGACGGCGGCGATCTGCTGCCCGGCGCCAAGGCGGCCCTGCCCGGCCCGCTGGAAAGCGTTTACCGCACCCTGGTGGCCGGCGTGCGCGACTACATCGGCAAAAACGGCTTCCCCGGCGCGCTGCTGGGCCTGTCCGGCGGCATAGACTCCGCGCTGACGCTGGCGGTGGCGGTGGACGCGCTGGGCGCGGACAAGGTGCACGCGGTGATGATGCCCTCGCGCTACACCGCGGACATCTCGGTGACCGATTCCCGCGACATGGTGCAGCGCCTGGGCGTGAAGTACGACGAGATCGAAATCTGGCCGATGTACGAAAGCTTCGTCCAGGCGCTGGCGCCCAGCTTCGCCGGCCTGGCCGAGGACACCACCGAGGAAAACCTGCAGGCCCGCATCCGCGGCACCCTGCTGATGGCGCTGTCCAACAAGAGCGGCAAGCTGGTGCTCACCACCGGCAACAAATCGGAAATGACCACCGGCTACTGCACCCTGTACGGCGACATGGCCGGCGGTTTCGCCGTGCTCAAGGACGTGGCCAAGACCCTGGTGTTCGAACTGTGCCGCTGGCGCAATCTGCAAGGCGAGATCATCCCGGAACGCATCATCACCCGGCCGCCGTCGGCGGAATTGCGCCCGGACCAGACCGACCAGGACAGCCTGCCACCCTACGAGGTGCTGGACGCCATCATGGCGCGCTATGTGGAGGAAAACCTGTCCGCCGAGGCCATCATCGCCGAAGGCTACGCCGAGGCCGACGTGCGCCGCGTGGTGCGGCTGCTGAAGATCAACGAGTACAAACGCCGCCAGGCGCCGGTGGGCCCGCGCGTGACCCACCGCGGTTTCGGCAAGGACTGGCGCTACCCCATCACCAATAAATTCAGCTGATCCCCCAGCCGGGGCCGCCCCGCCCCGGCCCCGCGCATGACATAGGCGATGCCGGATGCGTTAAACTGTCCGGCTCGCGCCGGACCGACCCCACCCGCCCGGCGCAGAATCTCGCTCAAGGAAACAATAATGCGTCTAAAAAAACTGGGACTATGCGCCGCGCTGTGCGGCATCGCGCTGCTGACCGGCTGCGTCTCGCCGATCGCCAACAAAAGCGCGGACCAGGCCGTCCGCAAGATCATGCTGCAAAACTGGAACAGCAAGGGCTACAACCTGGACGCCGACATCGGCTTCGATGAGCTGAGCGTCGCCGACGTCGACAAGGCCAAGGAAGACGGCAGCACGCTGGAACAGGCCGCCGCCTCCGCCGCCGATCAAATCGCCCGCAGCATGCGCCTCAACATCAAGGCCGCGCTGGACGTGCCGGGCGGCAAACTGGAACTGATTCCGGCGCTGCGCCTGGAGCGCCGCAACCTGCTGACCAGCGTGCAACTGCCGCTGCAATTCCACGCCAAGGACCTGTCCTTGCTGGTGGACCCGTCCGCCGCCTATCTGTTCGTGCCGGAAATGCAAGCCTACGAAGGCAAGTTCCTGCGCGTGCGGCTGCCGCAGCGCGTGGCCGACAACTTCCCGCTGCAGGCCATGTACCAGGCGATGCCGAAACTGCTGGACGAAGCCTACGCCAAGGTGGACAAGCAGGCGTTCAGCTTCCAGCCGCTGGACTCGCGCGCCGCGGAACTGGGCGCGCGCTACCGGCTGCGCATCGCCATGAACCGCGCCCAGGAAAACCAGCTGGCTTCCCACATCATCGCCGGCCTGATCCAGGTCGCGCGTCAGGAAGCCGCGCGCAAGCCGCAGATCAAACCCGGTCCGCTGGGCAGCGAAAGCCTGCTGCAGATGATCGACAGCCTGATCAAGGCCTCCGAAGCCAATCCGCTGAACAGCAACACCGTCAGCGATCTTTACGTCAGCCGCGGCGGCGACCTGCTGGCCATCCGCCAGACCATACGCTTCAACAGCCCGGGCTTCCGCGGCCAGGCCCACGCCGACATCCGCTACAGCAACCAGGGCAAGCCGGTATTCGCCTACCAGCCCGCCGAGGCCGACATCCTGGACCTGGAACGCCTGGACAAGCCGGAGTGGCTGAAATCGCTGGGCCTGGCGCTGCACGCGCTCAACCAGCCGTCGGCGGCCGACGAAGAGGCGACGGCCGCGGAAGAAACCGCCGCGCAATAATCGCTAACAAAACGGCGTCGCCGCCGACGCGCGCGCGGAAACCGCGCGCCGTCCCGGCGGTCCCATCTTGGTCACGCGGCCCGGGCCGCCCACCGCAAGGATTTCCCCGCATGAAGATGAAACTGATCTCAGCCGCAGTCGCCCTCTCCGCGCTGGCGCTGCCGGCCGCCTCCCACGCCGCCGCCATCGCCCAGCTCAAAGCCTTCGTCGCCGGCAACAAAACCCTGAGCGCCGACTTCAAGCAAGTGGTCAGCAACAAGAGCAAGCGCGAGGAAGCCAGCGGCCGGCTGGAAATCGCCCGTCCCGGCAAATTCCGCTGGGAATACAGCAAGCCCTATGAACAATTGATCGTCGGCGACGGCAAGACGCTGTGGGTCTACGACAAGGATCTGGCGCAAGTCACCCGCAAGGCCCAGGGCGCGGCGCTGGGCTCCAGCCCGGCGGCCTTGCTGGCCGGCAACAACGCCATCGAGCGGAACTACCAGTTGCAGGAAGCCGGCAAAACCGGCGAAGTGGAATGGCTGTCCGCCAGCCCCAAGCAGGCCGATAACAGCTTCAGCGCCATCCGCATGGGCTTCAAGGCCAATATGCTGGTGGAAATGGAGCTGACCGACAGCTTCGGCAACCACACCAAGGTCAGCTTCAGCGCGCCGCAGCAGAACCCGCCGCTGCCCGCCTCCCGCTTCGCCTTCGTGCCGCCCAAGGGCGTGGACGTGGTCAGCGGCGACTAAGCCGCCCCGCCGCCCTCCAGCCGCCTCCGGGCGGCTTTTCTTTTAGAACCTGTTCAAAGTCGCTGCGCTTCAGCGCTACGGCCTTGAAAACGTCTTCGGAGCGCTCATGTGCTTCTTGCGCACTCCGCCTCCTCAGCCGCTTTCGCCTGGTCCCGCTCTTGCTCGCGAGACGTGGAGCGATGCGGGCATCGTGCCAAAAACGCCACAAATTCTCATCGTCCTTGCTGAGCCGGCTTGACTTTATCCTATCTAAAAACATATCTTAAGATATATTTTTCAGGAGAGCCGCCATGCCTCACCGTCTCGACACCCTGCTGCGCCGCCTGGGCGGACGCAACGCGCATCATCGTCTCCACGCGATGGCCCGGCACGGCCACGACGGCGGCCATGGCCGACACGGAGGATTCGGCGGCTTTGGCGGCGGCGACGACGAAAGCATGACCCGCGGCCGCAAATTCAGCTCCGACGAATTGCAGCTGCTGTTGCTGGCTCTGCTGGAAGAGCGCCCCAGCCACGGCTACGAACTGATCAAGGCGCTGCAAAGCCGCAGCAACGGCTTTTACAGCCCCAGCCCGGGCATGGTCTACCCGGCGCTGACCTATCTGGAAGAACTGGGCCATATCTCGGTGAGCGAGGAAGGCAAGCGCAAATGCTATGCGCTGACAGAGGCCGGCCGCGACTATCTGGAACAGAACCGCGAACAAGTGGAATGGATGATGGCGCGGCTGCAGCACATCGCGCGCAAGATGAACTCGATCCGCCGCGCGCTGACCGGGGAAATGCCGCCGCCGGACGACGCCGTCGGCAGCTGGATTCCGGAACTGACCCGGGCCCGCGGCGACTTGAAGCAAGCGCTGATGCGCACCGCCAACGTCGACGAGGACGAACAACGCCGCATCGCCGCCATCCTGAGGCAAGCCTGTGAGCAAATTCTGGGCGACACCGGCTAATAAGGTGCTGACGGCCAGTTACGCACCGGCGAGAGGGACTCAGCAAGGCCTTGAAACCCGCTTTGAAACGCTTATGCGCCGTACGCGCATTCCGCTTTCTCAGCCGCAAAGTCCCCCGCTCTTGCCCGCATGGCCGTAAACAGCGTCCAAGAAGCTGTTCACGCCCCCAAGCCGCCCAGCCATGATTTCAAGACAGGATTCTCTATGACCACACCCGATCTGACCGTGCAACGCCTGCGCCACCCGCTGCGCTTCCGCCTGCTGCAAGTGCGCGCCATCCGCCCGCTCGGCCCCAAGCTGCTCCGCGTCACCCTGGGCGGCGAGGAACTGGCGGGCTTCGCCACCGCCTCCTTCGACGACCACCTCAAAGTGTTCTTCCCCGAACATCCGGACGCCAAACCCGCGCTGCCGGCGCTGGTGGACGAAACCCTGATTTATCCGGAAGGCCAGCCGCGCCCCACCGCGCGCGACTACACCCCCTGCCGCTTCGACCCGGAGCGGCTGGAGCTGGACCTGGAGTTCGTGCTGCACGAGGCCGGCCCCGCCACCAGCTGGGCGGCTCAGGCCAAGCCCGGCCAATACCTGGGCATAGGCGGCCCGCGCGGCTCCTTGGTCATTCCGGCGGCTTTCGACTGGCATCTGCTGATCGGCGACGAGTCCGCCTTGCCGGCCATCCGCCGCCGCCTGGCCGAGCTGCCGCCCGCGGCCAAGGTCATCGCCCTGCTGCAAACCAGCGAGGCGGGCCAAAGCTGCGAACTGCCGGCCCATCCCAATGCCGACATCCGCTGGGTGCACCAAGGCGCCGACGCCGAGCCCGCGCTGCTCTCCGCGCTCAAGCCGCTGACGCTGCCGGCGGGCGAAGGCTTTGTCTGGGCCGCCGGCGAATACCACGCCATCCGCGCGGTGCGCCAATACCTGCGCGAGGAACGCGGCATAGACAAGAGCCGCATCCGCGCCGCCAGCTACTGGCGGGAAGGCAAGGCCGCCAGCCACGAAACCCTGGAAGACTGACACGACAAAGCCCCCGAGATGGGGGCTTTGCTTATCCGTCGGACCCGCTTAACCCAGCGGCCAGTTCAATACCACGATGGAGTCGTTGTAGTCCTGGTCCGCGCCGTCCTCCGCGCCCACCAAGGCCAGGTTCAGACGATTGGCCAACACCACCTGGCTGGACACCAGGTCGGACTGCTTGCCGTTGACCGTCACCGCCACCCTCACCGCGCCGGAACCGGAGTTGATCACCCGCGTGCCCAGATTGCGGTCGTCCACGCCGCTGCCGCTAAACGTGGCGCGCGGCTCGTTGTCCACGTATACGGTGATGTTTTGCTGATAAGCCGCATTGGTCAACGCGGTCACGCCGAAGTTGATGCGCGGGGGAAGAGTGAATACTCCTTGCTGAGCCATCGTCGTTCTCCTGTAAGGGTTCAAACGCCAAACTTCTCAGAGCCTGTTTGAAGTCTCGCGAACTAGAGCGAGACAAGGCGTTGCGGCGGAAAAAGCGACATGCACTCGTGGCACATGAGCGCTTCGGAACTGTTTTCAACGCCGTATCGCCGACGCGCAGCAGACATTGAACAGGCTCCCAGGCCGGTTTCCGCGCGCCGACGCGCAGAAGAAGCCCTCCGTCTCAAGCTGCCACTGCCTCCATTACCGTAGGCAAGCGCGCCCGCGTATTCACCGGGCCCAAAGGTCAGGACAAATACAGACTATCCGAACCAGACCACGCTGAGCGGGCGCTCACAGCCCGGCATGCTATAGTTTGAAACCCTTTTGCAGCGCTTGCGCGGCCCGCTTCGGCTCCCTCTCCCACCCTCACAGATAGGACATTTGAGTTCAATAAAACAATAAATAATTAATATATTAAATTAAAAGGAAAAATGCATGTTAGATAACACCCGCCCACTTCCCGTCAATCAAAACCCGTCCACGGATTCCGGCCTGGAAGTTCACCCCATCGGCTCCCTGGAAACCATAGGCATCATCGTCGGCACCAATATCGGCGCCGGCGTGCTGGGCATTGCTTTCGCCGCCCGCAAAACGGGTTACCTGCCCTTGCTGGCCTGCCTGATCCTCACGTGCGTCATCTGCATCATCACCATGCTCTACACCGCCGAGGCCTGTTTGCGCACCCGCGGCAATCACCAGCTCAGCGGCCTGGCGCAACGCTACCTGGGCAGCATCGGCGCTTGGCTGATTTTCATCGCCGTCGCCGCCAACAGCTATGGCGCGCTCACCGCTTATATGAGCGGCAGCGGCAACATCCTCGCCGATTTCTTCAATGAATACGGCCTAAGCCCGCAGCTGGGCAGCCTGTTGTTCTTCATTCCCTCCGCCTTGATTCTGTATCTGGGGCTGAAAGCCTTGGGCGCCGGCCAAAAACTGATCAGCGGCGCGATGATGACCATCGTCCTCGTCCTCATTTTCGCCACGATCTCCCATCCCTCGTCCAACGTCGCCTATCTGCTGCAAAGGGAATGGGAATACGTGATCCCGGTGTTCAATCTGGCGGTCTTCGTCTTTGGCGCGCAATTCCTGGTGCCGGAACTGGTGCGCGGCAATCAGCATCAAGCCCGTCAACTGCCGCGCCTGATCGTGGTCGGCATGCTGGCCACTTTGCTGCTGGTGGCGGCCATTCCCGCTTCGGTGATCGCACTGGTCGGCAACGACAACGTCAGCCAGGTGGCCACGCTCAACTGGGGGCGCGCCCTGGGCAATTGGGCGTATTACACCGCCAACATCTTCGCGCTGCTGGCCATGATGACCTCTTACTGGGGGCTGGGCGGCTGCCTGCTCACCAATATCTTCGACCATTTCCGGCTGGGCCCGGAAGGCCACCCCGTCAAACGCTGCCTGGTGCTGGCGGCGATCGCGCTGCCGCCGTTTCTGTTCGCCTATTCCGGCGCCTCCAGCTTTGTCGGCGCGCTGTACTTCGCCGGCACCTTCGGCGGCGTGCTGATGGGCATCATGCCCATCATCCTGCTGAATCGGGCGCGCCGCCACGGCGAAACCGTTCCCGCCTTCCGCTGCGGTTGGTACGCCCATCCGCTGATCCAGGCCTTGATCGCGGCGACCTTCGCCGGCAGCGGCCTGTACGCCATCGCCGCCGCCATGGGCTGGCTGCCGGCTAGTTGGTAACACCCCCAAGAAAGCCCGCATATGAAACGTTCTCTCTGGCTGCAAGAAGTCTCCGCCGACCTGACCGACGGCAATGCATTGGACCGCGACTTGCACGTGGACATCGCCATCATCGGCGGCGGCTTCGTCGGCCTGTGGACCGCGCTGCAGATACTGGAAAAACGCCCGGCCACGCAAATCGCCATTGTCGAGCAGGATGTCTGCGGCGGCGGCGCTTCCGGCCGCAACGGCGGCTTCGTCATGTCCTGGTGGCCCAAGATCCGTTCTCTGAGCGCCATCTGCGGCCCGGGCGAGGCGCTGCGCCTGGTTCAGGCCTCAGAACAGGCCATCGACGATATCGACGCCTTTTGCCGCCGACACGCCATCGATGCCCACTTCCGCCGCGCCGGCTGGCTGTGGACCGCCACCACCCCGGCGCAGCACGGCGCCTGGCTTGACGTGCAGCAATTGGCGGAGCGCCTGGGGCACCCCACTTTCGTGCCGCTGCCGGCGGAGGAAGTCGCCCGCCGCAGCGGCTCGCCGCAACACCTGCAAGGCGTGATCGAGACCGGCAACGCCACCGTGCAGCCGGCCCGGCTGGCGCGCGGCCTGCGCCGCGTCGCGCTGGAAAACGGCGTGCGCATCTTCGAACACAGTCCGGTGCGGCGGATAGAACGCGGACAGCCGGCCCGGCTGATCACGCCGGGCGGCACGCTGAGCGCGGACAAAGTCGTGATCGCGAGCAATGCCTGGGCCGTTTCCGTCCCGGAGTTGGCGCGCAGCGTCCTGCCCGTCACCAGCACCCTGCTGGCTACGCCGCCCATTCCCGAGCGGCTGACGGCGATAGGCTGGACCGGCGGCGAGGCCATCACCGATTCGCAACTGCTGGTCGATTATTACCGCACCACCCGCGACCACCGCATCGTCTTTGGCAAGGGCACCGGCCGCTTTGGCTTCAACAGCCGCATCGACGCGGGCTTCGACGATGATCCGGCGCTGAACGCCTTGACCGAGAGCGACTTCCGCCGCGTCTACCCGACGCTGGCCGACGTGGCCGTTGAGCACAGCTGGTCCGGCCCCATAGACCGCAGCTACGACAGCCTGCCGCTATTCGGCCGCCTGCCGGACGCGCCCCACCTCGTCTACGGCATAGGGTGGAGCGGCAACGGCGTAGGCCCCAGCCGCATCGGCGCGCAGATTCTCAGCAGCCTGGCGCTGGATCTGGACGATGCGTGGAGCCGCTGCCCGCTGGTGGGCCGCGCTGTGCGCCAATTCCCGCCGGAGCCTTTTCGTTATCTGGGCGGCAAGCTGGTCCGCGCCGCGGTGCTGCGCAAGGAGGCCGCTGAGGCCGAACGACGCCCCGCCGCCGGCCTGGACCGCCTGCTCAGCCGGCTGGCGCCGGCCGGCCTGGAGGACAAGGGCTAGACGCCCAAATAAAAACCGCAGCCTCCCTGGCTGCGGTTTTCATGACCGGCACCGCTCTGACCGCGCTCAGTTGCGCGTCACCGCATCCCCGGGCGCGTAAGCGCCGGCGTCTATCGGCGAATGCGCGGCGATGTACTCGCGCAGCATTTCGGCGTCGACGAAGCCGGTGTTGACGTAGCCCGGATGCTTGTTCATCAGCGGGTAGCCGTCGCCGCCGGCGGCGATGAAGCTGTTGACCGCCATCCGGTAGGTCTTGGCCGGATCGATGGGCTGGCCGCCGATCAGCGCCTGCCGCAGTTCGCCGCCGACGATGCGCAGCTTGACGCCGGCGAACTGGCCGAAGGCGCCGGCGCCGGGCGTCATCCGCGCGGCGGCCTTCAGGTAATCCAGCGCTTCCTGGCCGTTCAGGTCCACATAAGCCAGGGTGCTGCCAAAGGGATACACCTTCAGCACATCGCGGTAATTGATCGCGCCGGCCGGCAGCGAATCACGGATGCCGCCGGAGTTGGATACGGCGAAGTCCGCCTTGACCTTGTCCATCATCACCCGGCCGACGAAGACGCCCAGATTGGTGGGCTGGCTGCGCACCACGCCGCGGTCGCCGTCCAGCTTGGCGCTGGTCCGCCCCACCGGCACATCCAGCGCCGCCTGGCCCTTGTTCTGATAACTTTGCAGGAAGTTGCGCAGCTTGCCGTCTTCCTCGATCAGCTGGGTGTACGGCACTTTCTGATCCTTGCCGTCCGCGCCCTTGACGCTTTTCTTCAGATTGACCGGAATCAGCTGGTATTTGGAGAGCTTGAGCTTGCCGTTGCGGAACTCGAAATCGGCACGGCCCACGTATTTGCCCCACTCGTGCGCCTGCACGATCCAGGCGCCGTTCTGGCGGTCCGGCGCGCAGGGCGCGCCCGGCACATAGGCGTCGTCGCGCTGGTTTTCCGCCTTCATGCACACCGGGTTCTGGCTGTGGCCGCCCACGATCAGGTCCAGCCCCTTCACCGCGCGGGCCATCTCCACGTCGCCCGGCGCGTTCACGCCGTGCTGGCCGTCGGTGTAATGGCCCATATGGGTGGCGGCGATGACGATGTCGGCCTGCTGGCGCAGCTCGGGCACCAGCTTGCCGGCCTCGGCGATGGGGCTGCGGAACTCGATGCCCTTGACCTGCTCCGGGTTCACCATCTTGGCGGTGTCGTCGGTGGTCAGGCCCAGCACCGCCACCCTCACCCCGCCCAGATTGAACATCGCGTACGGGTCGAACATGCGCTTGCCGTCCTGGTAGATGTTGGCGGACAGCATGGGGAAGTTGATCCACTTGCGCTGTTTCATCAACACCGGCACCGGCTTGTCGAACTCGTGGTTGCCCACCGCCATCGCGTCGTAGCCGATGCGGCTCATGCCGCGGAAATCCGGCTCCGCGTCCTGCAGATCGGACTCCGGCACCCCGGTATTGATGTCCCCGCCGGACAGCAGCAGCATATAGCCGCCGTCGGCCTTGACCTCGGCGCGCACCTGGTCCACCAGGGTCTTCTGCGCGGCCAGACCGTATTCGCCGTCGCTATTGGGCCAGAAACGGCCGTGGTGGTCGTTGGTGTGCAGGATGGTGATCTTGTAAGTCTTGTCTTCGACATAATTGCCCTTGCCGGGCGTGGCGGCGCAGGCGGAGAGCAGGCCGGCGGCCAGCAGGGACAGGGCAAGCGGTTTCACGGATAGTTTCATCGTTGATCCTTGGTTTTTATTGGAATGCATGCGCGCCGCAAAAATGGCGGACCCGCGGGCCCGCCATTGCTGAAAGTCATTCCCTCGCCGGACGCGCACAGCTTCCGGCCGGGCGCCCAAGCTTATTTGCTCCAGCTGTCCTTCAGGCCCACACTGCGGTTGAACACCGCCTTGACCCCCGGCTGATGCTCGTAACGGTCGGTGACGAAATAACCCAGGCGTTCAAACTGGAAGCGGGACTCCGGCGCCGCCTGCAGCACCGAGGCCTCGACATAGGTCGGCACCAGCTTCAGCGATTCCGGGTTCAGGAACTGGCGGAAGTCCAGATATTCGCCGTCCTCGCCGCGCACCGCGTCCGGACGCGGCTCTGTGAACAGGCGCTCGTACCAGCGCACATCGGCCTCAATCGCGTGCTCGGCGGACACCCAGTGGATCACGCCCTTGACCTTGCGGCCTTCCGGGTTCTTGCCCAGCGTGTCGTGGTCGATGCTGCACTTGAGTTCCACCACCTTGCCTGCCGCGTCCTTGACCACTTCCTCGCACTTGATCACGTAGGAGTAACGCAGGCGCACTTCGCCGCCAACGGTCAGGCGCTGCCACTTGGGCGGCGGCACTTCGGCGAAGTCGTCCTGCTCAATCCAGATCTCGCGGGCGATCGGCACTTCGCGCTCGCCGAACTCAGGATGATGCGGATGGAAGGGCGCGCTGCGGCTGGCGGTGACGGCGGCATCGTAATTGCTCAGCGTCACTTTTAGCGGATTCACCACCGCCATCACGCGCGGCGAATCGTTTTCCAGCGTCTCGCGCACCGCGCCTTCCAGAATGGTCATGTCGATGATGTTTTCGCTCTTGGACACGCCGATGCGTTGAGCGAACAGCTTGATGCCCGCCGGGCTGTAGCCGCGGCGGCGCATGCCGGCCACGGTGGGCATGCGCGGATCATCCCAGCCGCTCACCGCGCCCTCGTTGACCAGCGCCAGCAGCTTGCGCTTGGAGGTCAGCGTATACAGCAGTTCCAGGCGCGACGATTCATACTGGCGCGGATGGCAGCCGATGCTGATATTGTCCAGCACCCAGTCGTACAAGGGACGATGGTCTTCGAACTCCAGCGTGCACAAGGAGTGGGTGATGCCTTCGATGGCGTCCGAAATGCAATGGGTGTAGTCGTACATCGGGTAGATGCACCACTTGTCGCCGGTGCGGTGATGATGCGCGCGGCGGATGCGGTAGATGGCCGGATCGCGCAGATTGATGTTGCCGGAAGACATGTCTATCTTCAGGCGCAACGTCTTGCTGCCATCCGGAAACTCGCCGTTCTTCATGCGGGAGAACAGGTCCAGGTTCTCCTCCACGCTGCGTTCGCGGTAGGGGCTGTTCTTGCCCGGCTCGGTCAGGCTGCCGCGGTACTGGCGCATTTCCTCGGCGGACAGATCGTCCACATAGGCCTTGCCGGCCTGGATCAGCTCCACCGCATAACCGTACAGGCGGTCGAAGTAGTCGGAAGCGAAGCGCACGTCGCCGTCCCACTTGAAACCCATCCAGCTGATGTCGTCGATGAAGGACTGCACGTACTCCGGCGACTCTTTCTCCGGATTGGTGTCGTCCATGCGCAGATTGCACTTGCCCTGGTAGTCCTCGGCCAGGCCGAAGTTCAGGCAAATGGCCTTGGCGTGGCCGATATGGGCGAAGCCGTTGGGTTCCGGCGGAAAGCGGGTGACGATGCTGCTGTGCTTGCCGGAGGCCAGGTCCTCGTCAATGATGTTGCGGATGAAGTTGCTGACAACCGGCGCGTTGTTTTCCGTGCTCATTGTTTTGTGCGGTGCGAGTTTATGACTAATCGAAGATTGTAACCGATTTCGCCCCCGCTGGGAGCGGACCGGCCTCGCCCGCCCCGCCTTTGGCCGCCTTACAACAAAGCCCGGCCCGACAACTGCTCCAGCAAGGCCAGCGGCGACTGCTGCGGCTGGGCCATCTCCGCCACCGGCAACCAGAAAGTCTGCTCCAGCATGAACTGGCCTGACATCACCGCGTGCGACGCGTGATCCGAGAAACAGACCCAGGCGCAACCGGGCGGGAACGGCATGGTTTCCTGCGGACATTGGCGCTGATAATCCAGGTCCGCCTTCATCGCGTCGTGCAGATGCAGCATGATGTGATCGTAAGCGCTGCGCTTGCGCTTGGTGATCTTCAAGCCCGCCAACAAGGCCGCCGAACCCGGCCACTGCCGCGGCACCCGCGGCAACATGCGCCGCGCCATATCGGTGAACGGTTCGCCCACCCGCCACACCCGGGGCTCGCCATTGGGGTTGATATTGCAGAACACCCGCAGAATGCGTTCGCCGTAATTGGGACGGGACGGAAACGCGTCAACATGCAGCCGGCTGTCGTCCTTGCGCCAGGACGTCCGACGGTCCTCCACCCGCATCAGCCGCAGGCTGGTGGGCGCCGCGCGCAGCTTGCCCTGATATTCCGGCAACAAGCGCGCGGCCAGATCCGCAGCGGCCCGCTGGTAGCGCGCGATCAAGCCGCGCACCTCCGCCTCCCGTTCCGCGCCGCCCACCACGCCGTGCAAGGCGCCGTTGTCCGGCTCCAGGCTGATGTTCTTGCGTTTGGGATCGGCGACGGCCGGGTCCAGCAAGCGGCCCTCCTCGGCCAGCAGCTTGAAATCAAAGCTGGGCAGATACAAGACCTTGCCCTGCTCCAACTCATCCACATAGCGGCCTTGCGCCGCGCCGTCCACCCATACGATCTGGCTCGTCATCTGAGCTCCTAGCTGAAACAATGATTTCCACGCGGCAAGGAGCGGCTGACAAAGCCGACTGGCCCGAGGCCAGACCCGCTTTACAAGTCGCTCACCCTCGGCCGCGTCTATAGAACCTGTCCAAAGTCCCGCGAGCACGCGCGAGACATAACTTGGCGAAAATCGCTGAGAAAGCGGCATGCGCTCGTGGCACGGGAGCATTTCGCAGCGGCGCTCACCCTGCCGCGTCTCACGGAAGCGCAACAGACTTTGAACAGGCCCTAAGCGGCCGCCCCGCCAAGCCGTTTACCGGCCCTGCAAGCGGGCCGCTAGGATACGCCTGCGGCCGGGGAATGTCATGCGGGAACCCCGGCGCCCCGTTCCTGCGGCCAGGGCGCGCAGCGCCTTGATTTTGATGGGCAAAACCGCCCTTGCGGCAAAACCCTACTGCAACCAAGGCAATTTCCAATAAAAAACAAGCGCTTAATCCACAAGCAAGCGGCAACTATGGCATAATAGCGGGTTGTCTGAACTTCAGCCTTTTGCCAGCATGACGACCGCACACGCCGCCAAACCGATCACCTCCTACCGCAAGTACTGGGCCAGCCGCTTCGGCGCCGCCCCGTTCCTGCCGATGACCCGCGCCGAAATGGAGCAGCTGGGTTGGGACTCCTGTGACATCATCCTGATCACCGGCGACGGTTATATCGACCACCCCAGCTTCGGCATGGCGCTGGTGGGCCGGCTGCTGGAAGACCAGGGCTTCCGCGTGGGCATTATCGCCCAGCCGGATTGGCACTCCGCGGACGCCTTCCGCGAGCTGGGCAAGCCCAATCTGTTCTTCGGCGTCACCGCCGGCAATATGGACTCCATGATCAACCGCTACACCGCGGACCGCCGCCCGCGCTCGGACGACGCCTACACCCCGCACGCCGCGGCCAACAAGCGCCCGGACCGCGCCGTCACCGTCTACGCCCAGCGCTGCCGCGAGGCCTATCCCGGCGTGGGCGTGATGGTGGGCAGCATCGAGGCCAGCCTGCGCCGCATCGCCCACTACGACTACTGGAGCGAGAAAGTGCGCCCGTCGGTGCTGATCAACTCCAAGGCCGACCTGCTGCTGTACGGCAACGCCGAACGCGCGCTGGTGGAAGTGGCGCACCGCGCAGCCAGGGGCGAGAAGCTGAGCGAGATCCGCGACGTGCGCGGCACCGCCTTCATCGTGCCGCACGGCTGGCGCCCGGATGAAGAATGGCAGGAAATGGACTCCAGCGTGGTGGACCTGCCGGGCAAGGTGGACGTCCACCTCAACCCCTACCAGGAAATCCCGGAACAGGCGGCCGAAGCCACCAAGGATCAGGACCCGTCCAAGCCGCAGGTGATCCGCATCGAATCCCGCGAAGAACGCCTGGCCAAGCGCCGCGCCGAACGCGCCAAGACCGTGATCCGCATCCCGGCCTACGAGGCCGTGGCCCACGACCCGGTGCTGTACGCCCACGCCAGCCGCACCCTGCACCTGGAATCCAACCCCGGCAACGCCCGCGCGCTGGTACAGATGCACGGCGAGCGCGACGTGTGGCTGACCCCGCCGCCCATTCCGCTCTCCACCGAGGAAATGGACCACGTCTACGGCCTGCCCTACGCCCGCAACCCGCACCCCAGCTACGGCGACGCCAATATCCCGGCCTGGGAAATGATCAAGTACTCGGTCAACATCATGCGCGGCTGTTTCGGCGGCTGTACCTTCTGCTCCATCACCGAGCACGAAGGCCGCATCATCCAGAGCCGTTCCGAGGAGTCCATCCTCAAGGAAATCGAGGAAATCCGCGACAAGACCCCGGGCTTCACCGGCCATATCTCGGACCTGGGCGGCCCGACCGCGAATATGTACCGCCTCTCCTGCAAGGACCCGAAGATCGAGCGCTCCTGTAGGAAGCTGTCCTGCGTGTTCCCGGACATCTGCGAAAACCTGAACACCGACCACAGCCACCTGATCCAGCTTTACCGCAAGGCGCGCGCGCTGCCGGGCGTGAAGAAGATCAACATCCAGTCCGGCCTGCGCTACGACCTGGCCGTGCGTTCGCCCGAGTACATCAAGGAATTGGTGCAGCACCATGTGGGCGGCTATCTGAAGATCGCCCCGGAACACACCGAGGACGGTCCGCTGTCCATGATGATGAAGCCGGGCATGGGCGCGTACGACAAGTTCAAGGAACTGTTCGAACGCTTCAGCCGCCAGGCCGGCAAGGAACAGTATCTGATCCCCTACTTCATCGCCGCCCACCCCGGCACCAGCGACGAAGACATGATGAACCTGGCGCTGTGGCTGAAGAAGAACAACTTCCGCCTGGACCAGGTGCAAACCTTCACCCCCACGCCGATGGCGATGGCCACCACCATGTGGCACACCCGCCGCAATCCGCTCAAGCGCCTGTCGCGCAGCTCGGAAAAAGTGGACGTGGTGCGCGACGGCTACCGCCGCAAGCTGCACAAGGCCTTCCTGCGCTACCACCACCCGGACAACTGGCAGATCCTCCACGACGCGCTGATTCAGATGGGCCGCAGCGACCTGATCGGCCACAGCAAGCACTGCCTGATTCCGCCGACGCCGCCGGGCGACAAGGCCGCCGCCGTGCGCCACCGCATGGGCGCGCCGCTGTCGCGCAACAAGGCCCCAGGCCAGCGCGCCGCCGCCCCCGCCGGTCACGGACAACGCGGCAAGCCCGCGCAGGCCAAAGCCATGGCCAAGCCCGGCGCCGGCCAAGCGCCGGCCGGACGCGGCAAGCCCGCGAAACCCGGCAGCAAACCGGCCGGCAAGGGCCGCAGTCGTTAAATCCAGCCGCCCACGGGCGGCTTTTTGCCGGCCGGCGGCCGGGCACTTTGCCCCGCCGCCGGCGTCTCAATCCCATACCCCGCCCAGCGAGCCCGCCATGATCCACATCGACTTCGACCACAGCTACGCCCGCGACCTGCCCGACGCCTGCGCGCCGGTCAAGCCCGAGTTCCCGCCCGCGCCGGCCCTGCTGTACTGGAACGCCGAACTGGCGCAAGAGCTGGGCCTGGACAGCGCCCAGGCCGACGCCGCCGAGCTGGCCGCCGCCTTCTCCGGCGCCGCCTTGCCGGCCGGCGCCAAGCCGGTGGCCCAAGCCTATGCCGGCCACCAGTTCGGCGGCCTGTCGCCGTCGCTGGGCGACGGCCGCGCGCTGCTGCTGGGCGAAGTCATCGACCGCAACGGCCAACGCCGCGACATCGCCTTCAAGGGCAGCGGCCGCACTCCGTTCTCCCGCCGCGGCGACGGCAAGGCCGCGGTGGGGCCGATGCTGCGCGAACTGATCATCGGCGAAGCCATGCACGCGCTCGCCATCCCCAGCACCCGCGCGCTGGCCGTGACCGCCACCGGCGAAACCGTCTACCGCGAACAAGCGCTGCCCGGCGCGGTGCTGACCCGCGTCGCCGCCAGCCATCTGCGCGTCGGCACCTTCCAGTACTTCGCCCTCCGCGGCGAACGCGACATGCTGCGCCGGCTGGCCGACTACACCCTGGCGCGCCACTACCCCGAACTGGCCGGCGCCGAGCAGCCCTATCTGGCGCTGCTGCAAGCGGTGGCGGAACGCCAGGCGGAACTGATCGCCCGCTGGATGCACGCCGGCTTCATCCACGGCGTGATGAACACCGACAATATGGCGCTCAGTGGCGAAACCATAGACTACGGCCCCTGCGCCTTCATGGACGTCCATCATCCGTCCACCGTGTTCAGCTCCATCGACAGCGGCGGCCGCTACGCCTACGGCAACCAGCCGGCCATCGCCCAATGGAACCTGGCCCGGCTGGCGGAAACCCTGCTGCCGCTGCTGGACCCGGACGAGCCCAAGAACGCGGTGCCGGCGGCCACCGCCGTCATCGAAGACTTCGCCGAGCGCTACCAGGCCCACTGGCTGCAACAGGCGCGCCGCAAACTGGGCCTGAGCCAGGCGCAGGACATCGACCAGGAGCTGGCCGAAGACTGGCTGGCGCTGCTGGCGCGCCAGGACGCCGACCACACCCTGGCCTGGCGCCGGCTGGCCAACGCCGCCGAAGGCCAAGACCAGGCACTGACTCAGCTCTTCAACGACCCTGCCGCCGCCGCGCCCTGGCTGGCGCGCTGGCGCCAGCGGCTGGACGCCGAACCGCAAGCCGCCGCCGAACGCGCCGCCGCGCTGCGCCAGGCCAACCCGCTCTACATCCCGCGCAACCACCTGGTGGAAGAAGCGCTGGCCGCCGCCAGCGACCACGGCGACATGGGCCCGACGCTGGCGCTGCTGGACGTGTTGCGTCAACCGTTCACCGAACGCGCCGGCCTGGAGCGCTACACGCTGCCGGCCGCGCCGGAAGTGGCGCAGGGGTATCGGACCTTCTGCGGCACCTAAGCGCTTCCTGACGCGACAAGGGCAAGCTAGGCAGCTTGCCCTTGCTACCCCCCATCCCTCAAGCGCTCTGGCTCAAATTCAACAACACCACGCCGGCAACTATGAAGCCCACGCCCAGCACCTTCATAAAGGAAGCGCCCTCGTTGAAAATCCACACCCCCAGCAAGGCAGTGGCGGCCGTGCCCACCCCAGCCCATACCGCATAAGTCAGGCCGATTTCCAGCTTCTTGCTCACCAAGCCCATCAGCCAGATCGCCAATAGATAACACACGCCCATCGATAGGGTTGGCCATAGCCGCGTCAGCCCATGAGACGCCTTCAGAAGCAGCGTACCCGCCACCTCCGCGACAATGGAACACATTAGCAATAGCCAAGGATTCATGTTTGCGTCTCCAAGCATCAGCGCCCGCCAAGATGGGCTGCGCGCAAAGACAACCTAATCCCGACAAGTCCAACACAGCAATTCCACACGGCCGGCAATGCCCCGCGGCATTGACCGTCCACTAGCACGCTGCTAGATTCCGCCTTGGTGCTGAACACACCTGTCAGGCGAAACCCGCGCTCGTCAGTCGCGGCTTCTCAGCCCTATTCCGAACGCACCGCTAAAGTGACCTCGGAACGCCATGTCAGGAGTTCATCATGGATAAACATCCCCTCCCCGCAGCCCCCCTCTCCAAACTAGAAACCGCGGACGCGCTGGCCAACGGCCTGGAAGCGTTGGATTTACTGCGCCCGCTGCTGGTCAGCATGCGCCAGCAGATCGCGCTGCCGCGCCCGGATCTAGTACAACTTAAAGGCCTGTGTCACGCCGCCGGCTGGATTGCCGATGAGTACCACAGCTATCTGGAGGCAATGTGGCAGGAGGAGACCCGTGACAGAACCCTAAGGTTCTGAATCCGGCCCCTAAACGGAAAAGGCGCAAGGCATTCCGCCTTGCGCCCTTCAGTTGGCTACTCTTGAAGACTACGCAGCGGCCTTCAAGCCAAGCGCTTCTCCATCACGTCATCGTCCATCACAAAGCCATTGCCGATGTCGAACACCGCCTGCTCCCGCAAGGTGAAACCACGCTGCTTGTACACCGCGATGGCGCCGGCATTGTGCTTGTTCACCGTCAAGACCAGGGTATGGCAGCCGCGCTGCCGCGCCGCCCGCTCCACCGCGTCCAGCATATAAGCGCCCAGGCCGCGGCCGCGCGTCTCCGCCAATAGATACAGCTGCTCCAGCTTCATCTCCCCCGGCGTCGCCGTCAGCGCGTGACTGCAATAACCCACCAGCCTGCCGTCCAGCCTCAACAGGCCAAACCAGCGGTCCGGCGCGTCCAGATAGGCGGACAGCTTTTCCGGCACATAACGGCCGGCCAGCATGTATTCGATCTGCTCGCGGCTGATCATGCTGATGAAATGCTGATGCCAGATCTCGCCGGCCAGTTCGGCCAGGGCGGAAAAATCGGCGGCGGTCAACGGATCCAGACAAACGTTTTGGCTCATGCGCGGCACTCTCCAGGTTGAACAGTCATAAAAGGAAAATGTGGGCGATACCGCTCGCCGACAAGTCCGGAGGCATTCGATTCAGCGCGGCGGCTTCACCCGAGTTGCCAAGACAGTTAGAATACAAACATCATAAAACGGCGCTAAAAACCAGCCGTCGCCACCTTCCCGCAGCGAGACCCCATGCACTTCATCTTTGATATCGACGGCACCATTTGCTTCAACGGCAGGACCATCAGCCCGGCCATCCAGGACGCGCTGGACAGCCTGCGCCGGCACGGCCACCAGTTGGGCTTCGCTTCCGCCCGCCCCTACCGCGACATCCTGCCCTTGCTGGATGCCCGCTTCCACGATGTGTTGATCATCGGCGCCAACGGCGCGATGAGCCATCGGCAAGGCCAGTTGCACCGGCTGAACCCCATCCCGGACCCGGTGTTCGCCGACGTCACCCAACTGGCGCAACGCTTCGCCGCGTCCTATCTGGTGGACCTGAGCTGGAACTACCACTACAACGGCGACGCCAGCCACCCCTTCCTCAACAAGGTGGACCCCGGCAAGCTGGCCAGCCATGTCGGCGCCGAAGACATTCGCCAGCCGGCCAAGCTGCTGATCACCGCCTGCGCCGACGTCCCCGGCCTGCGCCGGGAACTGGACGCCCACGCCGGCGTGGAGCTGCACCACCATTCCGACGAACAGATCTTCGACATCACCGCCGCCGGCGTCAGCAAGATGGCCGCGCTGCGCCAATGCGGCATCGCCGCCGAGGAGCTGATCTGCTTCGGCAACGACAGCAACGATGTCAGCATGTTCCTGGACGCCGGCCACTCGGTGCAGGTAGGCGCCCATCCGCGGCTGGCGGAACTGGCCAGCGAGCGCTTGCCGTTGGACCAGGACATTGAAGCGCGGCTGGTGGACGCCATCGCGCGGCTGAGCCGCGAACGCGCGCCGGCGCGGCGGGATTGAAAAAGCGCGCTCCGCCGAGGATAAAGAAGATGGGGCCGCTCACAAAGAGGCCGACTCGCCGTTGATGCACGGCCTGCGTTTGCGCGCCTTGTCTCTGGCTCTCTGCGAGATGGCGTGAGCGGAGCCAAGCAGGTTCCCGCCGTCTCCCTACCCGCCTCAATTCCGTGGAGCGCCCATGGCCGCCACCCTAAAGCTGTCCGAACTGATCAGCTCGCTGAGCTACGCGCTGGACATCACCGAAGGCCAGCCCGAAGGCCATTGCATCCGCAGCTGCTGGATAGGCATGCATATCGGCCAATGCATAGGCCTGCCGCCGCAACGGCTATGGGATTTGTACTACGCCATCCTGCTCAAGGACCTGGGCTGCAGCAGCAACGCGGCGCGCATTTGCGAGCTCTACCAGACCGACGATCGCAGCTTCAAACAAGACTTCAAGCAAGTGGGCGCCGGCCTGCCGCAGCTGCTGGGCTTTGTGTTCAAGAACACCGGCACCCACAGCGAGGGCTGGGCGCGGCGCGCGGCCTCCGTTCTCAAAGTGCTGCGCCACGGCAGGACAATGGCGGACGAACTGATCAATACCCGCTGCCACCGCGGCGCCGACATCGCCCGCCAACTGCGTTTCAATGAAAACGTGGCACGTGGCATTCAATCGCTGGACGAACACTGGGACGGCTCCGGCCGGCCGCTGGGGCTGCGCGGCGACGCCATTCCGCTGAATTCGCGCATCGCGCTGCTGGCCCAGGTGATAGACGTGTTCCACATCACCCACGGCCGCCAGGCGGCGCTGGAGCAGGCGCTGCGCCGCGCCGGCGGCTGGTTCGATCCGGAACTGGTGGCCGCCTTCCGCCGCGTAGGCGCCCGGCCGGACTTCTGGCGGCAGCTGGAGGCCGACGATATCGACCAGGCGGTGCTGAGGCTGGAGCCGGCCCAATACGCGGTGCCGCTGGACGAGGACTATCTGGACGAGATCGCCGAGGGTTTCGGCCAGGTGGTGGATTCCAAAAGCCCGTTCACCGCCGGCCACAGCCAAAGAGTGGGCCATTACGCCGACCAGATCGCCGCGGAACTGGAGCTGGGCCAGGAACGGCGACGCTGGCTGAAACGCGGCGCGCTCCTGCACGACGTGGGCAAGCTGGGCGTCAGCAACACCATACTGGACAAGCCCGGCAAGCTGGAGGCGGACGAATGGGAGGCGATCAAACGCCACGCCGCTTACACCGAAGCCATCCTGGGCCGCATCGAACACTTCGCCGAACTGGCCTGGGTGGCCGGCGCCCACCACGAGCGCCCGGACGGCGGCGGCTACCCGCGCGGCCTGTCCGGCGACGCCATCGCGCTGGAAACCCGCATCATCACCGCCGCGGACATCTTCGACGCCATCAACGCGGAACGCCCCTACCACCCGGCCACCCCCGCGCCGCAAACGCTGGACATCATGCGCCGGCACCTGGGCAGCGCCATCGACCCCGCCTGCTTCGCCGCGCTGGAACAAGTGCTGCGCCAGGAGGGCGCGCTGTCTTGAGCGCATAAAAAACCGCCGGTGCAAGACCGGCGGTTTTAGTTGCGGATGACGGTTATCACTCCAGTTGTTCGTTCAGCTTGAGCTTGCCCACCAGCCAAGTGTGATCGTAGCTGACGATCTCGAACGGATTGCCGAAGGGATCGACGAAGGACAGCGAGCAGAAAAAGCGATGGTCGCGCACGGAGTCCCGGGCGATGGTCTGGCCGTCGCGATTGGTGACGCGCTCGCCGGCCAGCTGGTCTATCCACTCCAGAAAATCCTGGCCGCTCACCACAAAGGCGATGTCGCCCTGATGATTGGCCGCCCCGCTCTTGTCTTCGCTCACCGCCAGGCGCACCGCGCCGTTGGCGTTGGCCAACATCACCGCTCCGTGCGGGCCTTCGCGCATGTGCTTATAGCGCGGGTCCGGGGCCATGGCCAGCACGCGCTGATACCATTTCAGGGCCTTGGGCACGTCAGTCACACGAATGTGGATGTGATCGATCTTGCCTAAAGTCAGCATGACTTCCTCATATTGTTTTTGATGCGATGGCCCTTGGGCGACGCGCCGTCCAGCTGGGCTGGCGACGCTGTTCGCCCCTTGCCGCCGCCGGTATTTCTTTATAACAGCAAGCTGTCTATCCGCGCATTGTACTTGATTGCCATCAGCCTTGCTCGCGCTGCAACAAAGGCTGCAAATAGCGCCCGGTATGGCTGACCGGATTGGCCGCCACTTGTTCCGGCGTGCCGGTGGCGATGATCTGGCCGCCGCCGGCGCCGCCTTCCGGCCCCAGGTCGATCAGCCAGTCCGCGGTTTTGACCACGTCCAGATTATGCTCGATCACCACGACGGTGTTGCCGCTTTCGCGCAGGCGGTGCAGCACTTGCAACAGCAGGTCGATGTCATGGAAATGCAGGCCGGTGGTGGGCTCGTCCAGGATGTACAGGGTGCGGCCGGTGTCTCGCTTGGACAATTCCAGTCCCAGCTTGACGCGTTGGGCCTCGCCGCCGGACAGGGTGGTGGCGCTCTGCCCCAGGCGGATATAGCCCAGGCCCACGTCCATCAGCGTTTTCAGCTTGCGCGCCACGGTGGGCACCACGCTGAAGAAGTCCAACGCCTGTTCCACCGTCATTTCCAGCACTTCGTGAATGCTCTTGCCCTTGTATTGCACTTCCAGGGTTTCGCGGTTGTAGCGCTTGCCGTGGCATACGTCGCAAGGCACGTAGACATCCGGCAGGAAGTGCATTTCCACCTTGATCACGCCGTCGCCCTGGCAGGCCTCGCAGCGGCCGCCCTTGACGTTGAAGGAGAAGCGCCCCGGCCCGTAGCCGCGCTCGCGCGACAGCGGCACACCGGCGAACAGCTCGCGGATGGGGGTGAACAGCCCGGTGTAGGTGGCCGGGTTGGAGCGCGGGGTGCGGCCGATCGGGCTCTGGTCTACGTTGATCACCTTGTCCAGCTGCTTCAGGCCCTGGATGTCCTGGTAGGCCGCCGGTTCTTCGCTGGCGCCGTTGAGTTCGCGCGCGGTGATCTTGTACAGGGTGTCGTTGATCAATGTGGACTTGCCGGAGCCGGACACGCCGGTAATGCACACCAGCATGCCCAAGGGCAGGTCCAGGGTGACGTCCTTGAGGTTGTTGCCGCTGGCGCCGATCAGGCGCAGCATGCGCTCCGGATCCACCTCGCGGCGCTCGCCGCCCAGCGCGATGCGGCGGCGGCCGGACAAGTAATCGCCGGTGACGGAATGGGCGCAGGCGGCCACTTCCGCCGGGGTGCCGGCCACCAGCACTTCGCCGCCGTGCTCGCCGGCGCCCGGCCCCATGTCCACCAGGTAGTCCGCGGCGCGGATGGCGTCTTCGTCGTGCTCGACCACGATCACGCTATTGCCCAGATCGCGCAGCCGCATCAAGGTGGCCAGCAGGCGGTCGTTGTCGCGTTGATGCAGGCCGATGGACGGCTCGTCCAGCACATACATCACCCCGGTCAAGCCGGAGCCGATCTGGCTGGCCAGGCGGATGCGCTGCGCCTCGCCGCCGGACAGGGTGTCCGCGGAACGGGACAGGTTCAGGTAGTCCAGGCCCACATTATTGAGGAAGGACACCCGCTCGCTGATCTCCTTGACGATTTTCTCCGCCACCGCCTGTTTCTGGCCGCTGAAAGCCAGTTGGGCGAAGAAGCCGGCGGTATCCTTCAGCGGCATCTGGTTGATCTCGTACAGCGTCTTGTCGCCGACGAAGACATGGCGCGCCTCCAGGCGCAGCCGCGAGCCCTGACAGTGCGGGCAGGGCTGGTTGTTCTGGTACTTGGCCAGTTCCTCGCGCACCGCGGAGGAGTCGGTTTCGCGGTAGCGGCGCTCCAGATTGGGGATGATGCCCTCAAACGGATGCGCGCGGCTGAATTTGGTGCCCTTCTCCGACATATAGCTGAACTCGATGCTGTCGCGGCCGGAGCCGTGCAGCACCACGTTACGCACTTTTTCCGGCAGGTCTTCAAAGGCGAGTTCAGCCACGGAAAAACCGTAATGCTCGCCCAGCGCCATCAGCATCTGGAAATAGAACTGGTTGCGCTTGTCCCAGCCCTTGATCGCGCCGGCGGCCAGGCTCAGTTCCGGATGCGCCACCACGCGGCGCGGATCGAAGAAGGTGATTTCGCCCAGGCCGTCGCATTTGGGGCAGGCGCCCATGGGGTTGTTGAAGGAGAACAGCCGCGGCTCCAGCTCCGGCAGGCTGTAGGAGCACACAGGGCAGGCGAACTTGGCGGAAAACCAGTGTTCCTTGGCGCTGTCCATCTCCACGGCGATGGCGCGGCCCTCGGCGTGGCGCAGCGCGGTTTCAAAGCTTTCCGCCAGCCGCTGTTTCATGTCCTCGCGCACTTTCAGGCGGTCTATCACCACTTCTATGGTGTGCTTCTTGTTCTTGTCCAGCTTGGGCACGGCGTCGATTTCAAACACTTCGCCGTCCACCCGCACCCGCACGAAGCCCTGGGCGCGCAGGTCTTCGAACAGGTCCAGATTCTCCCCCTTGCGGCCGACAATGACCGGGGCCAGGATCATCACCCGGCTTTCCTCCGGCAAGGCCAGCACATGGTCCACCATCTGGCTGACGGTTTGCGAGGACAGCGGCACGCCGTGCTCCGGGCAGTGCGGCTCGCCGACGCGCGCGTACAGCAGACGCAGGTAGTCGTGGATTTCGGTGACGGTGCCCACGGTGGAACGCGGGTTGTGGCTGGTGGCCTTCTGTTCGATGGAGATCGCCGGCGACAGACCTTCGATCAGGTCCACGTCCGGCTTTTCCATCAATTGCAGGAACTGGCGCGCATAGGCGGACAAGCTTTCCACGTAACGGCGCTGCCCTTCCGCGTACAGGGTGTCGAAGGCCAGCGAGGATTTGCCGGAGCCGGACAGGCCGGTAATCACGATCAATTGGTGGCGGGGCAAATCCAGGTTGATGTTCTTCAGATTGTGCGTGCGTGCGCCGCGAATGCGAATGCTGTCCATATTGGAGCGTAACTCACCGTCGGTCAGGGAACCTGTTAATATACCTGACTTGGCAAGTCTGACTCCACCAGTCTTTAACGCGCGGCGTCATCCGGAACGGCGCCGGACCGTTACTAGAACCATGGGGCGCGGCCCGCAGGCCGCAGCCCGCCAGCAACACAAACGACGCACACAAGAATGAACGCAACAGAACTCCGGGCCAGCCTTGGCCTCGCCGGCATCTACGCCCTGCGCATGCTGGGCATGTTCCTGATCCTGCCGGTATTCGCCCTGTACGCCCAAACCCTGGAAGGCGCGGACAATCACACGCTGATCGGCATCGCACTGGGCAGCTACGGCCTGACCCAGGCCCTGCTGCAACTGCCGCTGGGCATGCTCTCCGACAAGATAGGCCGCAAGAAGGTGATTTACGGCGGCTTGCTGCTGTTTGCGCTGGGCAGCTTCGTCGCCGCCGGCGCGCACGACATCGCCACCCTGACCGTGGGCCGGGTCATCCAGGGCGCCGGCGCCATTTCCGCCGCCATCACCGCGCTGCTGGCGGACCTGACCCGCGAGGAAAACCGCACCAAGGCGATGGCGATGATAGGCATGTCCATCGGCACCACCTTCGCCGCCAGCCTGGTGCTGGGGCCGCTCTTGGCCAAATACATCGGGGTCAACGGCATTTTCGCGCTCACCGGCGTGCTGTCGCTGGCCGCGCTGATCGGCGTCTGGCTGATCATTCCGGACCCGGTCAGTTCGCGCTTCCACTCCGACACCGAGGCCAACGCCAAACGGCTGCCGGCGGTGCTGAAAGACCCGCAGCTGCTGCAGCTCAATTACGGCATTTTCGCCTTGCACGCGGCGCAGATGGCGATGTTCGTCACCATCCCCTTCGCGCTGATCAAGACCGCGCATCTGGACAAGACCCAGCACTGGCAGGTGTATCTGCCGGTGACGGTGATCGGTTTCCTGCTGATGGTGCCGGCCATCATCTACGGCGAGAAAAAGGCCAGGCTCAAGCAGGTCTTCGTCGGCGCCATCGCGCTGATGGCCGCCGCCCAACTGGGCATGGCGATGGCGCTGGACAGCTTCTGGCAGATCGTGGCCTGGCTGGGCCTGTATTTCATCGCCTTCAATATTCTTGAAGCCACGCTGCCGTCCTTGATTTCCAAGATCGCCCCGGCGGATGCCAAGGGAACCGCGATTGGCGTGTATAATACCGCCCAATCCCTTGGCCTGTTCCTGGGCGCGGCCGTCGGCGGCTGGCTGTACACCCGCTACGGTCCGGCCGGCGTGTTCGGCTTCACCAGCCTGCTGATGCTCACCTGGCTGCTGTGGTCGCTGGCCATGCGGCCGCCCAAGCCGGTGCGCTCGGTGATGTATCACATCGGCGAGGACTGGCGTGGCGACGCCGGCGATCTGTCCCGCCAATTGGCCGGCGTGACCGGCGTGCATGAAGCCGTGGTCGTGTTGGAAGACCGCGTGGCCTACCTGAAGGTATCGCAGCGGCAGTGGGACGAGGCGACGGTGCAGCGCCTGATCGGAGCCACGTTCTGAGCTGCGGCGACAGGCCAAATATTTAGATTTTTATTCGGAGACATCTGATGAACAGCATCACCTTTGACGGCCGTCTGGCCGCCGACGCCGAACTGCGCTACACCCCCAGCGGTGAGCCGGTACTGTCGTTCCGCGTAGCCAGCGACATCGGCTTTGGCGAGCGCAAGAGCACCAACTGGTTCAGCTGCCAGGTATGGGGCAAGCGCGGTGAATCGCTGAAGAACTACCTGGCAAAAGGCCAGCAAGTAACTGTTTACGGCCAACTGACCCTGCGCGAATGGCAGGACAAAGAAGGCAATAAACGCCTGTCCCCGGACGTGCGCGTCAATGAACTGAGCCTGCAGGGCGGCCGCAATGAAATGGGCGGTTCCGGCGGCAGCATGAGCGGCGGCGGCATGGACGACGGTTACGGCTACAACGCCCCGGCCCCGCGCCAGGAAGCCCCGCCCGCGCCGCGCCGCCAGGAGCAGCGCCCGGCGCCCAAGCAACTGGACGACATGGACGACGACATTCCGTTCTAAACACCGGATTGTCACTGTCAAACAAGACCGAAATACAGGGCGCCGTCAGCGGATGGCGCCGGATTTCGGTCTTTTTCTTTGCTGTTTCTCCCTAACCCCCGCCCGCCCCGCTTATCCGGACCGGAGGCAAGCCGGACTTGAACGCCGCGCTGGCAAGCGCGTCAGCGTCCTCCTCTGTTCGCCAATCGGCATGCATCTCCCTCCCGCCGCCCCTGTCCGCCGCCAAGCCAGGGCGCAGCTTGCTGCGCCGCATCGTACTATCTCGGAACATTAAGCGCCTGCCGTGTCTAGCTTTGGCTGTACTTGAGCCGATATCGACGCTCTCAAAATGTGCGTTTGCACAAATGAGACAAATCCACTTCGCCGACATATGTCGAGTGAATTTTACTGTGTCAATTTCATGCCGTATTGATATAATTTCCACGTATTATCAAAACGACATATTCGGCCTGTCTTATACGACATGTGCAGGGCACCCATGAAAAACGCCGCATCGCGCACCGTACTCCGTCAGCCACGCCAATCCACGGCGTCGCCAACCGACCCGCCCCTCTCCGGGCCTATCCGCCGCCCGTAAAACCCATCCCGTACTAAAGCCGCAACGATAGCGGCGACGCGTCCTTCTTTTTTGTCGCGCCTTCATTCGCCCTTAACTTTATTTTAAATAAATACCAATAACTGTAAAAACCATATTGGAAACATTATGCTAGACGATAAATCGATCTGCCCGCTGAGCGCCGCCCAGCAGGAAGTCTGCCTGGCCATCGGCCAGGAAGGCCGTAATCTCCATTATCACCTGTGCGATGTGATCGAATTCACCGGCGACTTGCAGGCCCCGCTGCTGGAACAGGCCATCAAGACCGTGTGCAGACAAGTGGAAACCCTGCGCGCCGCCTTCGAGACGGACGCGGTCACCGGCCAATACCGGCAACACCTGCGCCCCGAATTGCACGACGCCTATTTCTCCTGGCACGACCTATCGGCCGAAGCGGACCCCGAGCAGGCCTACGCCACCATGCTGAACGGCTTGCTGGCCGACGATATGGACCTGGCCCGACAACCGCTGATCCGCTATCTGATCGTCAAACTGAGCGACCGTCGCCACCGCATGATAGAGCTGGGCTCCCATCTGGTGGTGGACGGTTTCGGCCACGCCATCCTGTTCAAGCACATCACCGATTGCTATGTCCGGCTGGCGCGCGGCGAAGCCATCGAAGCGCTGCCGGCGCAGCCGCTGAGCCAGGTGTTCGAGGCGGAGCAGGCCTATCGCCAGAGCGAGTCCTATCTCAAGGATCAGTCTTACTGGCGCCAATACTGCCTGGACCTGCCCGACGCCACCCAACTGGTCCCCGGCGACGCGCCCCTGCGCAAGCTGAACCGCCTGCGCAAGGCCTTCTCCGGCGCGGCGGTGGACGGGCTGCGGGAAACCGCCGGCCAACACCGCCTGCGTCTGTCCAGCCTGCTGCTGGCGGCCTGCGCCACCTATCTGCACCGCATGACCGGCCAGAGCGAACTGGCGGTGGGCATGCCGGTGGCGGCCCGTCAGCTGAAAGCCCTGCGCGAGATTCCGGCCATGGTGGCCAACATCCTGCCGCTGCGCATCTCCTTCGCGCCGGAGGCCACGGTGCTGTCGGTTGCGGCGGACATCCAGCGCCAGCTGCGCCGCCATCTGCTGCATCAGGGCTACCGCTCGGAGGCCATGATCCGCGACCTGTACGCGGAACGCGGTCACAAGCCTCTGTTCAACACCCTGCTCAATATCGTGGCTTATGACCAGGAAGTGAGCTTCGACGGCTGCGAAGCCACGGTGCAGAATGTCGCCAACGGTCCGGCCGATCATCTCGGCATCGACATTTTCGACCGCAACGCCGACGGGCGGCTGGAGATAGGCTTCAACGCCAACGCCGATCTCTACCCGCTAGAGGCGCTGGAACTGCACTATCAGCGGATGATCCTGCTGCTCGAGCATTTCGTCGCCAACCCGGAAACCCTCGCCGCGGATTACCAACTGCTGCTGCCGGGCGAACGAGAACGCCGCTATCCGCTGCCGGCGCGCGCCGACGCGCAACCGGTCTTCGCCGACGCCTTCGCCGCCTCTGCGCTAAGCCACGCCCATCGGCCGGCGCTGCGCCAGGGAGAGCGCGAACTCAGCTACGCCGAGCTGGACGAGCGCGCCAACCGCCTGGCCAGCCTGCTGCTGACGCGCGGCGTGCGCCCCGGGGACGATGTCGCCGTCATCGTGTCGCGCAGCATAGAGTGGGCGGTCGCGGCCGTTGCGCTGTTCAAGCTGGGCGCAGGCTATGTGCCGGTGGACCCCGACCTGCCGGAAGCCCGCATCGAATACATTCTGGCCGACGCCTCGCCGGCCGCGGTCATCGTCGCCGGCGGCGGCGCCGTCAAGGCAGGGATCGCGCCGGAAAAACAGCTGCTCCTGGACGCCGCGGCGTTGGACGCGCTGCCGCCGGCCACCCTACCGCTTCCCCGCGTAGACCCCGCCGCGCCCGGCTATTTGATCTACACCTCCGGCTCCACCGGCAAGCCCAAGGGCGTGGAAGTGAGCCACCGCAACCTGGTGCCCATCGCCGACACCGCCATCCGGGCGGCGGGGCTGCAAGCCGGCCAGCGCGTGCTGCAATTCATCGCCGCCGGCTTCGACATGTCGGTGCTGGAAATCATGATGACGCTGCTGGCCGGCGCCACCCTGGTCATCTGCGACAAAGTCGCCAGCGCGCCCGGCAAACCGCTGGCCGCGCTGGTCAAACGGGAAAACATCAAGCTCGTGGTCATGACGCCCAGCCTGCTGGCCTACCACCAGACCGAGGACTTCCCGCAAGACACCGTCCTGATGCTGGGCGGCGAGCCTTGCACGCCGGCGCTGCTGGCGCGCTTCTCCCACTGCCGCCTGCTCAATGTCTACGGACCGACCGAAACCTCCTTCGCCACCTCGATCAACGCCGACTACGGCGACGGCGACCTGTCCATCGGACCCGCCACCGCCAATACCCGGCTCTATGTGGTGGACCCGCGGCAGCGGCTGCTGCCGCCCGGCGCCTGGGGCGATCTGTTCATCGGCGGCCCCGGCGTGGCCCGCGGTTACCGCAACAGCCCGGAGCTGACGGCCAAAGGCTTCGTTCCCGATCTGCTGGACCCCGCCGACACCATGTACCGGGCCGGCGACCGCGTGTTCTTCGACCACGCCGGCCGCATCCACTATCAGGGCCGCCAAGACAATCAGATCAAGCTGCGCGGGCTGCGCATCGAGCTGGACGAAATCAAGAACGCCCTGCTGGGCTGCAGCGGCGTAGAGGACGCCGTCGCCTTGCTGCGGGACCTGCCCCACGGCCCGGCCATCGTCGGCTATGTGGCCAACCAACAGCTGGACCTGGACAGCGAAGGCCTGAAACAGGCGCTGAGCCAGCAATTGCCGCATCATATGATCCCCAGCGTCATCATGGTGGTGCCCGTCTTCCCGCTGACGCCCAACGGCAAGCTGGCCACCGGCGAGCTGCCGACGCCGACGCTGCTGGACGACGGCGAACAGGCTCCGCCGCGCACGCCTGAAGAGGAAATCATGTGCCGCTTGTTCGCAACGGCGCTGGAATGCGGCGAGGTCTACGCCAATCAGAACTTCTTCGCGCTGGGCGGCCATTCGCTGCTGGGGCTGCAACTGATCAACCGGGTCAGGGAAACCTTCGGCGTCTCGCTGGGCATCGCCGACTTCCTGGCCGCCCCCACGCCGCGCCAGCTGGCCCTGCGCCTGCAACGGCCCGCCGCTTTCAGCGATCCTTTCGACGCCATGTTGCCGCTGCGCGCCCAGGGCGGCCGCCCGCCGCTGTTCTGCATTCACCCGGGCGGCGGCATCGCCTGGCCCTATGCCGGCCTGCTGCCCTTCCTGCCCGAGGACCAGCCGCTGTACGCCATCCAGTCGCCGATACTGCGCGACCCGGAACGCGTCGTCGAATCGCTGGACGAACTGGCGGAGGAGTACCGGCAACGCATCCAGGCGGTGCAGCCGCAGGGGCCGTATCAGCTGGCGGGCTGGTCGGTGGGCGGCAATCTGGCGCTGCGCCTGGCCGCCATGCTGCAGGCCGACGGCCACGAAGTCAGCTTCCTGTGCATGTTCGACAGCTATCCGCTGCAGGGCGGGCCAGCCTCGCTGAAACTGGACGACGCCACCATCATCACCCGCATGACCCGGGCCATCGTCGGCGCGCCGCGCGCCGGCATCAAGGGGCTGAAGAGCGCAATGGAAGAAGTTCTGGGCGGCAGCCAGGTCGGCGAGGAGTTTCTGACCCGGCTGGTGAACGACTCCAAGCTGATGCTGGAACTGCTCGCCCGCTGCCGCTACCAGCGTTACGACGGCGACCTGATCTTCATCCGCGCCACCACCGACATCCTGCGCCCCGAAGACCAGCAGCCGTCGCTCTGGCAGCCCTACGTCTCCGGCAAGCTGATTGAGTACGAGGTGAACGCGCCGCATGAATGCCTGCTGCAACGCCAGTACCTGGAACAATTCGGCGCGCAATTCGCCGCCGAGCTGCAGCGACGGACGCCGCTCAGCCCCAGCCCGCAGCGGCAGGCGCAGCCGGCCTAAGCCCCATCGCCCCACCCAGCCCGCGGCACGCCGCGGGCTTTTTCATTCCGGCGCAATCCCAAGCCGCTGTTCCAAAACCTCGCAAGCCAGCGCAAGACAAGGCCCTGCCGCTGAAAAAGCGGCAGGGCCGTACGGTGAAAAGCATGCCCGCCGCCTCGTCCCCGACAAGGCGCTACAGGCTTTGGAGCGCGTCTAGCCGCCGGCGCGCTTCACCGTCCAGCCGCGCTGCTTGAGCAAACTCTGCACCTGCTCGCAATGATCGCCCTGGATCTCGATGACGCCGTCCTTGACCGTGCCGCCGCTGCCGCAGGCGTTTTTCAGCTGTTTGCCCAGCTGCGCCAGTTCCAGCGCGTTCAACGGCGCGCCCTGAATCACGGTGACCGCCTTGCCGTTGCGGCCCTTGGTTTCCCTGCGCACCCGCACCACGCCGTCGCCGGCCGGCGCCTCCTGCTTACCGCATTGGCATTGGGCGACGGCAAAGCCGCACTGCGGACACATGCGGCCGTGTTCGGTGGAATACACCAAGCCGCCGGAAACATTGCGCGATTTCATGAGTTCAAACCCCGAGCCATTGATGAAACGGCCTGCATCGTCGCGGTTTTGCCCGGCTTTGGCAAGCCCGCCCCGCCAGCCCTCTCATCACGGCGCTGGCAAATACGCAAGTCCTTTGGCATATTTAAAATCCACCCTTGCCCCAGCCTGACCATGGACAAGCTTTATCGCGACCCGGCGCCGGAACGCGCCGAACTGGATGCCCAGCCCGGCGTCACCGTGCTGGAATTCGGCGCGCCCTGGTGCGGCCACTGCCAGGCGGCTCAGCCTCTGATTCGACAAGCCTTGGCGGCCTATCCCGACGTCCGTCATTTGCAAATCGAAGACGGGCCGGGCCGCCGCCTGGGACGCAGCTACCGCGTCAAGCTGTGGCCTACGCTGATTTTCCTGCGCCATGGCCAGGAAACCGCTCGCCTGACCCGGCCGGCAACGGTGGAAGCCGTCAACAATGCGCTGCGGCAATGCCTGCAAGCCTGAAACACGGCCGCCCCTCCCCACCCACCAGGAGTCTCCCTGATGAAAACCCTGCTGCCCTACATCAACTTCCACGGCCAGTGCGAACAGGCGCTGGCCTTCTACCGCCAATGCTTCAACGGCGAAATCGTGGCGCTCATGCGCTTCGGCGACGCGGACTTCCCCAGCCCGGACGAGGCCAAGAACAAGATTCTGCACGCCGAGTTCAAAGCCGAAGGCGTTCATTTCATGGCCTCCGACGGCATGCCGGGCCGCACGCCCGCCATCGGTGAAAACATCACGCTGAATTTCATGCTGGACAGCGAGACGGAGCAGACCGCGATCTTTGAAGCCCTGGCTCAGGGCGGCCAGATCAACGAGCCGCTGCACGACGCCTTCTGGGGCGCCCGCTTCGGCATGCTGGTGGACCGCTTCGGCATACGCTGGATGAGCAACTGTCAGAAACAAGGCTAGAGCCGGCCTCGGCGTCGCTGGCGGCGCCGTTTTCTCGCCGACTTATCTATACAAACATAGCTATGTTAAAATAGAAAAATGCCTAACTCATCGATCCCGGCGGAGGCCGTGTCCCGGCTGCGCCTGCAACTGATGGCCTTGACGCGCCGTTTACGCCAGGAGGCCCAGGACGACGAACTGCCGTTTGCCCAGCTTTCGCTGCTGGCCAGCATCGAACGCGCGGACGGCGCCGCAACGCCGTCTGCGCTGGCCCGCGCGGAAAAGCTGCGCAGTTCCAACCTGGCCAGCCTGCTGCGCGAACTCGACGCCGGCGGTCTGATTCTGCGCGCCGGCGACCCCGAAGACGGCCGCAAAGTCCGGATTCACCTAAGCGACGCCGGCCGCCAGGTCCTTGACGCTCACCGCCTGCGCAAAGACGACTGGCTGCGCGCCGCTCTGGCCGGACTGCCGCCGCAGCGCCTGGAACTGCTACTCGCCGCCGGCGAGCTGCTGGCGGAACTGGCCGCGGCTGAAACGCCGGCCGTTCGCCGGTCTTGATCAATACGCCATAAGGAACTCAGCGATGAACACCGCTTTTATCGGACTGGACTATATCCGTGACATCATGATGGACGGCGGCAAGGTCGCCCGCTGCGCCGAGCACGCGCGTCAACGCGGCGTCATCGCCGCCGCCAACCAGGCCATCGCCGAGGCGCGCCGCCGCCGCTGGCTGGTGGCGCAGGTGAAAGTGGGCTTCGCGCCCTCCTATGTGGAACAACCCAAGGCCTCGCCGCTGTTCGGCCGCGCTCACGAATTCGGCGCGCTGGATCTGTCCGGCCCCGGCACCGCCTTCCACCCGGAGCTGGACGTAAGGCCGGAAGACGCCATCGTGATCAAGCCGCGCGTCAGCGCCTTCTACGCCACCTCGCTGGAAGCGGTGCTGCGCGCCCATCGCATCGAACGCCTGATCCTGTCCGGCGTCAGCAGCACTTGGGCGGTGCAGGCCGCCGCGCGCGACGCTCACGACCGCGATTACCAGGTGCTGGTGCTGGAGGACGGCTGCGCCGCCGCCAGCGAGGAAGAGCATCAGACCTCGATGCGCCAACTGGCGACGATAGCCCGCATCATCAGCCTGGACGAGCTGGCCGCGCTGTAAGAACCTGTTTACGACCTGCTGCGCTTCGTGAGATGCGGCACGATGAGTACGCCTTGTCTCGCCTTAGCTCGCTAGAGCGTAAACACGTTCTAAGCTATATGGCTCGATGGCTCAATACAGATAAATACCCTGCTGCGACGGCGCCGGAGCCGCCACTTCCTCGCCCTGCATCTCGCGCAAGGAGGCTTCGATGCCGTGGCAGAGCGCGGACAGCGGCAGGTCGTTGCCCTCCTTGCCAAACGGCTCCTCCAGCTCCTCGCCTATCACTTCCAGCGCCAGATAGGTGTAGGCGATGAAGACCGCGATCGCCGGCGTCAGCCAGCCTATGCTGGTGACCAGGCCGGCCGGCAGCAGCAGGCTGTACACCGTGACGGTGCGGTTGAGCAGCACCCGGTACGTGAAGGGAATGGGCGTGGAGGCGATGCGCTCGCAGCCGCCCAGCACTTCCGACAGCGAGTTCAGATTACGGTCCAGCGCATGCCATTGCATATCGCCCAACACGCCGTCGCCGCGCATGCGCGCGGCCAATTGCCCTAGCCAGGACAGGATCAGCGCCGGCTTGAAGCGCGCCGCCAACGCCTTGTCCAGAATCTCCTCCGGCAGCAAACGGCGCAGATGGGCGTCGGCGTCGTCGCCGCGCAACTGCGCCTTGAGCGCGTAGGCGAAGGCGCAACAGCCGTCTATCAGACGCCGCGCGTCCGCATTGTCCGGCGCCAGCGACAGAACCTGCCGCGCCAGCGAGCGGTTGACGATCAGCAAGCTGCCCCACAGCTTGCGCGCCTCCCAAAAGCGCTCGTAGCTGACCGAGTTGCGAAAACCCAGGAAGATGGCCAGCGACACCCCCATCAAGGTAAAGGCGGGAATGCTGAGCGCGGAGTCCGCGTGTTCGCTCAGCCACCAGCCGCGCACGGCGGCGGCGGCGATGGAAATGAAAAAGACCAGCAGCAAGCGCGGCATGATGCGCGGCAGCACCGAACCGTGCCAGACAAACAACAGGCGCAGCCAGGAAGAAGTGGATCTAACAATCATGGCGGGAATATGACGAAGTAAGAACGTGTTTACGATCTCGCGAGCTAAGGCGAGACAAGGCGAAAACCGCTGAGAAAGCGGAATGTACACACGGTACATGAGCATTTCGAAGGGGTTTTCAACGCCGTATCGCCAACGCGCAGCTGATCGTAAACAGGTTCTAAAATGGTTGACCGACCTCCATGATAGGGCAGCTTGTCCCTGCGCCGCCATGTTTGCGCCCGATTCACACAAGATGCGGCGCCAGCGCCTCCGCCAGCCAATCCATGAAAACCTGCGCCCGGCGCGGCAGGTTGCGGCGGTGGGCGTACAACAGCGTGACCGGCATCGGCGCGGCGCGGTAGTCCGGCAGCACTTCCACCAGTTCGCCGCTGTCCAGCAAATGGCGCACGCCGGACTCCGGCGCCTGAATCAGCCCCAGGCCGGCCAGACAGGCCGCCTGATAGGCCTCGGCGTTGTTGACGATAACGCTGCCGGCCATGCTCAGCCAGCGGCTGCCGTCGTCGTCATGGCATTCCCAGCCGGCCGGACGCGTGCCCAGGGTGGAGACATAATGGATCAGCCGATGCCGCGCCAGCTCATCCAGGCTTACGGGCACGCCGTAACGCGCCAGATAAGCCGGGCTGGCGCAATTGAGCTGGCGGAAACGCCCCAGCGGCCGCGCCACCAGGCTGGAGTCGCCAAGCTCCCCCACGCGCAGCACGCAATCGAAACCTTCTCGCACGATGTCCACCTTGCGGTCGGTGCTGCTCAGTTCCAGCTCCAAACGCGGGTGGCGCTGCAGGAATTCGTCCAGCCTCGGCAATACCTGGTAGCGCGCCACGCCGCTGGGCATGTCCACCCTCAGCCGCCCGCCCAGCGCCTCCTCGCCGCGCTGGAACATGCTTTGCAACTCGTCCATGTCCGCCAACACGTCCTTGCAACGCTCGTAAAAAGCCTGCCCGTCCTGGGTCATCTGCACTTTGCGCGTGGTCCGGTGCAACAGGCGCGCGCCCAGCCAGGATTCGGTCTGCTTGACCGCCACCGAGATGCTGGCCTTGGGCAGGCCCAAGCTGTCCGCCGCCTGCGTGAAGCTGGACAACTCGGCCACCCGGACAAAAATCTGCATCGCTTCCAGCTTGTTCATGCCGCCACCAATTGTTATTAATATACGAACACTATAATTTAAATAATCATATTTGTTTATCAAAAACCATACAATAAACTGAGCTCATCGGGTCCAAGCCTGCACCCGCCCCCTACAGGAGATTCCCATGAGCAAGAAAATCGCAGTCATCACCGGCGGCAGCCGCGGCCTGGGCAAAAGCGCGGCCCTGCACCTGGCGCGCCAGGGCGTGGACGTCGTCATCACCTACCAAAGCCGCGCCGCCGACGCCGAGGCGGTGGTCGCCGAGATCCAAGCACTGGGCGGCCAGGCCGCCGCGCTAGCGCTGGACGTCGGCCAGAGCGCCGGCTTCGCCGCCTTCGCCGAGCGGCTGCGCCAGACGCTGGCCGAGCAATGGCGACGCGCCGACTTCGATTTTCTGGTCAACAACGCCGGCATCGGCATCCACGCCGCCTTCGCCGACACCAGCGAGGCACAGTTCGACCAACTGATGAATATCCAGCTCAAAGGCCCGTTCTTCCTGACCCAGGCCTTGCTGCCGCTGATCGTAGACGGCGGCCGCATTCTCAATGTCTCCACCGGCCTGACCCGCTTCGCCCTGCCCGGCTACGCCGCCTACGCGGCGATGAAGGGCGGCGTGGAGGTGCTGACCCGCTACCTGGCCAAGGAGCTGGGGCCGCGCGGCATCGCGGTCAACGTCATCGCCCCCGGCGCGATTGAAACCGACTTCGGCGGCGGCCTGGTGCGCGACAACGAACAGGTCAACGCCCATATCGCCGCGCAAACCGCGCTGGGGCGCGTCGGCCGCCCCGACGACATCGGCGGCGCCATCGCCACCCTGCTCAGCGACGGCGCCGCCTGGGTCAACGGTCAGCGCGTGGAAGCCTCCGGCGGCATGTTCCTCTGAGCGTCGGAAGCCGCCCTCCCCAGCCGTCTAAGTGTAAGTACTTAGCACCGGGTTTCCCCCGTGAAAGCCTTGTCTGGCAAGGCTTGCGCGGGGGCGGCCGCACGCCTGCGGCCCAGGCAACGCATTTGGCATACATATGACTTGCCCCCTCCGGCGACAGGAACTAATTTTTGAGTATCCCCAGCCCCGGAGAGTACCCGCCACATGCGCGCAGGCCTGAACCGCATTCTGTCCTTCGTCAGCGGACTGGGCTTGCGCGCTCAGTTGCTGCTGTTCGCGCTGGCCTGCCTGCTGCCCGCCGCGGCGCTGATCGGCATCGGCGCCTTCGAATCGGCCCGCGACATGCGCGACGCCGCTCAGGATCAGACCCGCGTGCTGGCCGACCAGGTGGACCAGGCGCTGGCGAGCAAGATCACGGAACTGGAACGCGTGCTGGCGCAGTTGAGCAGGCGGACGCCGATACGTCGCTTCGACTTCGACGAATGCGCCGTCGCGTTCCGCGACATCGCGCTGAGCTTTCCCTCCGCCACCCAACTGACGCTCAGCAGCGCCACCGGCCTGCAAGTCTGCAGCCACGCGTCCAATCCCGCGGTCAGAACGCCGCCGACCAAGGCCGACTGGTTCCAGCGCGCGCTGGCGGCGCCCGGACTGATGCTCAGCGAGCCCTTGCTGGAGCCCGCCACCCAGCGCTGGGTGATAATGCCCAGCTATCCGGTGCGCGACGAGCAAGGCCGGCCCATTGGTCTGCTGACCGTGCAAATGGACTTGCTGACGCTGCAGGCCCAGGTCTTGCCCTCGACGCTGGACCGCAAGCTGACCATCGCGGTGCTGAGCTCGCAAGCGGCTTTTCTGTTGCGTTACCCCGATCCCGCGCTGTGGCACGGCAAACCCTCGATCAACGTCGCCCGCACCATCGCTCGCATCCGCGGCAACGCCTCCGGCTTCGAACTGGGCGTCGGCCGCGACGGGGTGTCGCGGCTTTACTCCTACCGCAAATTCTCCCAGGCCAACTGGCTGATCATCGCCGCGCTGCCGGAACAAGTGGTGCTCGCGCCCTACTACAGCCGCCTGCGCTGGAGCGCGGCCAGCGGCATCGTCACCTTGCTGCTCTGCGGCTTGCTGGCGCAAAGCTTCAGCCGCGCGCTGACCCGGCCGGCGCGCCGATTGGCCGAAACCGCGCAAGCGGTGGCCGACGGCGACGCGCAGGCGCGCGCCCCGGAACTGGGGCCGCAAGAATTGCGCGCGGTGTCGCGCCAGTTCAACTTGATGCTGGACCAGTTGCAAACGCATGTCACGGCGATCCGCCTCAGCGAGATGCAACGCGCCGGCATCATCAACACCGCGATGGACGCCATCGTCACCATCGACGCCGATCTGAACATTATCCTGTTCAACCCCGCGGCGGAACAGGCTTTCGGCTATCGCGCCGAGCAGGTGCTGGGCCGGCAGATAGACATGCTGGTGCCGGAAGCGCTCCGGCCCGGCCACGCTCAGTTGATCCACGGCTTCGGTCAGAACGGCCCGGTCAGCCGCAGCCTGGCGCCGGCCGGCGGCGTGCGCGGGCTGCGCGCCGACGGCAGCGAGTTCTACGCAGAAGCCTCGGTGTCCCAGCTGGAGGTGGAAGGCCAGAAGTATTACACCGCCATCATGCGCGACATCACCCTGCGGCTGAAAACCGAACAGGAGCTCAAACGCCACAGCCAGCAACTGGAGTCGCTGCGAGACATGGGCCTGACCCTGCTGTCCGCCGCCAGCCCGCAGCAAACCGCGCAGGAGGCCTTGCGCATGCTGACGCAACTGGTGCCGTTCTGGGGCGCGTCGGCCACGGTGTTCGACTGGAGGCACGAGGAAACCATCTTCCTGGCGCTGGAGTGCGACGCCAAGGACGAGATCCCGATCGACAGCCGCTTCCCCTTCTCCAGCTATGGCTTGAGCGATCTGGAACAGCTCAAGCGCGGACAGCCCAGCTTCATGCACGACATCACCACGCTGGCGCAGCCGCCGGCGCTGGTCAAATGGCTGCGCAGCCACGGCGTGCGCGCCTATCTGCGGCTGCCGCTGATGGCGGAAGGGCAGTTGCTGGGCTCCTTGAACCTGGCCTTCCAGGAGGTTGCCCAGCATGGCTTCGAGCATCTGGAGATCGCCCGGGCCTTCGCCCAGCAACTGGCCATCACCTTGCAACACTCCATGCTGCGGCTGCGCATAGAACGGCTCAACCGCGTTTACGCCATCCTCAGCGGCATCAATATGTTGATCGTGCGCTGCCACGACCGCCAGGAACTGTTTCGCGAAGCCTGCCGCATCGCCACCCAGAGCGGCGCGTTCAAACTGGTCTGGATCAGCATGCTGGACCGGAGCGACGGCGAACACCGCATCGCCGCGCTGCAAGGACAGACCGAGCCGCCTCCCAACGCCGACGCGCTGCTGCAACTGTCCGCCGCCGCCATCGCCAGCGGCGGCAACATCGTCTGCAATCAGCTTGGCTCGCCGCTGCCCTACGCGGCGCGCGAGCAATTGCTGGCGCAAGGCATCCGCTCGCTGGCCTGCCTGCCGCTGCCGCTGCCCGGACAACGCGCCGCCTCGCTGACGCTGTGCTCCAACGAAGCCAACGCCTTCGACCACGAGGAAATGCAGCTGCTGGCCGAACTGGCCGGCGACATCGCTTTCGCGCTGGATCACATCGAAAAAGAGGAAAGGCTGCACTTCCTGTCCTACTACGATGAGCTGACCGGCCTCGCTAACCGCAGCCTGTTCCACGAGCGCCTGGCGCAGCAAATCAGCTCCAGCCACCATGAACAGCGCCGCCTGGCGGTGATCTTCCTCGACATCGAGCACTTCAAATCCATCAACGACGTCTACGGCCGCTGGGCCGGCGACCAGGTGCTGCGCCTGCTGGCGGCGCGGCTGGAGTCGTTTACCGAAGAGGCCCGGCTGCTGGCCTGCGTCAAGATAGACCGCTTCGCGCTGATCATCCCCGAGGTCAAGAGCGAGGAGGACATCGCGCGTCAGGTGATGCAGTTGCAGGAACACTGCGTCGCCCAGCCCATCGCCATCCTGGACAAGCAATTGCGCGTGTCGGCCAAATTCGGCATCGCCATCTTCCCGGAAGACGGCGCCGACGCGGAAAGCCTGCTGGAGAACGCGGAAGCCGCGCTCAAGCTGGCGCAAAGCACCAATGAGCGCTATTTGTTCTACCGTCAGGAGATGAGCGAACGCGCCGCGGTGACGCTGGAGCTGGAAAACCGGCTGCGTCTGGCGCTGGAGCGCCAGGAGTTCGTGCTGCACTACCAGCCCAAAGTGGACGCGGTGTCGCGGCAGATCGTCGGCGTGGAGGCGCTGCTGCGCTGGCAGAGCCCGGAGCGCGGCCTGGTGTCGCCGGCGCAATTCATCCCCTTGCTGGAGGAAACCGGCCTGATCCTGGAGGTGGGCGTCTGGGCCTTGCGTCAGGCCGCGCGCGACCATCTGCGCTGGCTGGAGGCCGGCTATCCGGCGCCGCGCATCGCGGTCAACGTCTCCCCGCTGCAACTGCGCCAGGCCGATTTCTCCGAACAGTTGCAACAGGCCTTGAGCGAAGGCGCCGCCGTGCCGGGCATAGACATCGAAATCACCGAAACCGTGGTGCTGGACAATCTGAACACCTGCGGCGAAACGCTGCGTCGCATCCGCGACATGCAAGTGGGCATTTCCATCGACGATTTCGGCACCGGTTATTCCTCGCTGTCCTATCTGGCCAAGCTGCCCACCCAGGAGCTGAAAATCGACCAGTCCTTCGTCCGCGCGATGCTGAACGATCAGGACGCGATGACGCTGACCGGCGCCATCATCGCGCTGGCCCATTCGCTGCAGCTCCGGGTGGTGGCGGAAGGCGTGGAAACCGACGAACAAGCCACCGCGTTGACGTATATGTTCTGCGATACCCTGCAAGGGTATCTGTTCAGCAAACCGCTGCCGGCGGCGGAGCTGGAACGCCGCTTCTGGCGCGAGCGGCCCGATCCCTGCGCCCCGCTGCTCAACACCGTGCAGCCCCCCGCCACCGCGCCGGCGGGCTGATTCCGCCCGGCCGGACGGCGCCCGATCCACGCCGCGAGCATGCAAAAAGGGAGGCCTGAGCCTCCCTTCGTCCCCGTTCGGGCCGCGCTGAGCGCGGCCTCTTTCAGCTTACTTGGCTGCGGAAGCCGCGGCTTTCTTGTGGGTCTTTTTGGCGGCGTGCTTTTTGTGCTGCGCCGGTTTCTTGGCGGCCTTGGCCGGAGCGGAAGCTTCCGCCTTGGCCGCTTGCGCTTTCTGAGCCGGAGCGGAGGCCGCTTGTTTGTGGGCTTTCTTGGCGACGTGCTTCTTGTGCTGCGCCGGCTTCTTGGCGGCCTTGGCCGGGGCGGAGGCTTCCGCCTTGGCCGCCTGGGCTTTCTGCGCCGGAGCGGAAGCGTGCTTCTTCACCGCCTTGTGCTGCGCTTTCTTGGCGGCGGGCGCGGCTTTGGCGGCCGGGGCGGAAGCCGGCTTGGCGGCTTCGGCGGCGAAACCGGCGGCGGAGCTCAGGGCGAAAGCGGCGGACAGTACGATCAGGCTCAGTTTTTTCATGATGACATTCTCCAGTCGGGTCAGGGGGGCGTCCGTCTGCTCAGTGCGGCCGCGACGCCAGGCTTTGGTGTTTCCTTGCTGCTCATCCTAGGCGTCCCGGCCCGCCCCCGTCTGTTAGTCAGTTGTAAAGGCATGTAACGCCAAGTAGCCTCCCTACTGAGTCTGCACCTCAAGCTCGCTGATCCGATACTCGCCATCCAGCCAGGCCACCACTTCGCGCGCGCAAGGGTGCTCCACCGCCGCGTAACGCGCGCGCAGTTCCGCCGCGCGCTCGCCCAGTTGATCCAGCCCCACGTCCTGCAGCAGCAGCAGATCCCGCCACAGCATGTCGGCCAGTTCCTCGCCGGCCACCACCTGGGCCGCCCGGCGCATCGAGGCGCCGTATTGATAGCGCGGCCCCAAGCGGTAGCTGTCCGCCAGCGTCAGCGCGGGAATCAGGCTGAGCGCGGCTTGTTGCGCCGGATTGATCCCATGCGCCGCCAGCAGCTCGGCGTTGGCCGCGGACCGCCCGGTGAAACCGCGCAGGTGCAGGTATTGCGACATCCGCGCGCCGTCGTTCACCGGGTAGTTGTCCCACAACACCGGCTTGCGGCCCAGCCATTTGCCCACTTGCAACAGGTGTCCGGGCGAGATTTCGCGCGAGCACACCTCTTCGCCGGTCCAGAAAATATCGATGTCCGGCGCCAGCCACTGGCCCAGTTGCTGCAGATAGCCGGCCGGGCGCTGGCCGAACACCCGGTCCAGCACCGGATCGCTGGAATAATAGCTGGGGCAGACCAACAAACGCTCCACCGCGCAGCGCTGCCGCACCCAGGCGACGATCTCCGCCTGGCGCTCCGCCAAATCGGGCAGATCGCCGCGCATATCGTCGAACAGGATGGCCAGTTGGCTGACGCCGATGCGCTGCAGTTGCTCCAGCTTGCGCGCCAGCGCCTGGCGGGCCTCGTCGTTGAAATCCAGATACGCTTCGTACGGGCTCAGCCCCATGCCGAAACCGACCTCCTGCCGCCGGCAATGAGCGGCGAACGCCGCCAGCCTAGCCTCCTGCTCCGCCGGGTAGTCCAGCTGCCACTGGCGGCGCAGATACGCGTCCGCTTTCGGCGCGTACAGATAGAAACGGTAGCCGTGCGCCGCCAGCGTGGTGACCAGCAGCTCCCGCTGCGCCCAATTCCACGGCTTGCCGTAGAAGCCTTCGATAGTGCCTAAAGGGATATTCATGTAGAGAAACCTTCCGCGTCCTCGGCGCATCGGCGCCAGCCTGCCTCGCGTCCAACGCCAGGTCGGATCTTCGCGCCCGGCCGGCGACCGGAATGGCCGCCGGCCATCGGAAAAAATGACTTCATCCTATTGATTGACTCAATAAGCTGCGCCAAGTTGCATGAAAAGGCCAGAATCTGGCGCGCTTATGCCATTGCCGGCAAGGCGTCCAGGGCCGCGCACAAGGCCGCCAGCTCCAGGCCCAGCGCCTGCATGCCGGGCATGGCCTCCTCAAGCCGCCCTTGCCGCAAGACGGCTTCCAGCGCGGCGGCCTCGGTCTGGATGCGGACCAGCCCCAAGGAGCCGGCGGCGCCTTTCAGCGAATGGGCGATACGGCATGCCTCCTCGCCCTCCTCGGCCCGCGCCAGGCCCTGCAGCCTGGCCAAGTCGTCGCGGTGCATGCCCGCGAATTTGCGCAGCAAGCGCTCAAAACGCTCCAGGTCGTCCCCGACGATGCGCAGGCCCGCCTCCAGGTCCACGCCGGGCAGCCTCATCAACTGTTCCCGGCGCCCGCTTTCCGGCGTCGGATCGACGCGGATCCTCTCGGGCGGAATCATCGACGGCAGCCATTTCAGCAGCAAGCCGAACAGCTGTTCCGGGTCCACCGGCTTGGCCACGAAGTCGTTCATGCCGACCTCCAGGCAACGCTGGCGATCCTCGTCGAAGGCGTTGGCGGTCATGCCCAGAATCGGGACCCGCTCCCAGCTCGGCATGGCCCGGATCCGGCGCGTCGCCTCCAAGCCGTCCAGCTCCGGCATCTGCACGTCCATCAGCACCAGATCGTATTCGCCCGCGGCGGCGCACTCCACGGCCTCGCGGCCGTTCCTCGCCAGCTCGGCCCTCAGGCCGACGCTGCCCAATAGCCAGAGCGCCACTTCCTGATTGATGACGTCGTCCTCCACCACCAGCACCCGCGCGTCCGCGCGCAAGCGCAGTTCGGCCTCCACCTCGTCAGGCTCCACGCCGGCGGGCTCGACCGCCACGCTCCGCCCCAGGGTCAGCCAGGCGGTCAGCCAAAACACGCTGCCCTGTCCTTCCCGGCTTTCCACCCCCACTTCGCCGCCCATCAAGGCCGCCAGCCGCTGGGTGATCGCCAACCCCAGGCCGGTGCCGCCGTATTTGCGGGTGGTGGAATCGTCCGCCTGCTGAAACGCCTGGAACAGGCCGGCCAGCTTGTCGGCGGGAATGCCTATGCCGGTGTCGCGCACCTCGAAGCGCAGCAGCAGGCGCTCGCCCTCGCTCCTCAGCAGCCGGGCGCGCAGGGCTATCGTGCCCCGCTCGGTGAATTTGACCGCGTTGCCGGCGTAGTTGAGCAAGGCCTGGCGCAGGCGGGTGGGATCGCCGCGCAGACACGGCGGCACGCCGGCGTAATCGATCTCCACGCGCAAGCCCTTGGCCTGCGCCGCTTCGTCGATCAGCGACCGCGCATGGTCGAACAACGCCCCGACGGAGAAGTCGGTCCGCTCCAGCGACAACTTGCCGGCCTCGATCTTGGACAGGTCCAGAATGTCGTTAATGATGGAGAGCAGATGTCCGCTGGCCACCAGCACCTTTTCCAGCTTGGCCTGCTGCTCCGGCCGCGGCTGGGTGCGCATCAGCAAGTGGGTGAAACCGATGATGGCGTTCAAGGGCGTGCGGATTTCATGGCTCATATTGGCGACGAAGGCGCTCTTGGCCAGATTGGCCGCTTCCGCGTCCTCCTTGGCGCGCACCAGGGCCTGCTCGGTTTCCTTCCGCCGGGTGATGTCGGTGACGAAACCGATGATTGTGTCCGAGGCGCCCGGCGTGTCCGGCAAATAGTACAAAATCATCTCCACCGCCACCAGCCGCCCGTCCCGCGTTCTTTGCCAGGTTTCGAACTGCGCCCGGCTCTGTTGCCGCAGGCGCTCCACGGTGCGCGCGTAAAGGTCGGGCGTGGTGTCGGGCACGATGTCGGACACGTTCAGGCGCAGCATGTCTTCGATGTCGTAGCCCAGCAATTGCGCCGCGTAGCGGTTGACGTAGATCAGCCGCCCGCTGGCGACGTCCACCCAATGTATGCCTATGCCCACGCTGTCCATGGCGAACTGGGTCGTTTGCAGTTTGGCGCTGGTGGCGCGCACCTCGGCGGTGCGCATCGCCACCAACTCTTCCAGATGATGACGATGCTGGTCCAGTTCCAGGCCCAGGCGTTTTTTCTCGCTGATATCCTCCTGCAAGGACAGATAATGGCTGATTCTGCCGTCCGGCTGACGGATAGGCGAGATATGGGCGAAGTCCACATAGTCGCTGCCGTCCTTGCGCCGGTTGAACAGCTCGCCTTTCCACGGCTTGCCGGCCCGCAGCGCCTCCCAGAGTTCGGCATAGGTTTCCGCCGGGGTCAGCCCGGACTTGAGCAGATTGGGCGTTCGCCCCATCACTTCTTCCCGGCTGTAGCCGGTATTGCGGACAAAGGCTTCGTTGACGTATTCGATCCGCGTCTCCAGATCGGTGATGACGACGCTCTCCGGGCTCTGTTCCACCGCCATCGACAGTTGGCGTATCCGTTCCGCCGCCTGCCGTCTCAGAGTGATGTCGCGGAAAGCGCCGTAGACCCCGCCGTCCGGCAGGCGGATCGCGTTCACTTCCACCGGCACCTCGGCGCCGTCCTTGCGCCGCAACAGCATCTCGGCGCTCAGCTGCTCGTCGGACAGCAGGCGCCGGAACAAGGACTGCGCGTCGCCCGCGGCGGAGTCGACGCTGAAATCGCCCACCCGCATCGCCAGGATTTCCGCTTCCTCATAGCCCAATAGCTGACAGGCTTGCAGATTGGCGTACTGATAACGCCCTTCCGCGTCCGCCACCAAGACCGCGTCGGCCGCATGATCCAGCACGCTGCGATACCGCGCTTCGGCGCTGGCCAGCGCCTGGGTTTTTTCACGCAACGGCCGTAAATCGTTATAGGTGCCGAAAAAGCCGCAAAACGCGCCGGACAGATCGTGCATGGCGGTGACGGAAGCGTACACCGGGATGATTTCGCCGTTGCGGGCGACGCGGGCCAGTTCGCCGCTCCAGCGCCCTTGTTCCACCACCTGCCGTTCCAGCGCCGCCCGTTCCGTCCTCCTTGCCGGGTCGTTCGGGATGAAGCGGGAGATCGACGAGCCCAGCAAATCGCCCATCGGATAACCCATCAGTTCGCCGAACGCGGCGTTGACGTACAAGATGTTCTTGGCCGCGTCGGTCATCACCACCGGTTGCGCCGATTGATCCAGCGCTTCCGCCAGCCGGTGGCGCTCTTCTTCCATGGATTTGCGGACGGTGATGTCCTCGGTGAAGATCACGATGCCGCCGATGGCGCCGTCGCGCGCATGCCATGGCCGCACTTCCCAGCACAGCCACTGCGCCGCGCCGTCCAGGCGCAGAAAGCGGTCCTCCTCCTCGCGTATCACCTCCCCGGCCAGCGCCCGCCGATGCACCTCCCGCCAGACGGCGGGGACCTCCGGAAACACCTCATAGTGGGACCGGCCGATGAGCGTCTCGCCGTCCAAACGGTAATCGTCGAGCCAGCGGCGGCTGGCGGCCAGATAACGCATGTCGCGATCGAACATCGCCAGCGCCGCCGGCGCGTGCTCGATGAACAGCGACAGTCTTTCCTCGCTCTCCAGCAAGGCGTTTTCCATGGCCTTGCGCTCGGACACATCCTGCATCGCGCCGCGCACCGACACCACCTTGCCGTCCGCCAGCACCGGTCTGCCGGACACGCGCACCCATTTGCGCCGGCCGCTTGCGCTCAGCAGTTGCAACTCCAGATCATAGGGTTCGGCTTCCTCCACCACCCGGCGCACGGCCTCCTCGATGCGCTGTCTGTCTTCGCCGTGGAAAAAACTCAGTCCAATGCGGGTGTTGATCGGCTCGTCTGCCGGCAGATCGTGAATGCGGGCCACTTCCGAGGTCCAGCCGCCGTCCCCGCTGGCGGGATCGAACCACCACCCGCCCACCCGGGCGATGGCGCTCATTTCCCGCAGCCACTCCTCCCGCTGCCTCTGTTCCGCCTCGGCGCGCTTGCGCGCGCTGATGTCGGAGGCGATGCCGCACACCGCGTAGGCTCGCCCCTTGGCGTCGCGCAGGGGAAACTTGTACACCAGATAGGTGTGCGGGCCATCGTCCTGCGGCACCGTCTCCTCGTATTCGCGCGCCTGCCCGCTGCTCAACACCTCCAAGTCGGCGCTGCGCAAACTGGCCACCACCTCCGGCGGGAACAGATCCTCGTCGCGCAGGCCGCGCATGGCCTCCGCGCTGATATGGAACAACTCGGGATAGCGCTGGTTGACCAATAAATAGCGGCCGTCCATGTCCTTGACGAAAATCACCGCGGTGGAGTTGTCGATGATGGCGTGCAACAAGGCCTGCTGACGCGTCAGTTCGCTCTCCGCCCAGCGCGAGCGGCGGCTGATCAGGCGCTGGCTGAACAGGCTCAACATCAAGCCGCACAGCGCGAACAGGACAATGGAGGCGGCATCCGCCGGCCGGGCGATGGCGAAGCTCCATTGCGGGGGGATGAACAGATACCAGACCAACGGCACCGACAAGGCGGTGGCCACCAGGCCGCCGGCCAGCCCGCCCAGCATGGCGGAGAGGAAGACGGCGGGATAAAACAGGAACCAGGCGTAAGGGCGGACCCAGTCCCACAACAGCCATTGCGCGGACAGGGCCAGCAAGGGCACCAGAACCCCCATCCCGCACGCGCGCCATGGAAAGACAGCGAGGAAGGCCCGGAAACGCCACCCCCGCGCCCCTTGTTTAAAGTCCGTCAATTCTCGGCCTCGACTCGAAAGCTGGCTTGGTTTTGTCTGTTCTCACGATAGACCACGCCATCCCGCCGGACAAACCACCTACTGCCGCCGCAGACGCCTGGTCACCCCCTCCGCGTCGCACCATTGCAAGGTCCCTTCCTCTATCAACAAGGTCTCCGGCAGCACGGCGGCGCGCGCCAGTTGCGGCGTCTGCGCCGTCACCGTCAACGGGTAGGCGATGGGCAGGTCGTAACGGCGCGGACTGCGCGCATAGCAGCCGTGCTCGTTGTAAAACAACTCCAGCCACGCCCCTTCCCCGTTCTCATAGCGACCGGGGACGAACAACTGCTCGTCCGGCTGCTGCCGTCCCGGCGGCGGCAGCGCTTCCAGCGTTTCTCCGCTGGCGATGCGCGCCAAATCCCTGCCCAAACGCTCCACCGGCGAGCCGAAGGCGTTGGTCAGCGCCACCACGCCGCCGCCGCCGGGCAAGACGCTCATGAAGGCGAAGAAGCCGTTGACGTCGCCAAAATGCTGGGCCAGCCGCTGCCGGCGGCCGGCCAGCGTCCAGTCCTCGCCGTAAAACCCGTAGGCGTACTCCAAGGCCCCCACGTCCAGCATCAAGGCCGCCAGCCGGGCCGGCAACGCCTCTCCCCGCTGCAGGGCCTCCAGCCAGCGGCACAGATCGCCGGCGCTGGAGGCCAGATCGTAAACGCCCCAGGCCACCGACATGTCCATAGGTTCCGCGTAGCGCCACGGCGCTCCCGGATGCAGGCCGCGCGCGGCTTGCGGCAGGATGACGCGGCCGTCGTCGACATAGGTGCGTTCCAGGCCCAGCGGCCGGAACAGGTATTGCTGCCGATAGCTGGCGAAGTCCTGATCCGCGACCCGCTCCACAATGGCCGCCAGCAACAAATAGCCGGTATTGCTGTAAGCGTGGGCGATGCCGGGCGGGCAGGCCGGCGGCAAGGCGTGCGCCCAGTCCAGCAGTTCCTGCGGCCGGTGCGCCAGCCGCATCCGCGTCGGCCAATACTCGGCCGCGCTGGTGAAATTGGCGGTGCCGGCGCTGTGATTCAGCAATTGATGCAGGCTGATGCCCGCCGCATTGGGGAAATCGGGGAAGAAGCGCTCCAGGCTGTCGCTCAGCTCCAGCCGCCCCTGGGCCACCTGCTGCAGCAAGGCGGCCGCGGTGAAGCTCTTGCTCAGCGAGCCGATGCGAAACACGGTGTCCTTCTCGTTGGCCACGCCCAGGCCGGGATCGGCCATGCCGCCGGCCACCGCCACCCGTTCGCCGTCGGCCAGCGAGACGGCGGCCACGCCGTGCAGGCAGCCCGCCGTATTCCAGGAACGCAGATACGTTTGCAAAGCGGCCGCCGTGTTCATGCCCATGCCCGTCCCCCTCCGTCAGGATCCTATCGACGCCTAGCGACATCGCGTCGCCCACAGATCACTATGGTTGCTTTCCCCGCCGCTCGCCATGCCTTCCCGCGACGCGGCGGTCATCGCGCGCGCCGACTCAGGGCTGTCCGCGCGGTCGCGAGCCGGGACGAGACAGGGCGCTGCGGCGGAGAAAATGGAATAGCCGTACGAGGCACGGGAATTTCGAAGGGGTTTGCAAGGCTTCGCCGCAGCGCGGCGGATCGTGAACAGGCGCTCAGAAGAAATAGTCGAACAGCACTTGCCAGACCCGCCGCGCCGGGCTGGCGCCGTAACGGCTGTCCGGCGCGCCGTCGAAGCGTTGCCACTGCAGGGCCAGATCCGCCGGCCCCAGGTGATAGCGGGCCTCCGCCCAGTTCATGCCGCTGTGGTCCACCAGGTCGAAGCTGCGCATCGCGGTCACATCCAGATCGTCCACCAGCGCATCCTGCCAATGCGCGCGCAGCAAGGCGGCGCGCCGGGTGGGCAGGCCGCCGCCGGCGCCCACCCCCGCCCGATAGGCGGCGTAGAGCGCGGGCCTCGCGCGCAGCGCGCGCCATTCGTCCCGGTCCGGCGCCGCCCCGTCCTGCTGTCCCTCCAGCGTCAGGCTCAGCTTGTTGGCGCCGGTCCAGCTCAAACCGCCGGACAGGCGATTGCGCCAGGCCGAATCCGGCCGTCCCAGGCTTTGCCTCCAATCGGTCCGCTGCCGGCCGCCGGCCCATTCCAGATAGACCACGGTGGCGTTGCCGAGCACGCGCGACAGATTGAAGCCCAGCTGAGGCGAACGGCCTTGCTCCTGCAACAGCAGCCATTGCGGATTGAGGTTCTCCGCAAAGCGATAACTGCCGGCCAACAGCAGCCGCTGCCGGGGATTGCTGGCGCCCCAGTCCAGGCTGGCGCCGTCCGGATTCGGCCCCGACCCCAGCTTGGGCGACCAGATCGCGGTCAAGGAGCCGCGGTCCCACAGTTTCTGCCAGCGCAACATGGCGTTGCCCAAGCGGTTTTGCCGCAGGCTGTCCGGGTCCGCGGACACTACCGAGCGCACGGTGCCCGCGCCGAGAAAATCGGTGGGATTGTAGCCGACGGCCACGCCGTAGCGGGTATTGATACGCCCCAGGTCCATCATCGTCTCGACGCCGAACTCGCGGCTCAGATACGCTTCCTTCAAGGTGTTGACGCCGTGGTCCCGCCGCGGCGAGCCGGCGAAGCGCCAATCCAGCCGGTTGGCCAGCACACCGCGCCAGGCCGGGCTCAGCCGGCCGTCCCAGCGCAGATCGAAGGACAGCCGCTGGCCGTCCTCCCCCGGCCGCGGCGACAAGGCGGCGGCCTCCAGTTGAAGCTTCAGATCCCGCGGCTTGTCATCCTCCATCCGGGTCTGATCGGCCAGCCGCAGCGCATCCTCCTCCGGCGGCGCGTCTGCGCCCCGCGCGGCGGCGCAGACCAGCGCCAGCCCAAACGCCAGCCGCCGCATCGTCATTCGGCCCGGAAGCGCGGCAGATAATCGCGCTGCAGCCAGGCTTCCGGCACCTCGCGCCAGGCGAACTGGCTATTGCGCAGCACGGTGATCCAGCGCGGATTGAGGCCGTCTATGATCACGGTCTCGGTTGGGCGCTCGCGTCCCAGCACCGGCTGGTAAGCGCGGTAATACGCCGTCTTCAGCAAACCGCCGCTTTCGGCGTAGAACTGCGCCTTGCGGCTGCGGTAGCCGTCGCGGTCCACCCACAGATCGATGGCGTGGTAGGTGACGCCGGGATTGCGCGCGCTCAGCCGCAACTTGTAGCAAAGTCGCGCCTGGCGGTCCCCATCCTGTATCGTTTCCTCGCCGGCCAGCGCCGCCTGATAGTCCAGCGCCAGATTGACGGTGACCACGTCGCCGTTGGCCGCCTGGCCCAAGAGCCGCTGCTGCGGCGAAATCGGCACGCTGGCCTTGCTCGCCGGATCGAAAAACCACAGATCGTTGCCGCTCTTGAGCATCAGCTTGCCGGCGTCCCGCTTGGGATTGATGAAACGCAGCAGGCTGCGGAACTGGCCGCTTTTCTGATCGGCGCGCGAATACACCGCCAGCGCGCTGGCCTCGTTCTGCTTGCCGTCCTTATAGCTGACCAAGGACACCACCAGCCCGAAAGAGCGTTCCGGATTACGCACCGCGTCGCTATTGGCCAGGATGGTCTGCGCGTCCGGCGCCGCCAGCGCCGACGCCGCCCACAGGGCAACGCTCAACGCGGCCCAGCGTGTCGTCTTCATGCCGGTAGAGATTCCAAACGTTTCACGCATGACGCAAAGCCTCCACGATATTGGCCGCCGCCGCCCGCCGCGCCGGCCACCACGACGACAGCAGCGCCATCGCCATCAAACCGCCGGCGGTCACCGCCATCATCCGCCACTCCCCCCATACCCGCACCAGGATGGGGCTGGGGTCCACCTGCCCCGGCGGCAGCCAGGTCAGCCCGGCGTGATTGATCAGCCAGGCCAGCAACAGCGCCAGCGCGATGCCCAGCACCCCGCCGCCCAGGCCCAGCAGCCAGCCTTCGCACAGGAACAGCCGCTGGATGCCGCGGCGGCGCAGGCCCATCGCCCGCAGCGTGCCGATCTCCACCGTGCGCTCCAGCACCACCATATTCATGGTGTTGCCTATGGTGAACAGCGCCACGCAGGCGATCAACACCGCCAGGAAGCCGAAAATGGTGCCGAACATGCCGGTGATCTGGCCGTATTGCGGCTGCAGCGTGGCGAAGTCGTGCGCCGCCAGCGGCTGGCCGCGCAAGCTGGTGGCGAACAGCTGACGCAAACGCGCCTCGGCCTCCGGAATCTGCGCGGTGTGCCGCAGCTGCAACACGATGGCGGTGGCCATCGGCTCGCCCTGGCCGTACACCAGCTGTTGCGCCTGGCGCAGATGCAGGCCGACATACATATCGTCCAGCTCCTTGATGCCCTGGCTCTCCACCTTGGCCACTTGCAAGCGGGCCACATTGGGCGCGCCGGCGGCGGTGGCGGCCAGCAGTTCGATCTGATCGTCGCGGACGCTGGCCGGCGGCGCCGACGCGGCCAAGGCCTCCAGATCGGCCGGCAGATCCTTGCCGCCCGGCGGAGCCGGCGGCGGCGCGCAATCCTTGAGCTGGAAGGCCGCGCACAGTTGCAGCACCCGCGCCACCCCGGTGCCTATCACCGCCGCGTTCGGCGCGGTGCCGGTCAGCGCCACCGGCTTGCGCTTGTCGTTGAAGCCGTAATCGTCCCAGCGCCGCAAGCGGTTCTGCGCGTCCACCTCGCTGCCGCGCGCAATCACCGTGCGCGAGGCGCCGGCGGAATAATGACCGGCGATGCCGCCCAGGCTCAGCGTGGGCGTGACCACGGTCAGCATGGGCCGCAGCACCGGATCGTTCTCGATCAGCCGCATCGCCGCGCGGTAGTCGCGGATGCCGTAAGCGGCCGGATTGCCGCTGCCGTACAGGAAGTAATCCCGGTGCTGCACCTGCAGATGGCCGCCGGCGCGCACCATGCCGGTTTGCAAGCCGTATTGCACCGTGCGGTTGTAGCCGCCGAAGAGCAGCACCGCCACCAGGCCTATGATCATGGTGGACAAGGTCGCCAAGGTGCGGCGACGGTTGCGCAGCAGATTGCGCCAAGCCAGTTTCAAGGTGTTCACGCCAAGGCCTCCCCCGCGTTCAAGACGCCGACCCGGCCGTCGCTGACCAGGTAACGCTCGTCCGCCGCCGCGATCACCTGCGGGTCATGCGAGGAGAACACCACCGCCACTCGGCGTTCTCGCTGCAATTGGCGCAACAGGGCCAGGATGGACGCTCCGGTCTGGCTGTCCAGATTGGCGGTGGGTTCGTCGGCCAGCACCAAGGCCGGCTCGTGCACCAGCGCGCGCGCAATCGCCACCCGCTGGCGCTGCCCGCCGGACAGCTGGCCGGGCCGGTTCGCCGCCTTGTCCGCCAAGCCCACCGCCGCCAGCATCTCCAGCGCCCGCTCGCGCCGCTGCCGCGCCGGCACGCCTTGCAATTGCAGCGGGTATTCGACGTTCTCGAAAGCCGACAATACCGGCATCAGATTGAAGTTCTGGAAGATGAAGCCAATGTGGCGCGCGCGAAAATCGCTGAGCGCGTCATCGCTCAAACGGTTCAGCGCCTGTCCCGCCACCTCGATTTCTCCAACGTCGGCGCGGTCTATGCCGCCGATCAAATTCAGCAGCGTGGTCTTGCCGCTGCCGGACTGGCCGGACAGCACGGTGAAGCGCGACGCGGCGATCTTGAGGCTGACATCGGCCAGCGCCGGCACCCTCACCTGCTCCATCCAGTAGCTCTTCGACACCCCGTTCACCTCAACCGCCCACATAGTCCGCTCCGCCGTCAAAACACAATGGCATGAATATGCATGAAATCGGCATGAAAAGCTTTGCCTTGTGACAAAACGCCCATTGCGGACTCCAACGGTGTTCCGGCCGCGCCAAAGCGCGCGCATCGACACCGGTTTTCCATGGGAGTAGCATGGTTTTATCCCTCGCAAAGGAGCTTGCATGACACAAAACACAAACCCGCCCCAAGCCCCCCTGCCCGCGGAAGCGGACGCCGACGCCCAGCCGCCGGCCGTCAAGCCGCCGCGCCGAACCGCCAGCCACCGCCGCAACAATGTGGAGCGCGCGCACCAGGAATCGGTGCAAGCCATCGAAACCGTCAGTCAGCAGCCGGTGGCCTTGCAAGTGGCCGCCGCGCCGCAAGGCAGCGCGGAGGACAGCGTCAGCGCCGAACTGCCGGCCAGCTACCCCTACCGCACGCGGATGCGCCGCCCGGAGTACGAGTTGCAGAAGCAGGCTCTGCAGATCGAACTGTTGAAAGTGCAGAACTGGGTCAAGGAAAGCGGCCAGAAGATCGTGATCCTGTTCGAAGGCCGCGACGCCGCCGGCAAGGGCGGCACCATCAAACGCTATATGGAACACCTGAACCCGCGCGGCGCGCGCGTGGTGGCGCTGGAAAAGCCGTCGGACCGCGAGCGCGGCCAATGGTACTTCCAGCGTTACATCGAACACCTGCCCACCGCCGGCGAGATCGTCTTCTTCGACCGCTCCTGGTACAACCGCGCCGGCGTCGAGCGCGTGATGGGCTTTTGCCATCCGCACGAATATCTGGAGTTCATGCGCCAGACGCCGCAACTGGAGCGCATGCTGGTCAACAGCGGCATCCGTCTGTTCAAGTTCTGGTTCTCGGTCAGCCGCGAGGAACAGCTGCGCCGCTTCATCTCCCGCCGCGACGATCCCTTGAAGCACTGGAAACTGTCGCCCATAGACATACAGTCGCTGGACAAATGGGACGACTACACCGCGGCCAAGGAAGCGACCTTCTTCCACACCCATACCGGCGACGCGCCGTGGACGGTGGTGAAATCCGACGACAAGAAGCGGGCCCGCCTCAACTGCATCCGCTACTTCCTGTCCCGGCTGGACTACCCGGACAAGGACGCGCGCGTCGCCCGAGCGGCCGATCCGCTGCTGGTGGGCGAGCCGCACACCATGGACGCGGAGGACAGCGACGCCTTGTTGCGGATTTAAGCGGGCCGCTGCCGCCACTCACTCCACCCGGAACCGCGGCAGATAATCCCGCTGCAGCCAGGCCTCGGGCACCTCGCGCCAAGCGAAACCGCTCTTGCGCATCACGGTTACCCACTGCGGATTGAGGCCGTCGATGATGACGGTTTCAGTGGGGCGGTCCCGGCCCAGGGCCTGGCGGTAGCCGCGGTAATAAGCCGTTTTCAGCAACTCGCCGCTGGCGGCGTAGAACTGCGCCTTGCGGCTGCGGTAACCGTCGCGATCCACCCACAGCTCGATGGCGTGATAAGTCACGTCCGGCCGCCTCGCGCTCAGCCGCAGCTTGTAGCTGGCGCGCGGCTGGCGGTCGCCGTCCATCACCGTTTCCTCCGCCGCGAGGGTGGCCCGATAGTCCAGGGTCCAGTTCACCGTCACCACGTCGCCGTTGGCCGCCTGACCCAGCAGCCGTTGCTGCGGCGAAATCGGCACGCTGGCCTGGCTTGCCGGGTCGAACACCCATAAATCCTTGCCGCTTTTCAAGGTCAGCTTGCCCGCGTCGCGGCTGGGGCTGACAAAGCGCAACAGGCTGCGAAACTGGCCGCGCCGCGGATCGGCCCGCGAATACAACACCAGCGAGCTGGCTTCGCTAGGCTTGCCTTGCTTATAGCTGAGCAGGTCGACCTTCAGGCTGAAAGACTTGCCCGGATTGCGCACCTCGTCGCTCCAGGCCAGTATCTGCTGCGCGTCCGGCGCGGCCCAGGCCAAACCCGGCCAGCCCAGCAAAACCAAGCCCAATATGCGCGCGCGCTTCATTTTCCGCTCCCTTCCCTCATCCACCATGCCGGCTCAGGCCTGCCTCAAGGCGTCGACGATGTTCCAGCGCGCCGCCCGGCGCGACGGCCACCACGACGATAGCAGCGCCACCGCCATCAAACCACCCATGCACGAAGCCAGCAGCGGCGTCTCGCCCCAGACCCGGATCAGGATGGGGCTGGGATCCACCACGCCCGGAGGCAGCCAGCTCAGGCCGGCGCGGTTGATCAGCCAGGCCAGGCCCAGCGACAGCAGCAGGCCGCCCAAACCGCCGATGACGCCCAGCAGGGCGCCCTCGCACAAGAACAGCCGCTGGACGCCGCCGCGTCTCAGACCGATGGAGCGCAGCGCGCCGATTTCACGGGTGCGCTCCATCACCGCCATATTCATGGTGTTGCCGGTGGTGAACAGCGTCACGCTGGCGATCAGCGCCGCCATGAAGCCGAAAATGGCGCCGAACATGTCGACGATGCGCTCGTACAGCGGCTGCAGCGCGGCGAAATCGTGGGCCGCCAGCGGCTGCGCGCTCAAACCGGCTTGAAACAGCTGCTGCAGCCGCCGGCGCGCGGCCTCGATCTGCCCGCTGCTCTTCAGCTGCAGCAAGATCGCCGTCGCCATCGGCTCTCCCTCGCCGTACAGCAGCCGTTGCGCCTGCGACAGATGCAGGCCCACATAGACGTCGTCCCATTCCCGGGCGCCCTGCCGCTCCACGCCCAACACCCGCAAGCGGGCGACGTTGGGCGCGCCGGCGGCGGTGGCCGTCAACAGTTCGATCCGCTTGCCGTCCGCCGCGCGCGCCGGCCCGGTCAAGGCCGCCAGGTCCGGCGGCAGCCCCTCGCCTTCCGCCGCCGCCGCCGCGCAAGCCCGGTCGCCGTCGGACAGGCACAGCCCCAGAGTCTTGGCGACGCCGCCGCCCAGCACCGCGGCGTTGGCGTCGCTGCCGGTCAAGGCCATCGGCTTGGCCGCCTGGCGCAAACCGCGCGCGTCCCAGCGCAGCAAGCGGTTCTGGCCTTCGGGCTCGCTGCCTTGCGCCAGCACCGTGCGCGACGTGCCGCTGGCGTAATGGCCGGCGATGGCGCCCAGCGTCAAGGTCGGCGTGACGGCCGCCAACATGTCCTTCAGTTCCGGGTCCGACTCGATCTCGCGCTGGATGCGCCGGTAGTCGCGGATGCCGTAAGCGGCCGGGTTGCCGCTGCCGTATTGCAGATAATCGCGATGCTGCACCTGCAAATGGCCGAGCTTGCGGACAAAAGCCGTTTCCAGCCCGTACTGGACCGCGCGCTGATAGCCGCCGAACAACAGCACGCCCGCCATGCCCACCGCCATGGTCAAAGCGCTTGCCCAGGTGCAGCGGCGATTGCGCAATAGATTGCGCCAGGCCAGTTGCAGAACATTCATGCCGGCGCCTCCCCGGCGGCCAGCGCGCGGACCCGACCGTCGCTGACCCGATAACGCTCGTCCGCCGCCGCGATCACCAGCGGATCGTGCGAGGAGAACACCACCGCCACGCCGCGCTCGCGCTGCAACTGCCTGAGCAGCGCCAGGATGGCGGCGCCGGTGCCGCTGTCCAGATTGGCGGTGGGCTCGTCGGCCAACACCAGCGCCGGCTCGTGCACCAGCGCGCGCGCAATCGCCACCCGCTGGCGCTGGCCGCCGGACAACTGGCCGGGCCGGTGCGCCGCCTTGTCCGCCAAGCCCACCGCCGCCAGCATCTCCAGCGCCCGCGCTTTGCGCCGCGCCGCCGGCGCGCCCTGCAGCCGCAGCGGATATTCCACGTTTTCCAGCGCGGACAGCACCGGCAGCAAATTGAAGCTTTGAAACACAAAGCCCAGGTGGCGAGCGCGAAAATCGCTAAGCGCGTCGTCGCTCAAGGCCGCCATGCTCTGCCCGGCGACGACGACCTCGCCGCGGTCGGGACTGTCCACGCCCCCCAGCAAATGCAAGATCGTGCTTTTCCCGCTGCCGGACGGCCCGGCCAAAACAGTGAATCGGGCGGCGGCCACTTTCAATTCCACATTGTGCAAAGCCGGCACTTCCACTTGGTCCATCCGGTATGTTTTAAATACGCCGCGCATTTCCGCCGCCATCGCCCGCTCCTTGAAAATCGGCGCTGTCCAATTTCGCGAAGCGTTTCAAGGTCTGCCGCGCTTCGCAAAGCTTTGAACAGGTTCCACCACTGATACCGCTTGAATATACCTGAAAACCCGCTCTAAATTTTCAACTGAAAAACAAAGCAATAAACCAACAAAACGCCCTATGAATTAAAAAATTAAATTCTTAAATAAAACTCTAATTAATATTAAAAATCAAACCAAATACAGCCAGGCCACGCACTCCATGCAGTCCCGACTTCAAATCAGACAGCGCCCCACTCGATATAAAAACAAAATGCCTCGATGGATATCGAGGCATGGCGTGCGCTAGTGTTATGGGAAAGAGAATCAGGAGCGTTGTCGCTTCCACACCCGCCTGGCGTCGCAAGCGGCGCGCAAGGGCGTGGACGACAGGCTGGTGGCGGCGAAATGCCCCACTTGGCGGGAAACCTTGGACAAGGCGGTGCCGGACAGGCTGCCCACCTGCCAGGCGCGACACAGCGGGTGCAGCGAGGGCGCGTCGTCGCTGGCGGCGTCCAGCCTGGCCTGCACGTCGCGGTTCATCTCGGACAGCCAACGCTCGGTCAGCAACATCCAATCGCGCTGAGTATCCGCTTGCGCCTGCACCAGATTGGCGCCCACCAACAGGGTATCGTCCAGCCTGCGCTCCAAATCGCCCTGGGACATCGGATACGCCGGCGCAAAAGCCGACCACCAGACGATACAGGCCTCGTGCTGGGCGTCCAGCATGCGCTGCTGGCCGCGCTCCACTGCGCTGCGGTAACTCTCCATCGCGCCGATCAACCAACTACGGGTCATTGCCACTCCTCGATCAAACCCGGCGGGCCGCCTCATCTCGCGGCAGCCGCCCTAAGCGCCTGCTTGCAAGGAAGGCGCCGCGGCCCTGAAGACGCGCAGCGGATCACAAGCAGGTTCTAAGCCGCAACGGCGGGCAAACGCCACACCTGCAGCAATTCTTGCAACAAGGTTTCCAACACGGGATCGCCCGCCCGGTCCGCCGGGTAGACGAATTGCAACTCGGCCAATTTGCGCACATCCGGCAGCACTGTCAACCTGCCGGCGTCTTGCCAGGCCTGCGCCGCCTCTTCCCGCGCCAGCGCCACCCCCACCCCGGAGGCCACCAATTCAAGGATGGCGTCGAGATGATCGCACTCCGCTACCTTCTTAGGCGAAATGTTGAGTTCTCGCCACAACTCCGCGGTGATTTTGGAAAGACTGGAAAACTGCGAAATGCCTATCCACGGCAATTTGCCCAATTCCCTCAAGCCGCCGCCGGCCAAACGCGACGCCCAGCCGACGGGCAGGACGATGCGGAACGGCAATTCCGCCAGCTTGACGGTGGAGACGTTCACATAGGGGTTTTTGCCCAGATAGAAGCCGGCGTCCAGTTCTTTCTTGCGCACCAGGTTCAGCACGTCCACGGTGACGCCGTGGCGCAATTGGATGTCCAGCAAGGGATAACGCTCCACCAGGCCCGCCACCCAGGGTCCGATCTTCAAGGTGTCCGGCGTCAGGGTGACGCCTATCCGCGCCTTGCCTGACAGCTGGCCCTTCAATTGCCGCGCGTGGTTGATGATGCCGCTGGCCGCGCCCAGTATCGCCTGCGCCTGCGGCAGCAATTCCTGGCCGGTCCGGGTCAGCGACACCCCGCCCGCGCTGCGCTCGAACAATTGCATGCCCACTTCTTCTTCCAGGGCCTTGATTTGCGCGGTGACCGCCGGCTGCGACAGGTGCAGCAATTCGGCGGCCTGTGTCAGGTGCCCTTGCTGGGCGACGGTGACAAAGGTGCGCAACTGATAGATTTCCATGTTCTCCCCTGACTTGGATGCTTGGCGGCGGGCCGGATCGCCGTACGCGGCAGGCATGGGCGGCATGATGGCGGGTCTGCGACGGATGCGGCGGCCTGAGCTAAGCCCGGCCGATGATGGTTTTCTCTTGTGCGAGCCATTTTCGGCGCAATGCCGGCTAAATAACAAGCGCTTTATGCCCCGCCGCCGGCCCCGCCAAGCATTTGCGGCAAGGCGCGACGCGGCGGCGACGCCCGGTCCGGGCCTGGATTTTTTGGTTCGATCAGCCCTATTTCGCCGCCGAATTAAGAGCAAAAATTCTAATTCAAGTTATTGATTTTATTTGTTTTTTGCACTGCATCATCGGCCTGAATAATTTTCCGCATCAAAAAAAGCGATTAGATTCGCCTCCGTCACCTCCCTTATGTTTTCAGCAGCGACAACCCAAGTCGCGACCACAAAGGAGGATGCAATGAACGAGGACATACTCAAGAAAGTGCAGTCCAACCCCAAATTCAAGGAACTGGTGCACAAGAAAACCAGCCTGGGTTGGCAGCTCACCCTAGTCATGCTGGTCATCTACTACGGTTTCATCCTGGTGCTGGCGTTCTCGCCGGCCACGCTGGGCCATCCCGTCAGCGCGGGCGCCACCATGACGGTGGGCATTCCCATCGGCGTGCTGATCATCGTCTCGGCCTTCGCGCTGACCGGCATCTATGTGCGCCGCGCCAACACCGAGTTCGATCTGCTCAACCAGCAAATCGTCGAGGAGTCCAAACAATGAAGCAACGCGTCTTGCAACTGGCCTGCGTCTCCGGCCTTCTGCTGCCCTCCTTGGCCATGGCGGCCGGGGCCATTGAGGGCGATGTCAAGCAACAGGCCACCAACTGGCACGCCATCATCATGTTCCTGCTCTTCGTGGCCTTCACTCTGGGCGTCACGTATTGGGCCGCGCGCCGCACCAAGTCCGCCAGCGACTTTTACGCGGCCGGCGGCGGCATCACCGGTTTCCAGAATGGTCTCGCCATCGCCGGCGACTATATGTCCGCCGCGTCCTTCCTCGGCATTTCCGCGATGGTGTTCGAAAAAGGCTACGACGGCCTGATCTATTCGATGGGCTTCCTGGTGGGCTGGCCCGTCATCCTGTTCCTGGTGGCGGAACGCCTGCGCAATCTGGGCAAATACACTTTCGCCGACGTCGCCTCCTACCGCTTGCAACAGACGCCGGTGCGCAGCTTCGCCGCCACCTCCACCCTGGTGGTGGTCGCCATCTACCTGATTGCGCAGATGGTGGGCGCCGGCAAGCTGATCCAGCTCTTGTTCGGCATGAGCTATAGCTCGGCGGTGTTGATGGTGGGCGTGCTGATGGTGTGCTACGTGCTGTTCGGCGGCATGCTGGCCACCACCTGGGTGCAAATCATCAAGGCGGTGCTGCTGCTCTCCGGCGCCACCTTCATGGCCATCATGGTGCTGGCCACCGTGGGTTTCAGCCCGGAAGTCATGTTTGAAAAAGCGGTGGCCGCGCATAGCAAGGGCGTCGCCATCATGGCGCCGGGCAAGGCCGATCCGATCGACTCCATTTCCCTGGGCCTGGCGCTGATGTTCGGCACCGCCGGCCTGCCGCACATCCTGATGCGCTTCTTCACCGTGTCCGACGCCAAGGAAGCGCGCAAATCGGTGTTCTTCGCCACCGGCTTCATCGGCTATTTCTACATCCTCACCTTCATCATCGGCTTCGGCGCCATCATGCTGGTGCTAAACCAGCCGGGCATGATGGAAACCGTGGTCAAGAACGGCAAATCCGTCACCCAGCTGATCGGCGGCAACAATATGGCGGCGGTGCACCTGGCCGAGGCCGTGGGCGGCGACATGTTCCTGGGCTTCATCTCCGCGGTGGCCTTCGCCACCATCCTGGCGGTGGTGGCCGGCCTGGCGCTGTCCGGCGCGTCGGCGGTGTCGCACGATCTGTACGCCAGCGTGATCAAGAAGGGCAAGGCCAACGAGGCCGACGAGATCCGCGTGTCCAAGATCACCACCGTGGTGTTGGGCGTGGTGGCCATCGTGCTGGGCCTGGTGTTCGAAAAACAGAACATCGCCTTCATGGTGGGCCTGGCCTTCTCCATCGCCGCCTCGGCCAACTTCCCGGTGCTGTTCCTCTCCATGTTCTGGAAGGGGCTGACCACGCGCGGCGCGGTGATCGGCGGCTTCATCGGCCTGTTGTCGGCGGTGGTGCTGATCGTGCTGGGCCCGACGGTCTGGGTGGAGGTGCTCAAGCACGAGCACGCGGTGTTCCCGTACAAGAACCCGGCCATCTTCTCGATGACTCTGGCCTTCGTTTCCACCTGGCTGATCTCGGTGCTGGACAAGTCCCGCCAGGCCGACGAGGAAAAAGCCAAGTTCGAAGCCCAGTTCGTGCGCGCGATGACCGGCATCGGCGCGTCCGGCGCCTCCAAACATTGACAATGACATAAGGCCGGGCCGAGGATGTCGGCCTGCCTTTACAACCCACCGCGCCGCTCCAGCGGTTCCGGAGCGGCGGCATCGCTACACCGTTAATCCAGGAGAAGTTTATGTCCACGCTAGAATCCGTCCTCAAGGAAACCCGCAGCTTTCCGCCTTCCGACGATTTCCGCCAAAAGGCGACGATCTCCGGCATCGAGGCGTACCACACGCTGTGCGAGCAGGCGGACGCCGATTACCTGTCGTTCTGGGGCGATCTGGCGCGCGATCAGATCTCCTGGAAAAAACCGTTCACCCGCGTGCTGGACGATAGCCAGGCGCCGTTCTTCAAGTGGTTCGACGACGGCGTGCTCAATGTTTCCTACAACTGCCTGGACCGCCACCTGGCGGTCAACGCCAACCGCATCGCGCTGATTTTCGAAGCCGACGACGGCGCGGTCACCCGCGTCACTTACGCCGAGCTGCACCGCCGCGTCTGCCAGTTCGCCAACGGCCTGAAGAGCCTGGGCGTGAGCAAGGGCGACCGCGTGGTGATTTACATGCCGATGGTGATCGAGGCCGTCGTGGCGATGCAGGCCTGCGCCCGCATCGGCGCCATCCACTCCGTGGTGTTCGGCGGCTTTTCCGCCGGCGCGGTGCGCGACCGAGTCCAGGACGCCGGCGCCAAGCTGGTGATCACCGCCAACGAAGGCCTGCGCGGCGGCAAGAGCGTGCCGCTGAAGGCCACGGTGGACGAAGCGCTGGCGATGGACGGCTGCGACAGCGTCAAACACGTGGTCGCCTACCAGCGCACCCAGAACGAGGTGGCCTGGAGCGAGGGCCGCGACGTGTGGTGGCATCAATTGGTCAGCGGCCAGCCGGAACAATGCGAACCGGAGTGGATGAACGCCGAGGATCCGCTGTTCATCCTCTACACCTCCGGCTCCACCGGCAAACCCAAGGGCATCCAGCACAGCAGCGCCGGCTATCTGCTGGGCGCGGCCAACAGCTTCCGCTGGGTGTTCGACTACAAGCCCAACGACGTGTTCTGGTGCACCGCCGACGTGGGCTGGATCACAGGCCACAGCTATATCTGCTACGGCCCGCTGGCCAACGGCGCCACCCAGGTCATCTTCGAGGGCGTGCCCACTTATCCGGACGCCTCCCGCTTCTGGCGCATGATAGAACAGCACAAGGTCAGCATTTTCTATACCGCGCCCACCGCCATCCGCTCGCTGATCAAGCTGGGCGCGGACCTGCCCAAGCAGCACGATCTGTCCAGCCTGCGCCTGCTCGGCACCGTGGGCGAGCCGATCAACCCCGAGGCCTGGATCTGGTATCACGAAACCGTGGGCGGCGGCCGCTGCCCGATTGTCGACACCTGGTGGCAGACCGAGACCGGCTCCATCCAGATCTCGCCGCTGCCGGGCGCGGTGGCCACCAAACCCGGCTCGTGCACGCTGCCGCTGCCGGGCATCATGGCCGACATCGTCGATGAGTCCGGCGCTCAGGTGGACCCGGGCCGCGGCGGCTTCCTGGTGATCAAGAAGCCCTTCCCCAGCCTGGTGCGCACCATCTGGAACGATCCGGAACGCTTCAAGAAAACCTATTTCCCGGAAGAGTTCAACGGCCAATACTATCTGGCAGGCGACTCCGCCAACCGCGACGAGAACGGCTATTTCTGGATCATGGGCCGCATCGACGACGTGCTGAACGTGTCCGGCCACCGCCTGGGCACCATGGAGATAGAATCCGCGCTGGTGGCCAATCCGCTGGTGGCGGAGGCCGCCGTGGTCGGCAAGCCGCACGAGGTCAAGGGCGAGGCGGTGGTGGCCTTCGTGGTGCTCAAGGGCGCTCGCCCTCAGGGCGAGGAAGCCAAGAAAGTGGCGGCCGAACTGAAAAACTGGGTGGCGCACGAAATCGGCAAGATCGCCCAGCCGGACGATATCCGTTTCGGCGAGAACCTGCCCAAGACCCGCTCCGGCAAGATCATGCGCCGCCTGCTGCGTTCCATCGCCAAGGGCGAGGAAATCACCCAAGACGTGTCCACGCTGGAAAACCCGCAAATCCTGCAACAGCTGCAACAGCCGCTATAAACGCCGGCTTCGCCGCGCCGGGGCCGCCATGCGGCTCCGGCTTTTTCATGCCTCCCGCCTATCCGTCCCAGCGCTACTCCAGCCGGAAGCGCGCGATCATCTCGTCCTGTTCGGCCACGTCGGCGGCGGTGCCCTGGCAATGCCGCAACTGCACTTGCGCCGCGTCGCTGACGCGCTGGCCGATGTGCTGAATGCTGCCCGCGCTGTCGTTGATGTCCCGCGTCATCTGGCTTTGGCGGCTCACCGCGCCGGCGATGTCGCTGTTCTTGGCGTTGATGTCGGAGATCACGTCCCGGATGCGCGTCAGCATCTCGCTGATCTGCTCGGCGTCCTTCACCGTGTTGCTGGCGCAATCGCGGCTTTCGTCCATCTTGTCCCGGGCCTCGTTCACGCCGCGCTGCAGTTGCTCAATCATGCTGCGGATTTCCTGCGTCGCCTCCTGGGTTTGCGAAGCCAGCTTGCGCACCTCGTCCGCCACCACGGCGAAGCCGCGTCCCATTTCCCCCGCCCGCGCCGCTTCGATCGCGGCGTTCAGCGCCAGCAGATTGGTCTGCTCGGCCACGCCGGTGATCACTCTGACGATGGATTCGATGTTCTTGCTGAATTCGGCCAGTTCGTTCATGGACAGCGAGGTCTGCTCCAGGGTGTCGGCCAAACGCCGTATCGCCTGACTGGACTGCGTCACCAGCGCCATCCGGCTGCCGGTCTCCTCGTGCGCCTGCCGCGCGGCCTCGGCCACCGCGCCGGCGTTGGACGTCATTTCGCCGGACGCCTCCGCCATCTGGCCGATGGACGCCACCAGTTGCTCCAGCTCTCTTTGCAGACGGCTGGCCTCGCCGCTGCTCTGTTGCGCCTCTTCCGCGCTTTGCTCGGCGCCGTGGTGGACGCGCGTGGAAATCTGGCGGATATCGCCGATCAGCCGCTGCAGATAAGCGATGAAGCGGTTCAACTCCTTCGCCACCTCCCCGAATTCGTCGCGGGAGCTTTCGTCTATGCGCCGCGTCAGATCGCCGTTGCCGCTGTTGAGCTCGGTCAGCGACTGCTTGAGCTGCTGCAAGGGGCGCCGCAGGATCTGCTGCATCAGGGTGCTGAGGATGACCATGCTCAGCAGCACGCCTATCACCGCGCCCCAAAAGCCGCGCCAGCCTATCTGCTTGGCCTCGGCCATCACCTTGCCCTCGTCCAGCACCACGCCCACCAGCCACTTGGCCGGCTGCAGATGCGACAGCGGCTGAAACGCCACCATCAGGCGCTGCTCGTTGACCTCCACCTCCTGCACCTTGCCGTCCAGGGCCGGCGCTTTGCCGCCGAACAACTCCGCAACGCTCTTGCCGTTCAGCTTGGCGTCCGGGTGGCTGATGATTTTGCCGTCGGCGGACAGCAGGAAGGCGTAGCCCGCGCCGTTGAAGGTGGCGGTGTTCAGCGCGTCCGAAACCGACTTCAGGCTGAGGTCGCCGCCGAAAGCACCTTTGAACGCGCCCTTGTCGGTCAGCTTGGCCACCGCCGAAATCAGGATCTCGCCGGACGCGGCGTCGGGATAGGGATCGGTCAGGCCGACGCCAGCGGCCGCCTTGGCCACCGGATACCATGGCCGCTTGCGGGCGTCCCAGGTGGGCGGGGGATTCCAGGACGGATCGTTGGAGATTCTCTTGCCGTCGCTGTCCAAGCCGCCGAACACCAGCTTGAACTCGTTCTTGAGCATGGGCCGCTGGAAAACCTCCAAAATGCGCTCGTTGCTGAAACCGGCGTCTATGGTCTCCGACATCAGCTGGATCTGAGCCAGCTTGCCGTTCAGCCAATTGGCGATCTGCTCGGCCAGCACCTGGCTGGTCTGGGTCACTTCCTGCTCTTTGCCCGCGCGTATGCTGTCCGCAACGCTCAGGTATTGCATCCAGGACAGGGTCGACAAGGTCACGGCCAGCACCAGCGCGGAAATCAGGCCGGCTTTGTGAGCGATTTTCATGGCGGACGGTCCGGAAAAGTGAGTATTTTCACCATAGCGCACCCGCGCGCCGCTCCAAGCCCCGCCGCTTTGTTTTTTACGAAAATCGCGCGCCGCGCCCCCGGCGACGCCGGATTCCCCGCTTCAAGCGCGCGCGCCGGCAAGGACCTCCCGAAGCCTAGTCCGCGCCGGGAGTTGAAGCCGCGGCCCCTAGCGTCGATAATTAGCGGTTTTTGAAGCGGAATCCCACAGCATGCCCGTGATCACACTCGTCGAAAGGATAGACGCCCTACTGCCCCAGACCCAGTGCGGACAATGCAGCCACGCCGGCTGCCGCCCGTATGCGGAGGCGCTGGCGGAAGGCCGCGATCCGATCAACCGCTGCCCGCCGGGCGGCGACGACGGCATCCGGGCGCTGGCGGAACTGCTGGGCCGGGACATCATTCCCTTCGCCGCCGACGGCCCGCAGCCCAAGCCGCGCGCGCTGGCCGTGATACGCGAAGACAGTTGCATCGGCTGTACCCTGTGCATCCAGGCCTGTCCGGTGGACGCCATCGTCGGCGCCGCCAAGCAGATGCACACCGTCATCGCCGCCGAATGCACCGGCTGCGAACTGTGCCTGGCGCCCTGTCCGGTGGACTGCATCGACCTGGAGCCGGTGGCCGACCCGGCCGACGGCGAGCGCGAGCGACTCATGGCCCGCGCCGCCCAGGCCCGCGTCCGTTATGAACGGCGGCAGGCGCGCAAGGCGCGCGATCAGGCGGACAAGGCCAGACGCCTGGCCGAGCGCGCGGCGGTGAACGCGGCGCCGGCCTCCCCCGCCGCCGCGCCGACCGTTTCCGCCGCGCCTGCGCCGGCGGCCGACAAGAACGAATTGATCCGCAAGGCGATGGAGCGCGCCGCCGCCATGCGCGCCGCCCGCGAACAAGCAGACAAGGACAAGCCGTGAACGCCGTCAAACGCAAAGAAATCTTCACCCGCCTGCGCGACGCCAATCCGCATCCCACCACCGAGCTGGAATACAGCAGCCCGTTCGAACTGCTGATCTCGGTGCTGCTGTCGGCTCAGGCCACCGACGTCGGCGTCAACAAGGCCACGCGCCGGCTCTATCCGGTGGCCAATACGCCGGCGGCCATGCTGGCGCTGGGCGAGGAATCGCTGGCCAACTTCATCAAGACCATAGGCTTGTACAAGACCAAGGCCAGGAACGTGATCGCCACCTGTCACCTGCTGCTGGAAAAGCACGGCGGCGAGGTGCCGCAAACCCGCGAGGCGCTGGAGGCGCTGCCCGGCGTCGGCCGCAAAACGGCGAATGTGGTGCTGAACACCGCCTTCGGCCAGCCCACCATCGCGGTGGACACCCATATTTTCCGGGTGTCCAACCGTACCCGGATCGCGCCCGGCAAAGACGTGCGAGAAGTCGAGGATAAACTGGTAAAATACATCCCCGACGAATTCAAAGTCGATGCGCATCACTGGCTGATCCTGCTCGGACGCTATGTCTGCAAAGCCAGAAAACCGGAATGCGAGCGCTGCGTCATTGCCGACCTCTGCGAATATCCGGCAAAAACCGTTATGATTAAAGACAACTGAATCAAATACTGGAAAAACTCCGGTTCCGCCCTTATTTTCCGCATAGACATCAACCTAAAAGGATAGCCTGTGACAACGTATCTGCGCACCCTGGTTGGCGCCTTGCTCGCAGCCTCGTTGCTGTCCGGCTGCGACAAGGTCGAGCGCTTCTTCAAAGGCAACTCCCAGCCCGCGCCGGTCGCCATTCCCGCGCAACAGGATGGCCGCGTCGCCATGTTGCTGCCGGACTTCACTCAATTGGTCAGCCGCGACGGACCGGCGGTGGTGAATATCCAGGCCAGCCGCGAAGACAGCGGGGCCTCCCAACCCAGCAACCTGCCGATTCCGGTGCCGGAAGACGATCCGCTGTACGACTTCTTCCGCCGCTTCATCCCCAATCATCCGCCTCAGCGCGAACAGCCGCAGGAAGAAAGCGTCTCCTTCGGCTCCGGCTTCATCATCAGCGCCGACGGCTACATCCTGACCAACGCCCATGTGGTGGCGGACAGCCAGCAGGTCAAGGTGATGCTGACCGACAAACGCGAACTGCGCGCCAAGCTGGTCGGCGTGGACAAGCGCACCGACGTGGCGCTGCTGAAAGTGGCGGCAGCGGATCTGCCGGTGGTCAAGATCGGCAGCCCCGCGGACTTGAAAGTCGGCGAATGGGTGGCCGCCATCGGCGCGCCCTTCGGCTTCGACAACACCGTCACCGCCGGCATCGTCTCGGCCAAGGGCCGCAGCCTGCCGGACGAAAACTTCGTCCCCTTCATCCAGACCGACGTGGCGATCAACCCCGGCAACTCCGGCGGTCCGCTGTTCAATCTGCGCGGCGAAGTGGTGGGCATCAACTCGCAGATCTACAGCCGTTCCGGCGGCTTCATGGGCATCTCCTTCGCCATCCCCATCGATTTGGCGATGAGCGTGGTCGACCAGCTCAAGGCCAAGGGCAAGGTCAGCCGCGGCCAGCTGGGCATCAATATCCAGGAAGTGACTCAGGAGCTGGCGCAGTCCTTCGGTCTGCAGCGCCCCAGCGGCGCGCTGGTGGTGCGCGTCGATCCCAAGGGACCGGCCGCTCGCGCCGGCCTGCAGGCCGGCGACATCATCCTGAAACTGGACGGCAAGTCCATAGAAAGCTCCAAAGATCTGCCGGTGCTGGTCGGCTCGCTGCAGCCGGGCACCAAGATCAAGCTGACGGTGTGGCGCAAGGGCGTGGAAAAGGATCTGGAAGCCACGCTGGCGGAACTGGCGCAGGAAGCGCCGAGCGCGCAGCAGTCTCAGGAAGAAAGCTCGCCGCAAGGCTTCCAGTTCGGCAAACTGGGTCTGACGCTCAGCGAGCTGACGCCGAACCAGCGCTCGGAGCTGGGCGTGCGCGGCGGCCTGCTGATCCAGAAGGCGCAAGGTCCGGCCGCTCGTTCCGGCCTGCAGGCCGGCGACGTGATCCTGGGCTTGAACCAGGTGGAAGTCTCCACCATCGCCAACTTCGAAAAAGCGCTGGCCAGCGCCAAGGGCCATATCGCCTTGTTGGTGCGCCGCAACGAGGCCGTGTTGTTCGTGCCCTTGCGGCTGGAATAAGCGTCGTCTCGACCCGCATTGCCCAAAGCCGCCGTCAGGCGGCTTTTTCATTTTGATGGCATACCGCCCGCGCTGTTAGGATTGAGCTTTCGCGTCCGCCACAGGAGAGCCGCCATGGACTTTCACACCGCCGATCTATGCGATCAGTTCGACGAACAATTGCAGGTATTGACGCCCTCGCTGCAACGCTACGGCGGCCAGGCCCGATTTTTCGGCCGCATCGAAACCCTGAAGCTGTTCGAGGACAATAGCCTGGTGCGGGAGGCGCTGAGTCAGCACGGCGCCGGCAAGGTCTTGGTGGTGGACGGCGGCGGCTCGCTGCGCTGCGCGCTGCTGGGCGACCAATTGGGCGTGCTGGCGGTGGCCAACGGCTGGGCCGGCGTGGTGATCAACGGCTGCATCCGCGACTCCGCCGCCCTGAACAAGCTGGCGCTGGGCATACGCGCGCTGGGCACCCACCCGCGCAAATCGGTGAAGCGCGGCGAAGGCCAGCGCAATCTGAGCGTGGAGTTCGGCCAGACGCGTTTCAGCCCCGGCCACTGGCTGTACGCCGACGAAGACGGCGTGGTGGTCTCCCCCGGCGCGCTGCATCAAACCAAGTGATCGCGCCTCAGGCCTCGCTGCGTTGATAGACGGGCAGTTCCTGTTGCGCGGCGGGGCTGCCCCAGGGCAGGTGCTGCTCCCACCAGATATGGCCAGCCGGCGCCACCCGCTCCGGGTGGTCCAGCGAGGACACGGTGATGTCGAGCTCCTCCGGGTCCGACTCATGGCGATACGTCAGGGTGGAGCCGCAATGCGGGCAGAAACCGCGGCTGACCGCGGCCGAGGAGTGATACAGCACCGGCTTTTCCCCGCGCCAGTCCAGATCGGCCACGCGTACGGTGAACCAGGTGACGAAGGCCGCGCCGCTGGCGCGACGACAGCTTTTGCAATGGCAATGCACCACATCGTAAGGCTCGGCGCGCAAACGGTAACGCACTGCGCCGCATAAGCAGCCCCCGGTCAGATTCTGGCCTGCGCTCATGATGCCTCCCTCGCTGCTGGATTGACGATGGATCAGGAAGCGGTTGCCGGGCCGGCTCAAGCCGGCAGCCAGACAACGCCGCTTTTTAAATATGATTCACCGCCTGCGCCAGCGCCAAGCGCCAAGCCGAAATAAACCGGCTCCGGCCCCGGAATGGATGCTGTGCTGCAACAAAAAAACAACGGCCGCCCTAAGGCGGCCGCTGGCTGGCGAAACCGGAAGCGGATCAGGCCGCCTGCGTCGGGGTCGCGCCCTTGACCTCGGTCATCTGGTTGCCGGCGTCCACGAACACCAGCTTGGGCTGGTGATCCTTCAGCTCGGCGGCCTCGTACTGAGCGAAAGACGCGATGATCAGCAAATCCCCCGGCGCGGCGCGGCGCGCGGCGGAGCCGTTGACCGAGATGGTGCCGGAGCCGCGCTCGGCCTTGATCGCGTAAGTGGCGAAGCGCTCGCCGTTGGTGACATTCCAGATCTGCACTTCTTCGTATTCCAGAATATCGGCCGCTTCCAGCAGGTTCTCGTCGATGGCGCAGGAGCCGATATAGTGCAACTCGCTGTGCGTGGTGGTGACCCGGTGGAGCTTGGATTTGAGCATATTGCGCTGCATGATTGCATCCTTCGTCCGCTGATCAGCGGAACACTTCGATGTTGTCGATCAGGCGGGTGCGCCCCAGTCGGGCGGCCGCCAGCACCACCAGGCGTTTTTCGCCGGCGTGCGCTACCGCCAGGGTGTCGGCCTGGCGAATTTCCACGTAATCCACGGTCCAGCCGGCTTGGGCCAGATCGTCGCGCGCGCCCTGCTCCAGCGCCGCGTAGTCATTGTCGCCGTCCTGCAGCCGCTGCCGCACCTGCGTCAGATTGCGATACAGGCGCGGCGCCTCGGCGCGCTCTTCCGCGCTCAGATAGCCGTTGCGCGAGGACAGCGCCAGGCCGTCGTCGGCGCGGCCGGTGTCCACCGGCACAATCTCGATCGGCGAGTTCAAATCCTCCACCATCGCGCGGATCACGTGCAGCTGCTGGAAATCCTTCTTGCCGAAACAGGCCAGGTCCGGCTGCACGATGTTGAACAACTTGGTCACCACGGTGGCGACGCCGCGGAAGTGGCCGGGACGGAAGGCGCCGCACAGCTCGTTCTGGATATTCGGCGGCTCCACGTTGAAGTCCTGGCGCACGCGCGGATACAGCTCCTGTTCCTCGGGGAAGAACAAGGCGTCCACGCCGGCGGCGCGCAGCTTGTCGCAATCGGCGTCGAAGGTGCGCGGATAGGCGCCGAAGTCTTCGCCCTGGCCGAACTGCAGCCGATTGACGAAGATGCTGACCACCACTTTGTCGGCGCGCTCGCGCGCCGCCTTGACCAGGGCCAGATGGCCGGCATGCAGATTGCCCATGGTGGGCACGAAGGCGAGCTTGCCCGCCTGGCGACGCCAGGCGCGCATCTGCGCCACGGTACGAATGATTTCCATTGCTTGATGTCCTGGACCGGGCCGATCAGAAAGTATGTTCCGCCGCCGGGAAGGACTTGTCCTTCACCGCCTGCACATAGGCCTGCACCGCGCCCTGGATGCTGCCCGCCTGGTTCATGAAGTCCTTGACGAAGCGCGCCTTCTTGCCCGGATACACGCCCAGCATGTCGTGCAGCACCAGCACCTGGCCGGACACGTCGACGCCGGCGCCTATGCCTATGGTGGGCACGGAAATCGACTCGGTGATCTCGCGCGCCAGCTCGGCCGGCACGCACTCCATCAGCACCAGGCTGGCGCCGGCCTCGGCGTGCGCCTTGGCGTCGTTGACGATGCGGCGCGCGTCTTCCTCGCTCTTGCCCTGCACCCGATAGCCGCCGAAGGTGTTGACGAACTGCGGCGTCAGGCCGATGTGGGCGCACACCGGCACGCCGCGCTCCACCAGGAAGCGGGTGGTGTCGGCCATATAGGCGCCGCCCTCCAGCTTCACCATGTGCGCGCCGGCCTGGATGATGCGGGCGGCGTGGGCGAACGCCTGCTGCGGACTTTCCTGATAGGCGCCGAACGTCATGTCGCCCAGCACCATCGCCTGCTTGGCGCCCCGCGCCACGCAACGCACGTGATAGAGCATTTCCTCCTCGGCCACCGGCAGCGTGGAGTCTATGCCCTGCACCACCATGCCCAACGAATCCCCCACCAGCAGAATTTCCACGCCGGCCTGTTCCAGCAAGGCGGCGAAGCTGGCGTCGTAACAGGTCAGCATGGCGATCTTCTGCCCTTCCTGCGCCATTTTCTGCAGGGTGTTGACGGTAATTTTCATGCCCGTTCTTCCTCGTTTCAGTCGTCCGTATCGACCGGCGGGACGCCTAGAACCCGCTTACGATCTGCTGCGCCTCAGGAAGGTCGCGCGGCGAGCGCGGCGTCGAAACGCGCGGACGGGGCTGGGCCCTTCCGCCGTCTCGGCCGCAAGGCCGTCACCCGTCCTGGCTCGCATCATCGCAAACCGGCTCTGAGCGCTCGGCGGCTCAGACGCTCTTGTTGAAATAGTTGCGCTGGCCTCGCGCCTCGCTGATGCAGCGGATCAGCAGTTCGAAGTCCTCGTCGCCGTCGACTAGATTCAGATGATCGGTATTGACGATCAGCAACGGCGCGGCCTCGTACTGATGGAAAAACTCGCTATAGGCCTGATGCACGCGCTTCAGATAGCCTTCCGGGAAATTGACTTCGTACTCCGCCGCCCGCGCGGCCACCCGGCTCAGCAGGTTCTCTTCGGAAGCCTGCAGATAAATCACCAGATCCGGCACCGGGTGCTCGGGCATCGCCAGCCCCGCCAGGCGCTTGTACAGCGCCAGCTCGGCCTCGTCCAGATTGATCTTGGCGAACAGCGCGTCTTTTTCGAACAGGAAGTCCGACACCAACGGGCTGGCCAGCAGTTCGCCGTCCAGCATGCTCTTGGCCATCTCGGCGCGTTGCAGCATGAAGGACAGCTGGGTGGACAGGCCGTGGGCCGGCAAGTTGCGGTAGAAGCGCGGCAGGAAGGGGTTGGCGGCGGGATCTTCCGCCAGCAGGCGCACGCCCCAGTATTCCGACAGTCGGCGCGCCAGAGAGGATTTGCCCGCGCCGATCGGCCCTTCGACCACGACATAACGCAATTGACTCATCGCTCGCTTCCTTATTAGCTAGTTGTTTTGAGGCGCTCCACGCCCTGATCGGCCAGCCCTGCGGCCAGTTCGCCGGCCGTGCCCAGCGCCGGCAGCGCCAGATCGGGAGCGATCTCCGCCAGCGGGATCATGACGAAGCCGCGCAGATGCATGCGCGGATGCGGCAGGGTCAGGTCTTGGTCGCTCAGGGCGACGCCGCTGTAATACAGCAGATCCAGATCCAGCACCCGCGGCGCGTTGCGGAAGGTGCGCACCCGGCCGAACTCGGCCTCTATCGCCAGCAGCCGGCGCAATAATTCGCGCGGCGCCAGCGCGGTGTCCACTTCCGCCACGGCATTGATGAAGTCCGGCTGATCGGCATAGCCCACCGGCGCGGTGCGGTACAGGGCGGACTGCCGGGTCAGCGCGGTGTCGGGCAAGGCGGCGATCGCGGCCAGCGCGGCGCGGATCTGCGCCGCCGGCTGCTCGAGATTGCTACCCAGCGCGATGAAGGCCTGCGCCACTTAGGCCTCTCCGCCCGGCTCGTCCGCGGCTTTGCGACGATTGGCGGGGCGGCGGCGGCGGCGTTTCTTGGCCGGGTCCGGCTCGCCGCTGGCTTTGGCGATGTCCAACAGCTGCTCGCGTTCTTCCTCGTCGGCGCGCTGGAAGTCATTCCACCAGGACACCAGCTTCATGTCCACCTCGCCGGCTTCTCCGCGCAGGGCGAAGAAATCGTAAGCGGCGCGGAAGCGCGGCTGCTCCAGGAAACGGTAGGCGCGCTGGCCGCTGCGGCTGTCGAAACGCGACTGCAGCATCCAGATTTCGCGCATGGTCACGCTGAAACGGCGCGGAATGGCGAAATCGTTGTCCTGCTCGGACTCCACGTCGGCAATCGCCTGCGCCAGCGCGTACACCGCGCGGTCGCCGGCGTTCAGGCGTTTCTGCCAGCGCTGATGCACCTGCTTCCACAACAGAGTGGCCAGCAGGAAGCCCACCGACACCGGCTTGTCGGCGCGGATGCGCTGATCGGTGCTTTCCAGGCCCAGCTTCAAGAACAGGTCGTCGCCCTTATCGTCCAGCACCGCGTCCAGCAGCGGGAACACGCCGCGCGCCATGCCTTCCTCGCGCAGCTTTTTCAGGCAGCCGTAGGCTTGGCCAGACATCAGCAGCTTGAGCATTTCGTCGAACAGGCGCGCCGGCGGCTCTTTCTTCAGCAGATGGGCGTGGGTGCGGATCGGCTTGCGGGTGGCCTCGTCGATATCGAAGCCCAGCTTGGCCGCCAGGCGCACCGCGCGCAGCATGCGCACCGGGTCTTCCTGATAACGGCGCGCCGGCTGGCCTATCATCACCAGCTTGCGGGCGCGCAAGTCCTTGACGCCGTGGTGATAGTCGATGACGGTTTCGTCGGACGGATCGTAGAACAACGCGTTGACGGTGAAGTCGCGGCGGTGCGCGTCCTCTTCCTGGCTGCCGAAGCTGTTGTCGGCCATGATGCGGCCGGTTTCATTGGTGTCGTCCACCGAACCGCCGCGGAAAGTGGTCACCTCGATGGTTTCCGGTCCCATCATCACGTGGACGATGCGGAAACGCCGGCCGATGATGCGGGAGCGGCGGAACACCCGGTGCACTTCCTCAGGCGTCGCGTTGGTGGCGACGTCGAAATCCTTCGGCGACACGCCCAACATCAAGTCGCGCACGGCTCCGCCCACCACATAGGCGGCGAAACCGGCCTCCTGCAGTCGGGTGGTGACTTTCAGCGCAGCGGAGCTGAGCTGGTCTCGGCGGATGCCGTGTTGCGGCAGAGGAATCACGCGCGCCTTGGTGCGGCGCTTGCCCATGCCGGCGGGCAGGTCCAGTACTTTACGGATAAACTTGCGGATCATTATGAGAAGATAGTCGACTTGGAATGCCAGGATTCGCAAGACTAGTAGGTAGTCAAGCCGGCGATTATATCCCTATTCTTTGCAGAAAATACAATTCGCCGCCATATCCCGCCGCATCGCAGCGCCCATGGCCGCCAATTGCCCCCCATCGGCGATAGGCATACAATCGCTGCCGATTCGCCGACTCCGACAAGACCCCTCCCGTGCGCCCTACTCTCAGCTTTCATCTCCAGACCATTCCCAACGTGCCCGCCATCCGCCAGCTCTACCAGCTGGACGGCGAAATCGGGGAGGCCGACGTCGCCGATTTCGTGCTGCAGCGCTGTCGCGCCCAGAGCGGCACCGACTTCATCCCCTTCCACTTGCACCGCGTCGTCGCCATCGCCGGCGTGCTGCAACAGGATGGGCAAACCCGTCTCGTCCAAGGGCTCGCCGCCGACGCAGGCGACGAGGCCGCGATGCTGACGGACTGGCTGAGCCTGCTGCGCGACAGCCGGGCGCGGCTGGTCAGCTGGGACGGCGCACGGCTGGAACTGCCGGTGCTGCGCCACCGCGCGCTGGCGCTGGGCCTGCCGCTGGCGGAACAGCTGCGCGCCGGAGCGGACTGCTCGTCCCAGATCTCGCTGAGCGAGATTCTGAGCGGCGGCCACGCGGAGCTGGCCACCCCGCAGGGCGAACTGGCCCGACTGTGCGGCCTGCCCGGCGAGGCCGAGCTCAACGGCCCGCGGCGCTGGGAACTGTACCGCGCCGGCGACGTCGGCGCGCTCGCGGAACACAATGCGCGCCAGGCCGCCAGCTGCCATCTGCTGTGGCTGCGCCAGCAATGGGTGGAGGGCGCGCTGGATTCAGGCGCCCACCAGGCCTGTAGGCAAGGCCTGCGCGCCGTCGTCGCCGCGCAGCCGGAGCCGCACTGGCGCGGCTGGCTGGCCGACTGGCCCGCGGACGCCCCGCAAGGGGATTGACAGCCAAAAGCCAAAGGCATAGGCTGACGTTCATGCGCCGATTTGACACAGCTTGCGGGCGCTTAACAAATGCCAGCTAAAGCGTTAAAACGGTCAACCCGCTTGCGCTCTTAGTCGTAGGCGGGTTTTGTTTTACCCGTACAGGCAGTTAAGCGGACCCGTCGCTTCGGATCGATGCATGAGCCGCGCCCCGTTTCCATTTCGGGCATGCGCGGCTGGCGCCGAGTTAATGACAACTTGCAGGGCGCCCAAAAATCCTGCTAAAGCGTCGCCGGCGATACCCAGGACCGGCGCGCGAACCGCGACCGAACCGACTGGAGAACCGCCATGTACGACTGCCTGCAAGACAGCTATACCGATTTTTCTTTTGCCAATTTCGACGCCGTGGGAAGACCTCGCCCCCTTTGCGGCAGCCTGAGCGCCTCTCCGCTCACGCCGGCCGACGCCCCCGCCCTGCAGCAGCTGGCGGATTTCGCCCATGAACTGGGCTATGACCTGGACCGCAACGGCGAACAACTGACCGTGCGGGACATTTCCCTGCTGGACGCGCTCAGCATCAACGCCCGCTTCGGCGGCGAGCTGCTGATCAGCTGCGATCTGCGCCGCGACCCGCCCGCGCGCTTCTGATCCCGTCTCCCGCGCCGCCGGGAGCGCCTTGCGTTCCCGGCACGCGCCATGTCGCCCCATTGTCATGGCGCGACAAAGACAAGCCCACCCCGCAGCCGGTATAATGGCCAGTTCTCCGTGCCATCCCGCCCTACTCCCATGCTGTTTGAAATCAATCGCGCCCCGCGCGGGGCCGTGCTGCTGGAAGCCCGTCAAATCAGCCGGCTGGCCTTGCCGATGATGATCGCCCAGATCGCCCAGGTGGCCACCGCCTTCGTCGATACGGTGATGGCCGGCCGCGTCAGCACCGACGACCTGGCCGCCGTCTCTCTGGGCGCCAGCGTCTTCATCACCTTCTACGTCACGCTGATGGGCATCGTCACCGCGCTCAATCCCATCCTGGCCCACCAGTTGGGCGCCGGCGAGCACGACAAATTCAAGGACACCGCGCGCCAGGGCCTGTGGTTCGGCCTGCTGATCGGCCTCTTGGGCGCGGCGATGATGATGGCGCTGGAGCCGGCGCTGCGGCTGTGGCTGCACCTGCCGCCGGAAGTGACCGACAAGGTGATGCTCTTCATCACCGGCGCCGCCGTGGGCATGCCGGCGGCGATGACCCACCGCGCGCTGCACGCTTACGCGTCCAGCCTGGGCCGCCCCAAGGCCATCATGGTGGTCAGCCTGCTGGCGCTGGCGCTGAACGTTCCGCTCAACTACATCCTGATCCACGGCCTGTTCGGCCTGCCCAAGCTGGGCGGCGCCGGCTGCGGCTGGGCCACCGGCATCGTGTTCTGGTTCAATTGCCTGGCCCTGCTCGCCTATGTCAGCTGGCATCGCAACTTCCGCCAGTTCCGGCTGCTGGAGCGGCTGCGCGGCCCGGACTGGCGCATGTACCGCGGCTTCCTCAAGCTGGGCGTGCCCATCGGCCTGTCCTTTTTCGTGGAAGTCAGCCTGTTCTCCTTCATCGCGCTGCTGATCGCCGAACTGGGCACCGTGGTGGTGGCCACTCATCAGTCCGTGCTCAATTTTTCCAGCATCATCTACATGCTGCCGCAGAGCGTGGCCACCGCGATGTCGGTTCGCGTCGGCCATCATGTCGGCGCCGGCGACTACCGCGCCGCGCGCTTCAGCTCCGGCGTCGGCCTGCTGCTGGGCCTGAGCATGGCCTTCTGCGCGATGCTGATGGTGCTGCTGTTCCGCGAGCCCATCATGCGCATGTACACGCCGGACCCGCGCGTGATCGCGATGGGCTCCACCCTGCTGCTGTTCGCCGCCGTCTACCAGCTGACCGACGCCGCCCAGACCATCGCCTCCGGCGCCCTGCGCGGCTACAAGCTGACCACGGTGCCGATGATCATTCACATCCTGTCGTTCTGGTGCGTCGGCCTGGGCCTGGGCATCACCCTGGGCCTGACCGACTGGCTGAGCAAGAAGCCCATGGGCGTGTTCGGCTTCTGGACTGCGCTGGTGATCAGCCTGAGCGTGGCCGCGCTATTCCTGACCCGCTACCTGGCCGGCGAAAGCCGCCGACGCCTGCATCGACAACTTCAAACGGAACCGGCGCCATGAGCCTGAGCTTCAGCCACCATCATCCGCTCAAATCGCTGAACACCTTCGGCATGGACGCGCGCGCGCGCGACTTCTGCCGGCTGGACGCGCTCTCGGAGCTGCCGGCGCTGCTGGACAGCCCGGCCTACCGGGCCGGGCCGGTGCTCTGGCTGGGCGGCGGCAGCAATCTGCTGTTCACCCGCGACTACCCCGGCCTGGTGGTCAAATTGGAATTGCGCGGCGCCCGTCTGCTGGAGGAGAGCGGCGAGGACGTGATCGTCGAGGCCGCCGCCGGCGAAAACTGGCACGATTTCGTGCTCCACACCCTGGAGCAAGGCTGGTACGGCCTGGAAAACCTCAGCCTGATCCCCGGCACCGTCGGCGCCAGCCCGATCCAGAACATCGGCGCCTACGGCGTCGAGGCCAAGGACCACATCCACCAAGTCGTCTGCGCCGATCTAGAGCGCGGCGGCGCCGAACTGACGCTAAGCAAGGCCGACTGCCGCTTCGGCTATCGCGACAGCGTGTTCAAACACGAGGCCGCCGGCCGACTGCTGGTCACCGCTGTGCGTTTCCGCCTGTCGCGCGCGCCGCGGCTGCGCACCGGCTACGGCGACATCCAGCAAGAACTGGACGCCGCCGGCATTGCCGCGCCCACGCCGCAAGACGTCAGCGACGCGGTGATCCGCATCCGCTCGAGCAAACTGCCCAACCCGGCCGAGCTGGGCAACGCCGGCAGCTTCTTCAAAAATCCGGTACTGCCGGCGGAACAGGCGCAGGCGCTGCTGGCGCGCCATCCGACGCTGCCGCACTATCCGGCCGCCGACGGCAAGGTCAAGCTGGCCGCCGGCTGGCTGATCGACCAATGCGGGCTGAAAGGCCATCGCGACGGCGACGCCGGCGTGCACGCGCGCCAGGCCCTGGTGCTGGTCAACTACGGCGCAGCCAGCGGCGAGCAGATGCGCGCGCTGGCCGACAAGGTGCGCGCGGAAGTCCGTCAACGCTTCGGCGTGGAACTGGAGCCGGAACCCATCGTTCTCTAAACTGCAGGCGCGAGCCGTTCGCGCCCTAGACAAAAGGCTAAGCAATGCATTCAAGCGTAGATGTGCTGGTATTCGATCTGGGCGGAGTATTGGTGGACTGGAACGGCATCGATCCGCTGGTGCGGCTCTCCCAGGGCAAGCTGGACCCGGAACAGGCCCGGCGCTTCTGGATGGAAACGCCGTGGATCGCCGAACTGGACACCGGCGCCTGCACGCCGGAGGCCTTCAGCGCGGCGATGGCCGAGCACTTGGGACTGGACATCGGCGCGGCGGACATGACCGCGCAACTGGACAGCTGGCTGCGCGGCGCCTACCCCGGCGCGGCAGAAATGCTGGCCCGGCTAGGCGAACGCCACCGCCTGGCCGTGCTCAGCAACAATAATGCGCTGCACTGGGGCAAGATCGAACGCGAATTCGATCTGCTGCACCGCTTCGACCGGCTGTTCGCCTCCCACCTGATCGGCCTGCGCAAGCCGGACGACGCGGTGTACCGCCATGTGCAGGACGAGCTGGGCGCGGCCCCGCAGCGCATCGCCTTTTTCGACGACAATATAGAATGCGTGGACGCCGCCCGCCGCGCCGGCTGGCAGGCCTTCCACACCAAGGGCCTGGACCAGGTGCAGGCCGCGCTGCGCGCCAACGGCTGGCTGGATTAGGCCTAACCGCGCTAGAACACCCCGCCGGCCTTGCAGAAAATCGCCACCACCGTCAGCAGGCCGATCAACCAGGACAGGGAACGCAGCGCCGCCCGGTCGGCCAGATACAGCAAGCCGTGCGCGATCCGCGCCGCGATGAAAACCGCGGCGGCGGCGTCCAGAAACGCCGGCGGCACATGCATCCCCCAAGCCACCAACACCGCCGCGGCGAAGGTCGGGAACGCCTCCCAGGCGTTCTGCTGCGCCCAATTGGCGCGCAGCCGGTAACCGCTGGCTTGGGCCATCGCCTCCCGAGGCTTGTGGTTGTCCACTCGCGAACCGGCCTTGGCCACCCCGGCCCAGATCAAGGGCAGCAAGGCCGCCAGCAAAATGCTCCATAAAGCGAAGGGCATGGTTTCTCCTTTAGCGTGTAAAAGGCCGCCCGCTCACGGCGAGCGGCGCCTGTGTCCCAGATAGCGCCCGTCGTCGAAGGTCGCCACCCATTCCGGCCGGTAGACCACCAGCACCGCCGCCAACAAGCCGGTGGTGAAGGCCTCCGACCACGACAGTAAAAAATAGAACGGCAGCGTCTCCTCCAACAACTGGTCCCAGGGATAGGCGCCGGCCAGGCCCAAGACCAGCAAACCCGACAAGCCGGCGGCGAACATGCCGGCCCCGCCGGCGAGGAAGCCGTTGACGAAAACGTAAACGAACAGATTGCTGGGCAAGGCGCGCTGGCTCAAACGCAGCGCCGCGGCCGACAGCGCCACCGGCGGCACGATCATGCTCAGATAGTTCAGGCCCAGCGCCTGCGGATCGGCCTGTCCGCTCACAGCCAATGCCAGCAAGGGAAGCGCCAGCGCCAGCAAGGCCAGCCACGGCCCCATCATCAAGGTGAACAAGCCCGCGCCCAGCAAATGGAAGGACAGGCCGGGGGCCACGCCGCCGCGCAGCAGCCACAAGGCCAGCGCCAGCACGCAGGCGCCCATCCAGGCGTTGCAGGCCGGCAAGGGCAGGCCGCGCCAGGCCACCCGCCGCGCCGCCAGCGCCAACAAGGACAAAGCCGCGCCGTTACTCAGCCAAAGCGCGGCGTCGGGGAAAAACGATGCGGGTAAATCCATGGCCTACCTATCGGCTTATATATCCATTTCGAATGATACCAGAGCGCGCGCACCAATCCGCCGCCATTGGGTACAATGACGTTTTCTTGGAGAGTCCCGCATGCCCGCCTTGCCCGCCCCTCACCTGATCGCCCAGCAGGTCGCCGCCGCCCTGGCCGAAGACATCGGCCGTTGCGACTGGACCGCCCTGTTGATTCCCGAACACAGCGCCGGCGCGGCGCGGGTGACGGCGCGCGAAGCGGCCACGCTGTGCGGCCAGGCCTGGTTCGACGAATGCTTCCGCCAGGTCGATCCCCGCTGCCGGGTGGAATGGCTGGCCGCCGAAGGCGAGCAGGTCGCCGCCGGCGACGTGCTGTGCCAAATCGACGGCCCGGCGCGCGCGCTGTTGACCGCGGAGCGCTCCGCGCTGAACTTCCTGCAAACCCTGTCCGCGGTCGCCAGCGAAACCCGCCGCTACGTAGACGCCGTGGCCGGCACCCGCGCCCGGATACTGGACACCCGCAAAACCATGCCCGGCCTGCGGCTGGCGCAGAAATACGCGGTGACCGCGGGCGGCGGCGACAATCAGCGCGTCGGCTTGTTCGACGGCATCCTGATCAAGGAAAACCACATCATGGCCGCCGGCGGCATCGCCGCCGCGCTGCGGGCCGCGCAACAGCTGGCCCCGGCCGAGGTCAGCCTGCAAATCGAAGTGGAAACGCTGGAGCAACTGGAAGAAGCGCTGCTCCACGGCGCCAAGCTGGCCCTGCTGGACAATATGTCGCTGGAGCAAATGCGCGAAGCGGTGCGGCTGACCGCCGGCCGCGCCCAGCTGGAAGCCTCCGGCGGCGTGGACTTCGACACCGTGCGCGCGATTGCGGAAACCGGGGTCGACCGCATTTCGGTGGGCAAATTGACCAAGGACGTCCGCGCCGTCGATCTTTCCATGCGCTTCACCGCGGCCTGAGGCGCCGTCCGGGCCCGGCGGCGGGCCCCTGTCATACTCCGCCGCCTAGCGCTATAACTGGTTCATAACCCCCAATAACGAGCGTCATGGACTTCAACCTCCGCAAACGGAACAAACGCCCGGCACGCTATGCGATCTGGGGTTCCATCCTCTTCCTGCTCGGCACGCTGGCGCTGGTGGCCCTGGAACTGCTCAACACCTATCACCAGGAAGAGGAAAACGCGCTGCGCCAGGCCAACGGCCTCAGCCAATTGCTGGCGGAACGGCTAGCCGCCGGCATCAGCGAAGCCGGCCTGATCCTGCAAAGCAGCAGCCAGCTGCCGCAGGTCCAGACCCTGCTTCACACCGGCACAAGCGGCGAGGAGGGACAGCAGAAGCTGTATCAGCAGCTTCAGCAGCAACTGCAGCTGGCGCCCTATCTGAGCCGGATCGAAATCATAGACAGCGCCTGCCAGGCCATCTTCACCAGCCGCCAGGCCGCCATCGTGCGTCAGCCTCACAATGAATTCTGCCGCTGGCTGCATCGCAACGAAGACCCGGAAAACAATTACACCGCCGCCCAGCACAATCCCGAACAACACGGCATCGTCCTGGCCAGCAAGCTGCGCGACGAAGGCGGCAACGTCATCGGCATGGCCGCCGGCGTCATCGCCAACAATTTTTTCCAGGATGAAGTCTCGCGCGTCACCGTGGGCGAGCACGGGGAAATCCTGGTGCTGGACCAACGCCAGCTGATGGTGGCGCGCTGGCCCAAGCCCCCCAAGGGACTGGAGCGGCAATTCCGGCCGCTGCAGCCGGCCAAGCTACTCAGCCGCGACGGCAATCAGGCGCAATTCAGCGCGCCGTCCAATATCGACGGCGTCACCCGCCTGTACAGCCAGAGCCAGACCGGCCGCTATCCCTTCCAAGTGGCCGTGGGCCTCGCCCGCAAGGATTTCACCCGCTCGGTGCAGGAGAAGGCGATGCTGGCCCTGCTGGGCTGGCTGTTCATCGCCGGCATGACGCTGCTGGCCCTGCGCAACTATCTGTCCAATCTGCGCCAGCACACCCTGCTGAGCCGCAGCACCGATCTGATCCGGCAAAGCGAGGGAGAGGCGAAGCTGATTCTGGACACCGCGCCGCTGGCGCTGTTGCTGGTCAACCCCAAAACCCGCCGCATCCAGCGGGCCAACGCGCTCGCGCGCGCCATGTTGCAACTGCCGCCGCGCGCGCCGGGCACCAAGGAGGATTCGGACATCCTCAACCTGCCTTTTCGACTACAGCCGCTGGAGCAGTGGCTGGAAGCCGGCCAGGAGATAGAGAATCAGGAAATGGAACTGGAGCTGGAGGACCACAGCCGGCTCTGGGTCATCGTCTCGCTGCGGCCCCTGGGCGAACGCACCCCGCCGTCCACGCTGGTGGCGCTCTACGATATTTCCAGCCGCAAGCAGTTGGAGCAGCAATTGCAGGAAAGCAATCAGCAACTGAGCGAAATGGCGGCCACCGACCCACTGACCCATTTGTACAACCGGCGCTACGCCGACATGATGCTGAAAGACGAAATCAGCCGCTGCGAGCGTTACGGCCAGTCGATGACCATCGCGGTGTTCGACATCGACCACTTCAAGCAATTCAACGACCGCCACGGCCACCAGGCCGGCGACAATGTGCTGGTGGCGGTGGCCAACGCGCTGACCGACACCACGCGCAACACCGATATCAGCGCGCGGGTGGGCGGCGAGGAATTCCTGGTGATTTTCCCCTGCACGCGTCTGCGCGACGCGCAAAAGGTGATGGAACGGGTCCAGGTGGTGCTGAGCCAGACCCGCTTCCCGCTGGTGGACCAGAGCGTGACCTTCAGCGGCGGGCTGACCGACTGGCGGCCGCACGACACGCCGGAACTGATGCTGGCGCGCGCCGACCGCCTGCTCTACGAAGCCAAGGTCGCCGGCCGCAACATCCTCTTCAACGATCTGGACATGATCTGAACGGCGGCGGCTCCTGCCCGGCCACGCCCAAGGCGTCGGACAGCAGCCACAACATCGCCGCGGTGGCGCCCCAGATGCGGTGGCGCTGCCAATCCAGCGACAGATAGGCCCGCAGCTGGCCGTCGTCGCCCTGATGGCTGTGGCGCTGGTAAGCGCCGGTATCCATCAGCAGCGGCAGCGGCGCCTCGAACACCTCGGCCACCTCGCCCGGCTCCGGGCTGAGTTCGAACGGCGGCAACACCAGACCCACCACCGGCGTCACCACGAAGCCGGTAATCGTCACATAATCCGGCAAGCGGCCCAGCAGCCGGACATGGCTTTCCGCCAGCCCGGTCTCCTCCCGCGTTTCGCGCAGCGCGGCGCGCTCGGCCGAACCGTCGTCCCGCTCCAGCTTGCCGCCCGGAAAGCTGACCTGGCCGGCGTGCGCCGGCAGGTTCTCCGCGCGACGGGTCAACATCACCGTCGGCCCCTCGTGCCGCCACACCAGCGGCACCAGCACCGCCGCCGGCCGCAGCCCGCCGTCGGCCGGCCGGAAGCTGAAATCGCCCACCCTGCCGGTAAAGTCATAAGCCGACAGCCGACCGGCAATCCAGTCGGCCGCTTCTCCCGCCTCCATCGACCACATTTTATTGTCCCCTGCCGTCATCCGCTCGCCGGGCCAACGCGCCGGCGATGTTCTTGCTCCATCTTAGGCCAAATCGCGGCCCCGCTGTCGGCGCCGCCATCGGTATTAACAAAAAACCCGCGCGCCGGCGCCTGAACGACGCCGGCCGACGCGGGCAAAAAAAATGCCAGGCTGACAGCCTGGCATTCTTGCGAGCATTTCCGCTCAGCGGCGCATCGAGTCGAAGAACTGCTGGTTCGACTTGGTGGCCTTGATCTTGTCCTGCAGGAATTCCATCGCCTCCAGATCGTCCATCGGGTAGAGCAGCTTGCGCAGTACCCAGATGCGCTGCAATTGGTCCTGCGGAATCAGCAGCTCTTCGCGACGGGTGCCGGAACGGTTGATGTTCAGCGCCGGGAAGATGCGCTTCTCGGCCATGCGGCGTTCCAGATGGATTTCGCTGTTGCCGGTGCCCTTGAATTCTTCATAGATCACATCGTCCATGCGGCTGCCGGTATCGATCAGCGCGGTGGCGATGATGGTCAGGCTACCGCCCTCTTCCACATTGCGCGCGGCGCCGAAAAAGCGCTTCGGGCGCTGCAGCGCGTTGGCGTCCACGCCGCCGGTCAGCACCTTGCCGGAGGCCGGCACCACGGTGTTGTAGGCGCGCGCCAGACGGGTGATGGAGTCCAGCAGGATCACCACGTCCTTTTTGTGTTCCACCAGGCGCTTGGCCTTCTCGATCACCATCTCGGCCACTTGCACGTGGCGGGTGGCCGGCTCGTCGAAGGTGGAAGACACCACTTCGCCCTTGACCGAACGCTGCATCTCGGTCACTTCCTCCGGACGCTCGTCGATCAGCAACACGATCAGCACCGCTTCCGGATGGTTGGCGGTGATGGCGTGGGCGATGTGCTGCAGCATCACGGTCTTGCCGGACTTCGGCGGCGCCACCAGCAGGCCGCGCTGGCCTTTGCCTATCGGCGAGATCAGGTCGATGATGCGGCCGGTGATATTCTCTTCGGCGCGGATGTCGCGTTCCAGCTTGAACTGCTCGGTGGGGAACAGCGGCGTCAGGTTCTCGAACAGAATCTTGTGCTTGGAGTTCTCCGGCGCTTCGCCGTTGACCTTGTCCACCTTGACCAGCGCGAAGTAACGCTCGCCGTCTTTCGGGGTGCGGATCTCGCCTTCGATCGAATCGCCGGTATGCAGGTTGAAGCGACGAATCTGCGACGGGCTGACATAGATGTCGTCCGGGCCGGCCAGGTAGGAGGTGTCCGGGCTGCGCAGGAAACCGAAACCGTCCGGCAGCACTTCCAGGGTACCTTCACCGAAAATGCTCTCGCCTTTTTTGGCCTGGTTTTTCAGCAAGGCGAAGATCAAGTCCTGCTTGCGCAGTCGGTTGGCCCCGTCGATCTCGTTGGAAATGGCCATTTCAACGAGTTCGGAAACATGAAGATGTTTTAGATCAGATAAGTGCATAGCAGCCGTAGGTCGACTCGGTAACGATTTAGCGGAACGCTGAATTCGGAGGGTGGCGTAAAAATGGAACGGGCAACGCGTCAATCGCTACCCGTTTTGAGATTTTGCTGGAGAATAGACGCTTTACAGTTGGCTGTCAATGAAGGCGGTCAACTGGCTCTTGGCCAGCGCGCCCACCTTGGTGGCGGCAACCTGGCCGTCCTTGAAAATCATCAGCGTCGGGATGCCGCGGATGCCGAATTTCGGCGGCGTCAGCTCGTTCTGGTCGATGTTCAGCTTGACCACTTTCAGGCGGCCTTCGTATTCCTTGGCCACTTCGTCCAGGATGGGAGCGATCATCTTGCACGGACCACACCACTCGGCCCAGTAATCGACCAGCACCGGCAGGTCGGCTTTCAGAACATCGGTATCGAAACTGTCATCGCTTACGTGGTGGATCAGATCGCTCATGGTTTCCTCGCTATTTATATGGTGGCGCAACTACTGCAATTGATGTGTGATGGTAGCAAGCGCGGAGTGCCGGGGCAACCGGAAATCCGGCGCGCGCGGCGCGCTCCGCGCTTCGCTCTTTCCTTATATACCACCGGAAAGCGTCCTACCTGGCCGACAATGCCGCTGCTGAAACGGCCCGGCTTCGGTATAATGCGCAGCTGTTTATTCCGAGAAGGACTCCAAATGGGCTTTCTGCAAGGCAAAAAGATTCTGATTACCGGCATGATCTCCAACCGCTCCATCGCTTACGGCATTGCCCAGGCCTGTCATCGCGAAGGCGCGGAACTGGCGTTCACCTATGTGGTGGACAAACTGGAAGACCGCGTGCGTGAAATGGCCGCGGATTTCGGCTCCAAGCTGGTTTTCCGCTGCGACGTGCAGAACGACGAAGAAATCAATAAATTGTTCGCCGATCTCGGCAAGGAATGGGACGGCCTGGACGGCCTGGTCCACGCCATCGCCTTCGCCCCGCGCGAATCGCTGGAAGGCGACTTCCTGGACGCGTTGAGCCGCGAAGCCTTCCAGACCGCCCACGATGTGTCCGCCTACAGCTTCCCGGCGCTGGCCAAGGCCGCGCGCCCGATGATGCAGGGCCGCAACGCCGCCTTGCTGACCCTGTCCTACCTGGGCGCGGTGCGCGCAATCCCCAACTACAATGTGATGGGCCTGGCCAAGGCCAGCCTGGAAGCCTCGGTGCGCTTCATGGCCGCCAGCCTGGGCAAGGACGGCATCCGCGTCAACGGCATTTCCGCCGGCCCGATCAAGACCCTGGCCGCCGCCGGCATTTCCGGCTTCTCCAAGCTGCTGGCCATGGCCGCCGGACAGTCCTGTCTGCGCCGCAACGTCACCACCGAGGAAGTGGGCAATACCGCCGCCTTCCTGCTGTCCAATCTGTCCTCGGGCATCACCGGCGAAATCACTTATGTCGACGCCGGCTTCAGCATCAACTCGCTGAATGTGCCGGACGCCTGATTCGATCGCCTCCAAATGAAAATGGACCCGCCGGGTCCATTTTTTTTGCCCTCGCCGCTGCGCCGCCACCCGCTCCGGGATGATGAAGCCCCAATAAGCGGCACTCACCGCGCCGCGTCTCACGAAGCGCCGTGGACTTCAACGGCCTCCAGAACGGCTATCCACCCGGGCAGGCGGCCGGGCGCTTGCGAACCCGGTCAAGCCCGCATCAGTGGCGGGACCCCAGATCCCGGTCCTCGGTCGTTCCGCTCAGCATATGCGTCAGTTCGTCGCAGGCGCGCACCATGCCGTCGCGCACGCGGAATTCGGCGATGACCAGCATGCTCACCCGGCCGCCGTCCCGCTTGTCCGCGGCGACGCGATGGCGAGTGAACACGCGCTCGCCCTGCTCCGCCCAGCTCAGGATTTCAAGATCGACCCGGCTGCACATCTGCTTCAGATGGCGCAAATGCTTGATGAAATCGGCGTAATCCAAGCTGCGGCCGTCCGCCTGCTGGCGGTAATCGGGATGCACCAGCTTCGCCAAACGGTTTTCGTCCAGTTCCGGGCGCAGCAATGCGCATTCGAATAATTCGCGCACCACGGCGATAGCGCTGTCTTGCATGGTTTGACTCCTTATAGAGGGGTGATATCGACGATGGCGGCGCGGCCGAAACCCGTCCCGCCACAATGGCCAGTATCCGTCCGGGCGCTGATGGCGCGTTATCGCTACAATGTCATTCAATATCTCAAACAGGCCAAACCATGCTGCTCGCCGCCGCCCGCATTCGTCACGACGACGCCGACCCCGAAGCCTGGCACAGCCATGACAGCGGCCAGCTCAGCTTGCTGCGCCGCGGCGTGCTGAACATCGCCACCGACGGCGGCCGGCTCTGGCTGCCGCCCGGCCACCTGGCCTGGATTCCTCCCGGCGTGCGCCACGCCTCGCACCGCCACGGCCTGATAGACGGCATCAGCCTGCACTTCGCCGCCGCGGCCTGCGCGCGGCTGCCGGCCGACGCGCAAGCCATCTCCTGCGACGCGCTGCCGCCCGCCATCATGCGGCGCGCGCTGGATTTTTCCGCCCCGCCCCTTCCCAGAGAGCTGCGGCTGCTGGAGGTCTTGCTGGATGAATTGGAACACTGCCCGCCCTTGCGCCTGAGCCTGCCCTTGCCGCAAGACCGGCGCGCGCGCCGGGTCGCCGACGCGCTGACGGAGGCCCCCGAAGACCCGCGCTCGCGCGACGACTGGGCGCAATGGGCCGGCCTCAGCGGGCGCAGCCTGAGCCGTCTGTTTCCAGAGCAGACCGGTCTCAGCTTCCAGGCCTGGCGCCGTCGGCTGCGGCTGTTGAAATCGCTGGAATATCTATCGGCCGGCCAGCCGGTCGGCGCCGCCGCCTGGTGCTGCGGCTACGACAGCCCCAGCGCCTTCATCGCCGCCTTCCGACATACTTTCGGCCGCACGCCGGCCCAGTTGCTGGGCCGACCCTCGGACCTCTTCAGCGATAGCTATTGTTCTTGAACTGATTGAACAGCCTCACCCGCTCCCTTTGCAGCGCCGGCGGCACCCGTCCCTGGCCGCGCAGCTTGCTCATGCCGGCCGCGTCCGGATAGAGGTTGCGGTCCGCCGTCAGCGCGCCATCCAGCAAAGGCCGCGACGCCGGCAAGGCGTTGGGATAGAACAATTCATTGCTGATTTCCGCCATCACCTCCGGCCGCATCATGAAATCGAGGAAGCGATGCGCGTTGTCCGGATGCGGCGCGTCCTTGGGGATGGCGAAAGTGTCCACCCACAACTCCGCGCCCTTGGGCGACAGCAGGTAGCGGATCTTGCGCGGACTCTTGGCCTCGCCCGCGCGACGCGCGGCGATGTAGGCGTCGCCGGAATAGATCATCGCCGCGCAGAGCTCGCCGTTGACCAGATCATTGATGGGCGTGGAGGTGAACACCCGCACATAGGGCCGGACCGCGCGCAGCAGGCCGGCGACGGCGGGCAGATCCTCCGGCCGGTTCCGGCCAGGGTCCTTGCCCAGGTAGATCAAGGCCTGCACCGCCACCTGGCTGGGGGACATCATCATGGAAACGCCGCAGCCGCGCAGCTTGGACGCGTAAGCCGGGTCGAACAACAGGGCCAGCGCGTCGGCCGGCGGCGGCGCGCCGCCCAGCGCCCGCCTCACCCGGTCTTCGTCGATGGCCACTGAGGTGGTGCCCCACAGATAGGGCAGCGCGTAACGGTTGCCGGGATCGGCCGCGGCCAGCTGCCGCAGCAGCGCCGGGTCCAGTTGGCGGTAATTGGGCAGCTTGCCCTTGTCCAGCGGCCGGAAGGCGCCCGCCGCCAGCTGATTGGCCAGGAAGCTCATCGACGGTCCCACCACATCGTAGCCGCTGCGGCCGGTCAGCAATTTGCCTTGCAGGATTTCATTGCTGTCGTATACGTCGTAACGCACCTTGATGCCGGTCTCGCTCTCGAAACGCCGCAAGGTCTGTTTGCCGATGTAATGACTCCAGTTGTAGACGTTCAGCACCTTCTCTTCGGCCGCCTGTGCCGGAACGGCCAGACAGCAGACCCAGATCCCCACCCCAATGCGTCGCCACATGAATGTTCTCCCGATATCGCGCGCCGGCCCTCAGGCCAGCAAAGCCTCCAGGGCCGCCGCCAGCTTGCCCGCGCCGCGCCGGGCCCAGGCCGGCGCGCTCCCGTCGGCGCACAGTTTCTCCTCCAGCCCGTAAGCGCTGCGCACCAGGTGGTAACCCAGCCACGGCACCGGCTCCGGCGCCCAGCGGCGCACCCGCTCCAAACGCCCTTCCGGCATGACCCAGGGCATGGAAGCCAGATCGCCGTCGCGCTCCAGAATCAATTCCGCCAGCGTGCGCCCCATCAGATTGGCGGCTCCCACGCCCTCGCCGCCGTAGCCGCCGGCCATGGCGATGCCGGCGCGCCGGTCGAACAAGGCGTAGGGCGTGAAAGCGCGCGCCACGCCCAGCGTGCCGCCCCAGCGGTAGGGCGCCGCCGTCGCGCCCAAGGCCGGGAACAGCCGACGCAGCAAGCGCTCGCGCCAGGCGAACTCGGCGCCGTTAGGGTCGAAGTCCCACTGCGCGCGGCCGCCCAGCCGGTAACCGCCGCGCGCGCCGAACACCAGACGACCGTCCGCGCTGCGTTGGCCGTAAGTCACCATCCGGCTCAAATCGCCGAAAGCCTGGCGGCGCCCCAGTCCGATCTCGTCCCACTGCGCCGCCGACAGCGGCTCGGTGGCCAGCAACAGACTCTGCACCGGCAGCAGGCAACGGCCCAAGCGCGAAAACTGCCCGGCCGCGCCCTCCAGCGCCGGCACGATGACGTCCGCGCTCAAGTCGCAGCCGTCCAGCCCCGCCACTCCGGGAGCCAGCCGGCGCACCGGGCTATGCTCGTGAATGCGCACGCCCAGCCGCGCCGCGGCCCGCGCCAGGCCTTGCGCCAGCCGGGCCGGCTGAACCACCGCGCAATGCGGGGAGAACACCCCGCCGCGCACGTCTCTCGCGCCCAGCTGCGCCCGGGCTTCCTCGCGGTCCAGCCAACGGAAGTCGGCCTCGCCGTGGCCCGCCCGCCGCAGTTCGCGCAGCCAGTTCCGCCCCATCGCTTCCTGCTCCGGATAGCGCGCCGCCGCGTACAGCACTCCGCCATGGGCAAAATCGCATTCGACGCCTTCGCGCGCCAACACCGCGGCCACTTCGTCGACGATGCCGAACAGCCGCCGCCGCGCGTGTTCGCGCCGCTCGCCGTCCAGACTGAGCAAATGGACGTCCTGATTGGCCAGCCCGCCTATCAGCCAGCCGCCGTTGCGTCCGGACGCGCCGTAGCCGCAGGTTTCCGCCTCCAACACCGCCACATCCAGCTCCGGCGCCATGCGCTTGAGGTAGTAAGCCGTCCAAAGGCCGGTGTAGCCGCCGCCGATCACCGCCACGTCGCAGCGAGCCGACTGCGTCAACGGCGGCCAAGACCGCGCCGCGGGGCTTTGATCCAGCCACAGACAGGCTTGGGACTCGATCCCCATGAATGCTCCTTGGCGATAGCCCCGAAGCCGGGGCGGACCCGAACAGACTAAGCCGGCGCCCGCGCCGCGTCGTGCGCGCGGGACCGCTAGGAATCGGCGGAAAAGTAGCGCTGCGGCGTGGTGCCGGTTTCCAGACGGAAAGCCTTGTAGAACGTGGAGGCGGACTTGAAGCCCACGGCGAAAGCCATGTCCAGCGGAGCGGCCGGCGGCCGCGGCAGCGCCAGCAGATGGCGGACGCGTTGCTGATTGAGCCAGGCGTAGAAGCTCAGGCCCAGCGCCTGGTTCAAGACGTGGGAGATCTGATTGCGGGTGTAGCCGGTGGCCTGCGCCACCTGGCCCAGGCTCAGCTCGCAGTCCAGATAGGGCCGCTGTTCGGCGAAATAGGCTTGCAGGTCCGCCAGCAGCCGCGCCAGCCGCTGCGGGTTCAAACCGATGCGATCGCCGGTCCGCTCCCCGCTCAAACGCACCGGCGTACAGTACTCATGCACGGAGACGATCAGGCCGTCCCGCACCCGGATCGCCTCGCCGCCTTGAAAACTGGCCAGTTTGCCGCTGGAGGCCAGCCGGATCACATAGCGGTATTGGATGAAGGCGGTGTCGCCGTCGACGCGGATGCGGTCGGTGTGCTGCAAACTCTCCTTGCCGCCGTCCGGCATGCTCTCGGCCAGATAGGCCGGCAAATCGGCGTAAGTCAGCGTCAGATTGCGGTAGAAATCGCAGTATTCGACTTCCGGATGAAACAAGGCCAGCGCCGCCCGCGCGTCACGCGCGCGCCAGCATTCGTGGTAGCGCCGCGCCACCTCCCAGGTGGCCCGGCTCTCGGCATCCCAAGCCGCCCGCGGGCCGGCCGTCGTTTCCGCCATGACTGTCTCTCTCCCGCGCCCTTGGCGGCTGTTATCATATAGCTCGACCATACCCGTCCATTGCGAGGAGAGCCAGCCGATGGAGATACTGATCTTCCCCGAAGCGGAAGTGCCCGCGGAACTGCGCATGCAAGTGCTGGCGCTGCAAAATCTGGCCTGGCCCGGAGAGCCGCCGGCCGGTCCCGAGCCCATCCACGACCCGGCGCTCGCGCCCTTGTCGCTGCTGCTGGTGGAAAACCGCCGGGTGCTGTCGGCGCTGGACATCCTCAGCAAAACGCTGCGCCACGCCGGCGAGGACTTCCAGGCCAGCGGCATCAGCTGCATGGTCACCCAGCCCGAGGACCGCAGCCGCGGCCTGGGCCGGCTGCTGGCCGCCTCCGCGCGCGAAACCATGCAGGCCAACGGCGCCGATCTCGGCATCTTCACTTGCGACCGTCCCCTGCGGCGCTTTTACCAAAGCTGCGGCTGGAGCGAACTGCCGGGCGCCGTCTTGATCGGCGGCACGCCGGCCGCGCCTTTCCCCAGCAGCCAGTTCGACAAGGCGACCATGGCCTGCTTTTTCAGCGACAAGGCCAGGCGGCTGGCGTCGCGTTTCGAAGATTGCGAGATCGCGCTCCATCCCGGGGACATCGACCGGCTGTGGTAAGCGTCCCGCGGCGACATCGCCTCCTCGCCGGCAAGCGCTCCCCGCCTTGCCGGCCTCCTGTTCAGCCCCCATTCCAACCATGACAGAAGCTCCCGACCTCATCGAAATCGAGTTGTCCGCTCCCTACCGCGTCAAGGGCGAGGCCGCCCGCGGCCAATCCGTCTGGCTGCTGGCCCGGCTCTGGCACGCTCAGCAGTTCGGCGACGGCGCGGTGTCCGCCGCCGCCCTGCGGCTAGGCTTTCCCGGCCAGAACAATATCCGCATGCTGATCTCGCGCGCGTTCGCCGACTTCGCCCGCTGGGGCGTGCAGGCCGGCTGGGGCGCCGCGCGCGGCCGGCCCATCGCCACCCTGCCGCTGAACGGACGCAGCCGCGGTCCGTTCTGGCTGACGGCCGACATGGCCTCGCGGCTGCGTTTCCGCGCAGGCGGCGTCGAGGTGGAGCGGGATTGGCTGGAGCACTTCCTCGGTCTTCGCCGGGAAAAACCGGAAAGCCCGGCCGGCGATCTGTCCTATCTGATGCGCGACATGCGCTTTTGGCAACAGATGGCGCAGGCCATCCGCGACGAATACGACGGCTTCGGACGCCGCCCCAGCCGCCAGGTGGCGGAATCCTTCCACGTCGCGCGTCAATTCGCCGGAGACGATTTTCAGCAAGCGCTGGCCTTGATGAAAGAAAGCCTGGCCCTGCGCCGCAGCGCTCAACTGGACGGCAGCCGCAGCGCGTTGAAGCGGCTGGACCGAGTGCTGGACGCCGGCAGCGTCCATCACGCCCATCCCACCTTCGCCGCGATGGCCTGCATCGTCAAAGCCTGGGAGCGTTACTCCCAAGGCGACGCCGACGCGGCGCGGACCGCGCTGGAACACCTGCAAACCTCGCCGGAGCTGCAGCCGGTTTTCCGCTACAACCCGCGCGTGCGCTTCGAATGCCTGAACCTGCTGGCCCTGCTCCACAAGCACGCCGCCACCAGCGGCGCCGGCGCCGCGCGCCAGCGGGACGAGGCCGGCGCGGCGCTGCAAGCGCTGAGCGGCGCGCTGGAAGCGGCTTACGAGGCGGACTCCATCGACGCCGCCCAACATGTGGCCGCCAATATCGGCTGGTGCTTGTGGCTGTTCTGGCAGCAGGGGCTGGTCGACCCGGAACGCGAGCAACGCGTGGGCGCGGTGCAGTTGCAGGCGATGCGCTGGCTTGGGCTGTCCGAATGGATTTGCGACCGCTTCGGCTACGGCAGCGGCTCCGCCTGGAATCTGATCTTCATCCTGCGCATCGCCCGCGGCAACTGCCCGCCGCCGCGTTCGCGCAGCCTCTCGGCCTTCCGCGCCCAGCAACCGCTGGCGCTGGAAGACGCCATCGCGGCCTTGCAGCCCTTGCACGCCTCCTTGTCTCCGGCCAAGGGCTTCAGCCGCTGGTCCTCGGCGGCGGTCCTGGCGCTGGACGAGCAACTCGCCGGCAACGCCGCCTTCCCTCCTCTGCAACAAGCCAATCTATTGCTGGAAGCCGCCTGGTTCCTGCTGCATGAGCAGGGCGCCGGCCGGGAGGCCGCGGACGCGCTGTCCCGCCTCCAGGCCTTGCTGCCGTCGCTGCGGCGCGGCGAGCGCAGCTTTTTCAACAGCGAGCTGCAACGGCTGCCCATCGAAGCGCCTCTGACCGACATCCGCCCAGAAAAATAGCCGGCAAGGCCGGCGGGGAACGGTAAGCAGCGTTTGGGTCTGTTCAGCGTCTCGCGAGCGAGGGCGGACAAGGCGAAAACCGCTGAGAAAGCGGAATGCACTCGTGGTGCATGAGCATTTCTAGGCGGTTTTCAACGCCGCATCGCCGACGCGTAGCAGGTCGTAAACAGGTTCTTAGGCCGGGTTCAGCACATGCACGGCCAGGCCGGCCACCGCGCCCTCGGTCGCGGCGACGAAGGCGCGCAGCGGCGGCGCGTCCAGGTGGCGGTCCAAGGCCGCCTTGCTGGTCCACTTCTCTATCACCACCAGGCTGTCCGCGCCATACGGCTGCGGCGAATCCGCGTGGTCCAGCGCCGGACCGTACTCGATGCAGCCCTCTTCCTCGCGCACCAGGGGCACGATCGCATTCAACTCGCGCAAAATCACGGCGCGCTGGCCCGGCTTGGCGGTAATCACGGCTACTACATGCAACATGGCAATCCTCACAAAAGTCGGCGATACGCCGCCGCGCATCTCCGCGGCGGCCACAGGAATACGGCAGGCGCAGAAACAAATGGTTCGCCGCCGTCTATCGGGCAATAAAAATCGCCCGCCGAATTCGACTCATTGAAGGGGATGGAATTAGAAGGATTTCTAATATTTGGAGGGGAAAATAAAAAAAGCTCTGCAAACGCAGAGCTTTTAAATATTTGATACTTTTGGAATTCTTTGGTCGGGGCGAGAAGATTCGAACTTCCGACCCCCTGCACCCCATGCAGGTGCGCTACCAGGCTGCGCTACGCCCCGACTCGAGAGAAACGTATTCTAAACTGCTTTTTGATTTTTGCCAAGCCCTGAATCAAGCCATTCCAAAATCGCCTCCAACTCGGTCCTGACCTCCTGGGCCGTTGCCGGGCGCACTTCTTGGCCGTCCGCGCCCAGACGCTGGCGGGCGCCGTGGATGGTAAACCCGTCGTCATATAACAGACCGCGAATGCGCCTGACCAATAACACTTCGTGATGTTGGTAATAACGGCGGTTGCCGCGGCGCTTCACCTGGCGCAATTGGGAAAATTCCTGCTCCCAATAGCGCAGCACATGCGGCTTGACGCCGGTGAGCTCGCTCACCTCGCTAATGGTGAAGTAGCGCTTGGACGGTATCGGCGGCAGATCAGCCTTGCTTGTTGGCATGGAATTGCTCGACCATTCCCTTGAGTTTCTGACTAGCGTGGAACGTTACCACACGTCGCGCGGTGATGGGAATCTCTTCCCCGGTCTTGGGGTTGCGACCCGGACGCTGCGGCTTGTCGCGCAATTGGAAATTGCCGAAACCGGACAATTTGACGGAATCGCCGGACTCCAGGGCCTGGCGAATTTCCTCAAAGAACGATTCAACCATGTCCTTGGCTTCACGCTTGTTCAAACCCACTTGATCGAACAGCATGTCGGCCAGCTCAGCCTTGGTCAAAGTCATGTCACCCTCTCACACATCAATATTTCTAATCATTCAAAAGCCCGCCGACTCCGCTGCGGGCTCCACGCCTTGGGCTCAGCGCAACTGAGCGCCCAGCTCGGCGGCAACGCCGTCCAGCAGGGCCTTGAGCGCCGGCTCCACGTCTTCGTCGGTCAGCGTGCGGCTATTGTCCTGCAACATCACGCGGAAGGCCAGACTCTTCTTGCCCTCTTCCACGCCTTTGCCGCGATAAACGTCGAACAAAGCCACTTCGCTGACGATGGCGGCGCCGTGTTTGGCGAAGCAGGCCAGCAATTGGGCCGTTTCCACCGCCTCGTCCACCACCAGCGCCAGATCGCGGCGCACCGCCTGGAACTTGCTCACCGGCTGCGCCTTGATGGGCTGCCGCGCTTCCGCCGCCGCCAGGTCAAGTTCGAACAGCACCGGCGCGCTGGGCAGATCGTATTGCTGCGCCCACTTGGGGTGCAGTTCGCCGATCACGCCGACAACCACGCCGTCCACCAGCACTTCGGCGCAACGGCCCGGATGGAAGGCCGGATGCGCGGCCTTGCAGAAATCCGCGCGCCGCGGGTGCAGCAGGGCTTCGACATCGGCTTTGACGTCGAAGAAATCGACGCGTTCGGCCTTGATGCCCCATTGCTCCGGCAAGCGCGGACCCCAGGCGAGGCCGGCCACTTTTTCCGGCTGATCGAACCAGTCGGCGGATTTCTTGAACACGCGCGCCACTTCGAACACGCGCACGCGCGGCTGCTTGCGGTTGAGGTTGCCCACCAGCACGTCCACCAGCCCGCCGATCAGCGTGGAGCGCATCACGCTCATCTGCGAAGCGATCGGGTTGATCAGGCGCACCGGCTGCTCGTTGGCGGCGAAATCGCGCTCCCAGGCTTCGTCGACGAAGGCGTAGCTGACGATTTCCTGATAGTCGCGCGCCGCCAGCAGATGGCGGATCTGATCGCGCGGCCGCAGCTCTTCCCGCTGCGCCAGCATGCGCATGCCGGAACGCGGCGCGTCGGCGGGGATCGCGTCGTAGCCGTATACCCGCGCCACTTCCTCGATCAGGTCTTCCTCGATCGCGATGTCGAAGCGGAAGGACGGCGCCTCCACGGTGAAGACTTCGCCGTCCAGACGGTGCGCCAGGCCCAGCCGGCCCAGAATTTCACCGATCTGCGCGCTGCTCAAGCTCACGCCCAACAGCTTGGCGCAACGCGGCACGCGCAGCTTGACCTCGCCGCGCCGCGGCAGTTCGGCCACGGCCTCCACCACCGGACCCGGCTGACCGCCGCAGATGTCCAGCACCAGGCGGGTGGCGCGTTCCATCGCTTCGCGCTGCAGCTGGAAGTCCACGCCGCGCTCGTAACGGAAGGAGGAATCGGAACCGAAGCCGAGCTCGCGCGCCTTGCCGGCGATCGCTTCCGGCGCGAAGAAGGCGCTTTCCAGGAAAATATCCGTGCTGGCGGCGGTGACGCCGCTGTGCTCGCCGCCCATGATGCCGGCGATGGCCAGCGCCTTGGTCTGGTCCGCGACCACCATGTAATCGGACTTGAGCTTGACGGTTTTCTCGTTCAGGCACAGCAGTTCTTCGCCGTCCTTGGCCATGCGCACGACGATGCCACCGTCCAGCTTGGCCAGGTCGAAGGCGTGCATCGGCTGGCCTTGTTCCAACAATACGTAGTTGGTGATGTCGACCACGGCGGAAATCGAACGCAGGCCGGCGCGCTCCAGGCGGCGGCGCATCCATTCCGGCGTGGCGGCGGCGGCGTTGACGCCCTTGAGCGCGCGGCCCAGGTAGCGGCCGCAGCCAGCGGCGGCGTCTATGCTCACCGACAGCGCGTCGTCGATGACCGGGGCCACCGCGGGAATGGCCACCGGCGCCAGTTCTGCGCCGGTCAGCGCCGCCACTTCGCGCGCGATGCCGCGGATGGACAGGCAGTCGGCGCGGTTGGGAGTGATTTTCAGCGTGAACAGCTGGTCGTCCAGGCCCAGGTAGTCGCGTATGCTCTGCCCCGCCGGCGCGTCGGCCGGCAGCACCAGCAGGCCGTCGACCTCGTCCGGCACGCCCAGCTCCTTGCCGGAGCACAGCATGCCGTTGGATTCGACGCCGCGCATCTTGGTCGGCTTGATCTTGAAATCGCCGGGCAGCGCGGCGCCGGGCAAAGCGCACGGCACTTTCAGGCCGACGGCGACATTGGGCGCGCCGCAGACGATCTGCACCAGTTCGCCCGTGCCCACGTCCACCTTGGTCACGCGCAGGCGGTCGGCGTTTTCGTGCTTGGCCACTTCCTTGACTTCGGCCACCACCACGCCGCTGAAGGCCGGCGCGGCGGCGTTGACTTCCTCCACCTCCAGACCCGCCATGGTCAGCAGGTAGGACAGCTCGTCGGTGCTCAGCGACGGATTAACCCAGCTTCTCAGCCATTGTTCGGAAAATTGCATAGTATTCGGCTCCGTACGCGATCAGTTGAACTGTCTCAGGAAGTTGAGGTCGTTCTCGAAGAACAGCCGCAGGTCGTTGACGCCATAGCGCAGCATGGCGAAACGATCGAGACCGATGCCGAAGGCGAAGCCGGTGTAACGCTCCGGGTCGATGTTGACATTGCGCAACACATTGGGGTGCACCATGCCGCAGCCGCCCACTTCCAGCCAGCCGCGCTCGCCCAGCACGTCGATTTCCGCCGAGGGCTCGGTGAAGGGGAAGAAGGACGGACGGAAGCGCACTTGCAGATCGTCGCGCTCGAAGAAACGGCGCAGGAAGTCGGTCACCACCGCCTTGAGGTCGGCGAAGGACACGCCCTCTTCCACCCACAGGCCTTCCATCTGGTGGAACATCGGCGAATGGGTGGCGTCGGAGTCCACGCGGTATACGCGGCCCGGGGCCACGATCTTGATAGGCGGCTGATTGTTCATCATGAAGCGCGCCTGGATCGGGCTGGTATGCGTGCGCAGCACGTCGCCGCCTTCCACGTAGAAGGTGTCGGCCATCGCGCGCGCGGGATGGTTTTCCGGGATGTTCAGCGCCTGGAAATTGTAGAAATCTGTTTCGATCTCCGGGCCGTCCGCCACTTCAAAACCCATGGTGCGGAACAGGCCGGCGATGCGCTCCAGCGTCAGCGCCACCGGGTGCAGGCCGCCGCCGTTGCTGCCGCGCCCCGGCAGGGTCACGTCCAGCGCCTCGGCGGCCAGTTGCGCCTCCAGCTTGGCGGCGTTCAATTGGTCGAGGCGCTGCTTGTGCGCGGCCTCAAAAGCCTGCTTGGCCACATTGATGGTGGCGCCGGCGGCCTTGCGCTCTTCGGCGGGCAGCTTGCCCAGCTGTTTCAGGAGTTCGGTCAACTCGCCGCTCTTGCCCAGATAGCGGGCCTTGACCTGCTCCAGTTCAAGAAGATCGGCCGCCGCGGCTACCGCGGCCAGACCGGATTGGAGAATCGCGTCAACGTTGTTCATCGTGTTCCACACCGTATGCGAAAGAAAGCTGGCCACACGCGCCCCAGCACTCGGGCGAGTCTGGCCAACCGTCTTGATCTTGAGTCATGCCTGCGGCCGGGCCGCATCAAAAAAAAGGGAGGCAAGATTGCCTCCCTTTTGATCCGTCCGGGCGATTAAGCAGCGAGGCTTGCTTTCGCCTTTTCGACGATCTGTGCAAAAGCCGGCTTGTCGAACACGGCCAGGTCGGCCAGGACCTTGCGGTCGATTTCGATAGAGGCTTTTTTCAGGCCGTTCATGAATTTGCTGTACGGCAGGCCGTTTTCACGAGCAGCTGCGTTGATACGAGCAATCCACAGTTGACGGAACTGACGCTTTTTCTGACGACGGTCACGGTAGGCGTACTGACCGGCTTTCATCACCGCCTGTTTGGCGATGCGATAGACGTTCTTCCGGCGGCCGCGATAGCCTTTCGCCAGTGCGAGGATTTTCTTGTGACGAGCACGAGCGGTTACACCGCGTTTTACGCGTGGCATATCTTAGTCTCCTTAAGCGTAGGGCATCATTGCGCGAACAGAGGCCATATTGGTGCTATCTACCATGGTAGTACCACGCAGTTGGCGCTTGTTCTTGGTGGTTTTCTTGGTCAGGATGTGACGCTTGAACGCGTAAGAGCGCTTTACACCACCATTGCCCAGTACTTTGAGACGCTTTTTCGCGCTCGACTTGGTTTTCATTTTCGGCATGGACTGCTCCTGCTGAATTTTGATTAGATTAGACGCGAGGTGGCTGCCGGACGAATCCGGAAACGCTTGAAAAACCATCGTGTCACGCTTTTGGGCAGATCGTTGCCGACCTACAAAATCAACACGGCAGAGCGAACCCTGCCGTGTCAGTTTGATGATTATACCGATTATTTCTTCTTCGGCGCAATCATCATGACCATCTGGCGGCCTTCCAGCTTGGGAAACTGCTCAACCACCGCAATTTCGGACAAATCGGCTTCGACACGCTTAAGCAACTCCAAACCGATGTTCTGGTGGGCCATCTCACGACCGCGGAAGCGCAGGGTGACCTTGGCTTTGTCGCCGTCAGCCAGGAATCGGGTCAAGTTGCGCAACTTGACGTTGTAGTCGCCGTCGTCGGTGCCCGGACGGAACTTGATTTCCTTGATCTGAACCTGTTTCTGCTTCTGCTTGGCTTCGTGACGCTTCTTGGACTGCTCGTACTTGTACTTGCCGTAGTCCATCAGCTTGCATACCGGAGGCTGCGCGGTCGGGGAAATCTCCACCAGATCCACATCGCCTTCCTCCGCCAGCGCCATTGCCTCACGCAGACTGACAACACCAATCTGCTCACCTTCTTTACCTACCAGACGAATTTCACGGGCGGTAATCTCGCCGTTGATCCGTGCTTCGCGTTCCTGAGCTATAGCCAAATCTCCTATTAATCTAAACTCAATGCCTGCCGTCGCCGGAATCAGGCCCCAGGCATCTCAGCCTTGAGGCGCGCAATCAGCGCATCCAGCGTAAGCTGCCCCAGGTCTTCCCCGCGGGAGCGTACGGCAACCAACTCGCCAGCCTTCTCCTTGTCGCCGACGATGATCTGATACGGCAACTTTTGCAGACTGTGCTCGCGAATTTTATAGCCGATCTTCTCGTTTCTCAAGTCAAGATCAACGCGGAAGCCTTGTTCGCGCAGTTTGGCGGCCACATTGGCCGCGTATTCGGCCTGCGCTTCGGTGATATTCATCACCACCATCTGCACCGGAGCCAGCCACAAGGGGAAGGCGCCGGCGTGGTTTTCGATCAGGATGCCGAGGAAGCGCTCCAGCGAACCCAGCGCCGCGCGGTGCAGCATCACCGGGCGCTTGCGGCTGTTGTCGTCGGCCACGTATTCGGCGTCCAGGCGCTCCGGCAGCATGAAGTCCAGCTGCAGGGTGCCGCACTGCCAGGAACGGCCCAGCGCGTCCTTGATGTGGTATTCGATCTTGGGGCCGTAGAACGCGCCCTCGCCCGGCAGCTCTTCCCACTCCACGCCGCAAGCGCGCAGCGCTTCGCGCATGCCTTCTTCCGCCTTGTCCCAGGTGGATTCTTCGCCGATGCGTTTTTCCGGACGCAGCGCCAGCTTGATCGCCACCTTGTCGAAGCCGAAGCGCTCGTACACTTCCATCACCAGGCGATGGAAATCCTTGGCCTCCTGGTTGATCTGATCTTCGGTACAGAAGATGTGGCCGTCGTCCTGCACGAAGCCGCGCACGCGCATGATGCCGTGCAGCGCGCCGGACGGCTCGTTGCGGTGGCAGGAACCGAACTCGGCGTAGCGCAGCGGCAGATCGCGATAAGAGCGCAGGCCGCTATTGAACACCTGCACGTGGCCCGGGCAGTTCATCGGCTTGACCGCGTAGTCGCGCTTTTCCGATTCGGTGATGAACATGTTCTCGCGGTAGTTGGCGGCGTGGCCGGAACGCTCCCACAGATGGGCGTCCATCATCATCGGGGTGCGGATTTCCTTATAGCCTTCGCGGTTCAGCTTCTCGCGCATGTATTGCTCGACGCTCTGCCACAGCTGCCAGCCCTTGGGATGCCAGAACACCATGCCCGGCGCCTCGTCCTGCAGGTGGAACAGGTCCAGTTGCACGCCCAGCTTGCGATGGTCGCGCTTTTCCGCCTCTTCCAACATATAGAGATAGGCGTCCAGGTCTTCTTTCTTGGCCCAGGCGGTGCCGTAAACGCGCTGCAGCATTTCATTCTTGCTGTCGCCGCGCCAGTAAGCGCCGGCCACCTTCATCAGCTTGAACACCTTGAGCTTGCCGGTGGACGGCACGTGAGGGCCACGGCACAGGTCGGTGAATTCGCCCTCGCGGTACAGACTCAGCACTTCGCCCTGCGGGATGGATTCGATGATCTCGGCCTTATAGGCCTCGCCTATGCTCTTGAAGTAGGCGATGGCTTCGTCGCGCGGCAGCTCGTAACGCTCCACCGGGATGTCTTTCTTCGCCAGCTCGGCCATTTTCTTTTCAATGGCGGCCAGGTCTTCCGGCGTGAACGGGCGCTTGTAGGCGAAATCGTAGTAGAAGCCGTTTTCGATCTCCGGCCCGATGGTGACCTGGGCTTCCGGGAACAGCTCCTTCACCGCATAGGCCAGCAAGTGGGCGGTGGAGTGGCGGATGATGGACAGGCCGTCCGCGTCCTTGTCGGTGATGATGGCCAGGTCGGCATTGCGGTCGATGGCGTAAGAGGTGTCCACCAGCGCGCCGTCCACGCGGCCGGCGAGCGCCGCGCGAGCCAAGCCTGCGCCGATGGATGCGGCCACTTCATGAACCGTTACCGGTTTATCGAACGAACGGATCGAGCCGTCCGGCAAGCGAATGTCTGGCATGTCAACTCCAACAAGGCGAGAGAGAAATTTTTAGAAAGCTTAGGATAAAAAAAAAGTGCGGCCTGAGCCGCACTTTTTTTGCATGGAACAACCCGCAAGGCTCAGCTAGCGTGAGTATGTCGGGTTGTGGTAGTTCGCAAGTTGGACACTTGTAACGCTCCATGCGTTTGAATTTTGGTAGGCACGATTGGACTCGAACCAACGACCCCCACCATGTCAAGGTGGTGCTCTAACCAGCTGAGCTACGTGCCTGTCGTCGAGCTGCGAATACTAAACAAGCCCGCCACGCTTGGCAAGCGTTTTTTTCATCCGCCGCGAGGAAGAAACCGCGACAAAGCCCCAGCGGGCGCGGCTTACGGTATACTAGCCGGCTGATTTTGCTAAACAAACATACCAGAGCAATCCCCGAATCATGCTGAAGTTTACCGTACATAAAACCTCCGGCGGCGCGCGGCGCGGCACGCTGGAGCTGAACCACGGCACCGTGGAGACGCCGGTGTTCCAGCCGGTGGGCACTTACGGCTCGGTCAAGGCGATGAGCCCGGTCGAGCTGAACGACATCGGCGCCCAGATCATTCTGGGCAACACTTTCCACCTGTGGCTGCGCCCGGGCCTGGAGATCGTCGAACAGTTCGGCGGCCTGCACGAGTTCATCGGCTGGGACAAACCCATCCTCACCGATTCCGGCGGCTTCCAGGTGTTCAGCCTGTCCGATATGCGCAAGCTGACCGAGGAAGGCTGCACCTTCCAAAGCCCGATCAACGGCGACAAGCTGTTCCTGAGCCCGGAAATCTCGATGAAGATCCAGACCGTGCTCAACTCCGACATCGTGATGCAGCTGGACGAGTGCACGCCGGGCCAGGTGGATCACGCCACCGCGCAGAAGTCGCTGCAGATGAGCTTGCGCTGGGCAGAGCGTTCGCGCCGCGCCTTCGACGATCTGAAAAACCCCAATGCGCTGTTCGGCATCGTCCAGGGCAACCTTTATACCGATTTGCGCCAGGAATCGCTGGAAGGCCTGATGCAGGTCGGCTTCGACGGCATCGCCATCGGCGGCCTGTCGGTGGGCGAGCCCAAGCCTGAGATGTACCGGATGCTGACCGAGTTGAAGGACATGCTGCCGGCTGAGAAGCCGCATTATCTGATGGGCGTGGGCACGCCGGAGGATTTGGTGCACGGCGTGGCCAACGGCGTGGACATGTTCGATTGCGTGATGCCGACGCGCAACGCGCGCAACGGCTGGATCTTCACCCAGTGGGGCGACGTCAAGATCAAGAACGCGCGCTATAAGGACGACAAGAAGCCGCTGGACGAGGAATGCGAGTGCTACGCCTGCCGCAACTTCAGCCGCGCTTACCTGCATCATCTGCACCGCGTCGGCGAGATTCTGGGCGCCCGCCTCAACACCATACACAATCTGCATTATTACCAGGAGTTGATGCGTCAGATGCGCCACGCCATCGAGGAAGACCGTTTCGAGGACTTCCGCCTGGAGTTCGCCGCCAAGCGCGCCCGCGGCGTCAACTGAGGAACCACCTGCGCGGTCGGCCTGTCACAGGCCTGACCGTCGCAAGCATTGGAAAAAGCGGACCAGCATGGCTACAATGGTCCGTTTATTTCGACCAGCCATAACAATACATAATCTAAGGGAGTAGTTTGATGTCCTTTATCAGCCCCGCCTTCGCCAACACCGGCGCCGCAGTAGGAGGTTTCGACCTGATGGGCTTCCTGCCCATGATCGCCATCTTCGTGCTGTTCTGGTTCCTGATGGTGCGCCCGCAGCAGAAGCGCATGAAAGAGCATCAGAAGATGCTGTCGGAAATCCAGAAGGGCGATGAAGTCGCCACCCAGGGCGGCATCGTCGGCCGCGTGGCCAAGATCGGCGAACAGTTCCTGACTCTGGAAATCGCCAACGGCGTGGAAATCACCGTTCAGCGCGGCTCGGTTTCCGCCAAGCTGGAAAAAGGCACGCTGAAGTCGCTGTAAGGATTCAGCCGACGGCCACCGCAGCGCGCTGCCGGTGGCCGGTTCATTTTCTTTTCCCGAACTAAAACATGAACCGCTACCCTCTTTGGAAATACCTCGTCATTGCGGTGGCCCTGATCCTTTCCGCGATCTACACGCTGCCCAATTTCTACGGCGAGACTCCCGCGGTCCAGGTCTCCAGCTCGCGCCAATCCATTCCGGTGGACACCGCCGTGATGACGCGCGTGGAAGAGGCGCTGAAAGCGCAGAACATCTCTCCCGACGGCCTGTTCCTCGACGGAACCAGCCTGCGAGTCCGCTTCAAGGACGCCGACACCCAGCTCAAGGCGCGCGACGCCATCCAGCACGCGCTGGGCGACAACTACATCATCGCGCTTAATCTGCTGTCCGCCTCCCCCGCCTGGCTGACCAGCCTGAAGGCGCACCCGATGTTCCTCGGCCTCGACCTGCGCGGCGGCGTGCACTTCCTGCTGGAAGTGGACATGAAGGCCGCCATCGACAAGACGATGGAACGCTACGCCGGCGACTTGCGCCGCGAGCTGAAGAACAAGAAAGTCCGCTACGGCGCGATCAAGCGCAACGGCAATACGCTGGAAGTGCAGCTGCGCGACGCCGACACGCTCAAGGCCACTCAGGACGTGGTCTACCGCAGCCTGCCCTCGCTCACCGTCAAGAGCGACGACGGCAACTACCGGCTGACGCTGACCCTGAAGCCGGAAGAGATCACCAAGATCCAGGGCGACGCGGTCAAACAGAACATCACCACGCTGCATAACCGCGTCAATGAGCTGGGCACCTCCGAGCCCATCATTCAGCAGAACGGCCCCAACCGCATCGTGGTGCAGCTGCCCGGCATCCAGGACACCGCCCGCGCCAAGGACATCATCGGCCGCACCGCCACGCTGGAAGTGCGCATGGTGGAAGACGACCCGAGCAAGATGGCCGACGCGATGGCCGGCAACGTGCCGGCCGGCTACGAGCTGCTGGACGAAGCCTCTTCCCGCGGCGTGCAGAAGATTCTGGTGCGCAAGGACGTTGAACTGACCGGCGACAATATCAACGACGCCCAGGCCGGCTTCGACGAAAACGGCGCGCCCGCCGTCCACATCAATCTGGACTCCGCCGGCGCCTCCATCTTCCGTCAGGTAACCGCCGAGAACATCGGCCGCCGCATGGCGATGGTGCTGGTGGAAAAAGGCCGCGCCGAAGTGGTGACCGCTCCGGTGATCCGCTCCGAAATCGGCGGCGGCCGCGTGCAGATCTCCGGCAGCATGAACCCGGCCGAAGCCAACGACACCGCCCTGCTCTTGCGCGCCGGTTCGCTGGCCGCGCCGATGAACATCGTCGAAGAACGCACCGTAGGCCCGAGCCTGGGTCAGGAAAACATCGAGAAAGGCTTCCACGCCACGCTGTGGGGCTTTGCCGCCATCGCCACCTTCATGGTCCTGTACTACGGCATGTTCGGCGTGTTCTCCGCGCTGTCGCTGGCGATCAACGTCTTCCTGCTGCTGGCGCTCTTGTCCATGATCCAGGCCACGCTGACCCTGCCCGGCATCGCCGCCATCGCGCTGGCGCTGGGCATGGCCATCGACGCCAACGTGCTGATCAACGAGCGCATCCGCGAGGAGCTGCGCAACGGCGTGCCGCCGCATTCGGCGATCCAGGCCGGTTACACCCACGCCTGGCACACCATTCTGGACTCCAACGTCACCACGCTGATCGCCGGCCTCGCGCTGCTGATCTTCGGCTCCGGCGCGGTGCGCGGCTTCGCCGTGGTGCACAGCCTGGGCATCCTGACCTCGATGTTCTCCGCGGTGGTGATTTCCCGCGGCCTGGTCAACCTGTGGTACGGCCGCCGCCGCAAACTGACCACGCTGGCCATCGGCCAAGTGTGGAAACCGGAAAACAAAGGATAAGGACCGGATATGGAGCTTTTCCGCATCAAACGGGACATCCCGTTCATGAGCTACGGCCGGCTCACCACGACCATCTCGCTGGTGACCTTCATCCTGGCCATCTTCTTCCTGGCCACCCGCGGCCTGAACTACAGCGTGGAATTCACCGGCGGCACCGTGCTGGAAGTGCAGTACCAGCAGTCCGCCGACCTGGGCGCCATCCGCGACAAGGTGGACGAGCTCAAGCTGGGCGAATCCACGGTACAGAGCCTGGGCAGCAGCCGCGACGTGATGATACGCCTGCCCAACAAGCCGGGCGTCACCTCCGCCCAGCTGTCGGAAAAAGTGATGGCCATGCTCAAGGCCGGCGATCCTCAAGTGCAACTGCGCAAAGTGGACTTCGTCGGCCCCAGCGTGGGCGAGGAACTGGTGACCCACGGTCTGACCGCCACCATCCTGGTGTGCGTGGGCATCATGATCTACCTGGCCATCCGCTTTGAATGGCGTTTCGCCATCGCGGCCATCATCGCCAACATGCACGACGTGGTGATCATCCTGGGCTGCTTCGCCTTCTTCCGCTGGGAGTTTTCGCTGACCGTGCTGGCCGGCATCCTGGCGGTGCTGGGCTACTCGGTGAACGAATCGGTGGTGGTGTTCGACCGGATTCGCGAGAACTTCCGCAAGCCGGGCATGAAGGGCCACAGCGTGGCCGAAGTCATCGACAATGCCATCACCGCCACGATGAGCCGCACCATCATCACCCACTTCTCCACCGAGATGATGGTGGTGTCCATGCTGCTGTTCGGCGGCCCGGCGCTGCACGGCTTCGCGATGGCGCTGACCATCGGCATCGTGTTCGGCATTTACTCCTCGGTGCTGGTCGCCAGCCCGATCGCCCTGTGGCTGGGCGTGAAGCGCGAACATATGATCAAGCCGGTGAAACCAAAAGAAGAAGCGGTCGTCTGACCACTTCCCTCATGAGCCTCATTTAAAAAGGTTCTGATTGCTGGCCGGCTTGTCCGGCCAGTTTTACTTTCAACCCGAGCAGCACCCTTACCGAGCGCAACGACATCATGGAAGCCATCACTTTTCTGATCGACTTCATCCTGCACATCGACACTCATCTGTCCCAGCTGGTGGCCGCCTACGGCCCCTGGATCTACGCCATTCTGTTTCTGATCGTATTCTGCGAAACCGGACTGGTGGTCACCCCCTTCCTGCCCGGCGACTCGCTGCTCTTCGTCGCCGGCGCGCTGGCGGCCATGGGCCAGATGAACCCGCACTTACTGGTGCTGCTCCTGATCGTCGCCGCCATCCTCGGCGATGCGACCAACTACGCCATCGGCCGCAACGTCGGCATGAAGCTGTTCGACAAGTTTCCGCGCATCCTGAAGCCGCAATACCTGGACCGGACCCACGCCTTCTACGAACGCCATGGCGGCAAAACCATCATTTTCGCCCGCTTCGTGCCCATCGTGCGCACCTTCGCGCCCTTCGTCGCCGGCATCGGCAAGATGCACTACCCGCAGTTCCTGCGCTACAACGTGGTGGGCGCCATCGCCTGGGTGGTCGGCTTCACTTACGCCGGCTACTTCTTCGGCAACCTGCCCTTCGTGCGCAAGAACCTGGAATTGCTGATCTTCGGCATCATTCTGGTCTCCTTCTTGCCGGGACTGATTGAAATCTGGCGCCACAAGCGCGCGGCCGCCCGCGGCTGATCCGTAGTAGAATCGACAAGGCCGCCGTAGCGCGGCCTTTTGCTTTGACATCACGCCCAATGCCGCCCATGAAACGCATCCAACGCCTGCCCGACCACCTCGTCAACCAGATCGCCGCCGGCGAAGTGGTGGAACGCCCCGCCTCCGCGCTCAAGGAAATACTGGAAAACAGCCTGGACGCCGGCGCGTCCAAGATCACGGTGGACCTGGCCCAGGGCGGCATCAAGCTGCTGCGCGTCACCGACAACGGCGGCGGCATCGCGGCGGAAGACCTGGCGCTGGCGCTGGATCGCCACGCCACCAGCAAAATCGCCTCGCTGGACGACCTGGAAAACGTCGCCACCCTGGGTTTCCGCGGCGAGGGTCTCGCCAGCATCGCCTCGGTGTCGCGGCTGACCCTGGTCAGCCGGCCGCCGGACGCCGAACACGCCCACCAGCTCATCGCCATCGACGGCGCGCTGCACCCGGTGGAGCCGGCCGCCCACGCGCCCGGCACCAGCGTAGAGGTGGTGGACATCTATTTCAACACCCCGGCGCGGCGCAAATTCCTGAAAAGCGAGAACACCGAATACGCGCACTGCGAGGCCGTTTTCGAGCGCATCGCGCTGGCCCACCCCCATGTGGAGTTCATGCTGCGCCACAATGGCAAGGTGATCTGGCGCCTGCCGGCGCAAAGCCTGGCCGAACGCGTGGCCGCGATGCTGGGCAAGGATTTCGTCGCCGCCGCCATCGAGATCGACACCGCCGCCGGCCCGCTGACGCTCAGCGGCTTCGTCGCCTCCCCCACTTACTCCAAGGCCAGCCGCGACGCCCAGTATTTCTACGTCAACGGCCGCTTCGTCCGCGACAAGACCGCGCTGCACGCGCTGCGCCAGGCCTACCGCGACGTGCTGCACCACGATCGCCATCCGGCCTACGCGCTGTTCCTGACCATGGAGCCGTCCGGCGTCGACGTCAACGTGCACCCGACCAAGATCGAAGTGCGCTTCCGCGAATCGCAGGCCATCCACCAATTCCTGTTCCACAGCGTGCACAAGGCTTTGGCCAGCACCACCGCCGGCGCCGCGCCTACCGTTCAGATCGCCGGCGCCGATGAGGCGGCCGAGCCCGCGCTGGCCCAGGGCGAATCCGCGCCCTTGTTCGACAAACCGTTCAACCGGCCCGCCGCGCCCTCCTCCGGTCCGGCCGGGGGACAGCCCGCCTTCCGCTACCAGCAGCAGGCGATGCCGCTGCACGTGGCCCGGGAAGCCGCCGGCATCTACGACAAGCTGTTCGGCGGCCTGCGCGAGGAAGAACGCGCCCAGCCCGCCGCGCCGGCGCCGGTGGAGTACAGCCTGCCGCCGCAGCGCGTGGCCGCGCTGCCGCAAAGCGCGGACGGCATTCCGCCGCTGGGCTTCGCGCTGGCGCAGCTGCACGGCGTCTACATCCTCAGCCAGTGCGAAGACGGGCTGATCCTGGTGGACATGCACGCCGCCCACGAACGCATCGTCTACGAACAGCTGAAAACCGCGCTGGAGGCCGACACCATCCCGATGCAGCCCTTGCTGCTGCCGGTGTCCTTCGCCGCCGATCGCATGGAGGTGGCCACCGCCCACGAACACGGCGAGGAGATGAAGCGGCTGGGCATGGAACTGGCGCCGCTGTCCCCCACCCAGATCGCCGTGCGCGGCGTGCCGGTGTGGCTGAAGGACGGCAATCCGGTGGACCTGGCGCGCGCGGTGCTGAAGGATGTGCGCGAGTTCGGCCTCAGCCAGGTGCTGACCGAGCGCCGCAACGAGCTCCTGGCCACCATGGCCTGCCACGGCGCGGTGCGCGCCAACCGCCAGCTGACGCTGCCGGAAATGAACGCCTTGCTGCGCGATATGGAAGCCACCGAACGCTCCGGCCAATGCAACCACGGCCGCCCCACCTGGACCCGGCTGTCGATGCGCGAGCTGGACAAGCTGTTCATGCGCGGTCAATAAGCGATGCGCGTCACCGTACTGGCGGAAAACCACAGCCTGCGGCCGGACTTGATCGCCGAGCCCGGTCTCGCGCTGCTGATCGAGGACGGCCCGCACCGCATCCTGTTCGACACCGGCCGCAGCGACGCGCTGCTGCGCAACGCCAGCCAGCTGGGCGTCGACCTCGCCGCGCTCAGCCAGGTGGTGTTGTCGCACGGCCATTACGACCACAGCGGCGGCCTGCCGGCGCTCAGCCGGCTCTTGCGTCAGCGCGCGGCGGCGCCGCTGCCGCTGCTGGCCCATCCCGAGGCCTTCCGTGCGCGCGAAGCGCGGCTGGGGCCGATCACGCTGCGCAAGCTGGGCTCGCCGCTCGCCGAAGCCGATCTGCAAGCCAGCTTCGAGCTGCAATTGCACGCCCGGCCCCACGCCTTCGCCGACCGCTACGTCTTCCTCGGCCAGATACCACGGCGGCGCCACGCCGAAGGCCGCGGCACCCTGGGCCGCCTCGTCGACGCGAGCGGCCACCGGCCGGACCCGGTGGCCGACGATTCGGCCCTGGTCTACCGCGGCGAGCAAGGTCTGATCGTCTTCAGCGGCTGCGCCCATTCCGGCATCCGCCACATCGTCGACTACGCGCGCGAAGTCTGCGCCGAGCCGCGCGTCCACGCGGTGATAGGCGGTTTCCACCTGCGCAGCGCGGCGCCGTGGCGCGTCTGGCGGACCCGCCGCTACTTCCAGCAACTGGCGCCGGAGGGCCTGTACGCCTGTCACTGCACCGGCTACGCCCGTCACGCGCTGGCGCGCCAGCACGCCATCGCCGCCGGCAGTCAACTGAGCTTCGACTAAACCGGTTTCGACAGTTCCTGCCGCGGAAAAACGACAGTTCGCTCTTTCCGCCATTATTCACGGTCGGCGTGCCGCATTGCAGCATTCCAACCGCCGCTCCGTCTCCTTCTCCCGCCTCCAAACCGCATAAACGCCGCCGCTGCGGGCTTTAGCCGTCCCGCCGCGCTCAGCGCGTCCGTCTTCGTCCGGGCGCTAGCAAAAAACGGCGCGAATACACCTGAAAAAAAGAACAGGTGTGTGCTTAGTCCTTCCCTGCACATGCTTAGGTCCAATACCACTTACATACAACTTTAATACAACTTAAATACAAGTCGGCGCGCCGCGCCGGCCTTTCGCCCCGCCTTTTTCCAAGAAGGAGATGGACTGTGAGCAAAGCCTTACTGCTGCTGAAAACCGGCCTGGCCGGCACCGCCGTGGCCGGCGCCGCGCTGCTGGCCACCCAGCACGCCCCCACCGCCGCCAAGGCGCCGGCATCCGCCGCCCGCGACGGCCTGATCAAAACCGCGGCCGCCAGCTGCGCCGACCCGGCCTGGAGCGCCGGCTCGATCTACACCGGCGGCCAGCGCGTCAGCTACCAGGGCCAGACCTGGGAGGCCAAATGGTGGACCCAGGGCAATACGCCCTCCGCCAGCGACGCCAGTCCATGGAAATTGATCGGCCAGTGCGACGGCGGCGGCGGCAACCCGACCGAACCGCCGCTGGTGCAAGTGCCGCCGCCCACCGGCAACGCGCTGTGCCGGCCGGAAGGGCTGGCGCGCACCGACGGCGTGGACGTGCCGTATTGCGCGGCCTACCAGAAAGGCGGCGCCGAGCAGTTGGCCAACGGCAGCCGCAAGCGGCTGATCGGCTACTTCACCAGCTGGCGCACCGGCAAGAACGGCCAGCCGGCCTACCTCGCCAGCGACATCCCCTGGGGCAAGCTCACCCACATCAACTACGCCTTCGCCCACGTGGACGGCAACAACCGGCTGTCGGTGGGCGAAAACAATCCCGGCAACCCGGCCACCGACATGAGCTGGCCGGGCGTGCCCGGCGCGGAAATGGACGCCAGCCTGCCCTATAAGGGCCACTTCAACCTGCTGACCCAGTACAAGCGCAAATACCCGGGCGTCAAAACCCTGGTCTCGGTGGGCGGCTGGGCCGAGACCGGCGGCTATTTCGGCGCGGACGGCAAGCGCGTCAACAGCGGCGGCTTCTACAGCATGACCATCAACGCCGACGGCAGCGTCAACCAGGCCGGCATCGACGCCTTCGCCGACTCCGCCGTCGCCTTCCTGCGCAAATACGGCTTCGACGGCGTGGACATCGACTTCGAATACCCGACCTCGATGAACGACGCCGGCAATCCGCTGGACTGGAGCATCGCCAACGCCCGCCGCGGTTCGCTGAACAAGGGCTTCAACGCGCTGACGCGGACATTGCGCGAACGGCTGGACCGCGCCGCCTCCCAAGACGGCCGCTACTACCAGCTCACCGCCGCGGTGCCGGCCTCCGGCTATCTGCTGCGCGGCATGGAAGCCTTCCAGAGCCTGCGCAACTTCGACTTCGTCAACGTGATGTCCTATGACCTGCACGGCGCCTGGAACGAGTTCGTCGGCCCCAACGCCGCGCTCTACGACGACGGCAAGGACGCCGAACTGGCGCGCTGGAGCGTGTACACCACCGCGCAATACGGCGGCATCGGCTATCTGAACACCGACTGGTCCTACCACTACTACCGCGGCGGCCTGCCGGCGGCGCGCGTCAATATCGGCGTGCCCTACTACACCCGCGGCTGGAAAAACGTCAACGGCGGCAGCAACGGCTTGTGGGGCACTTCGGTGGGCGGCAACTGCCCGACCGGCCTGAAAACCTGCGGCGACGGCGCGGTGGGCATAGACAATCTGTGGCACGACCTGGACGAACAAGGCCGTGAAGTGGGCGCCGGCTCCAACCCAATGTGGCACGCCAAGAACCTGGAGAAAAACCAGGGCGGCAGCTATCTGTCCGCCTACCTGGACCCGAGCAAGCCGGAAAACCAGCTCAGCGGCAGCTATCAGCGTTTCTACAACGACACCCTGAGCGCGCCGTGGCTGTGGAACGCCGGCAAGAAAGTGTTCCTGTCCACCGAGGATGAGCAGTCCATCGCCAAGAAAGCCGCCTGGGTCGACGCCAACAACGTCGGCGGCGTGATGTTCTGGGAACTGGCCGGCGACTACGACTGGAAACAGGAGCGCAACGGCGGCAAGGGCGAGTACTTCATCGGTACCACGCTGACCAGCCTGCTGTACAACGCTTTCAGCAAACCGGCCGCCGTCAGCGTCAAGCCCGCCGCCACCGCCCCGGCCGCCACCGCCGCCATCGACGTCGGCTTCTCGCTGGACGGCTACGCGCTGGGCGACAGCAATTATCCGATCAACCCCAAGCTGACCATCACCAACCGTTCCGGCAGCACCCTGCCCGGCGGCACCGAGTTCCAGTTCGACGTGCCCACCTCGGCGCCGTCCAACTTCGCCGACCAGTCCGGCTTCGGACTCAAGGTGATCAGCGTCGGCCATAGCGGCAACAATATCGGCGGCCTGAAGGGCGACGCCCATCGCGTCTCGGTCAAGCTGCCGTCGTGGCAGTCGCTGGCGCCGGGCCAGAGCGTCAGCCTGGCCGTGGTCTACTATCTGCCGATCTCCGGCCCGCGCAACTTCAGCGTGACTTTGGGCGGCAAGACTTACGCCATCCGCGAGGAGGCGCCCTACCTGCCTTACCTACGCTGAGATCCGCTTCAAAGTCTGGCGCTGGCTCGCCAGGCTTTGAACGGGTTCTGAATTCCCTCGTTCTCCTCAGTACCTTCCAAGCCGGGTTCGCCCGGCTTTTTTTCTGCGCCACCGTCCGCCGGCGGCTGCCATTGCATCAACTCGTTCAAGCGTTCCAGCGCCGCCTGCGGCGTCAAGCCGAACACCGGCTTTTTGCCGTCGAGAAAACGCTGGTAAAACAAGAAGGTCGGATCGGTTTTCATCGCTGTGGACTCCCGCTGTGGATGCGAGTATTGTCGGCGCAATATGAGGCAATAAAAATTGCTGACTTTCAATCAGGAAACTTCCTCTTATGTCCGCGCGGCTCGCCCAGCAATACCAGAAGCTCCATCATCACTTCGCCGGCCAGACCGAGGCCGTCTCGCTGCAACAGCTGGCCGACCTGCTGTTTTGCACGCGTCGCCACATGCGCAGCCTGCTGCAACAGATGCAGGCGCAAGGCTGGATAGCGTGGCAGGCGCAAGCCGGGCGCGGCATGCGCTCGCAACTGCGCTTTCTGCAAGCCCCGGAGCAGTTGCAGCGGGAGCGCGCCGCGCAATTGCTGGAACAGGGCCGGGTGGAGCAGGCGGTGGACTTGCTGGGCGACGACCGCGGCGAGCTGGCGCCCTTGCTGTTGGCGCGGCTGGGCAAACGCTGGAGCCAGGACCGCCAGGTATTGGGCGTGCCTTATTACCGGCCCTTGCCCAACCTCTACCCCGGCACGCCCTTGCGCCGTTCCGAGCGGCATCTGGTCGGCCAGATCTTCAACGGACTGAGCCGGATAAATGAGGAAAAAGGGGAAGTAGAAGGCGATCTCGCCCATCACTGGAGCCAGCAGGGCCCGCTGGAATGGCACTTCCACCTGCGACCGGCGGTGCGCTGGCACGACGGCCGCGAGCTGAGCGTCGCCGATGTCCAGGCCTCGCTGCTGCGCTTGCGCGCGCAGCCGCTGTTCTCCCATCTGCAAGCCGTGCGGCCCTTGTCGCCGCGCAGCCTGGCGCTGGAATTGAGCGAGCCCGACCAATGGCTGCCCTGGCTGCTGGCCGACAGCGCCGCGCTGATCCTGCCGGCCGACCACGCCGCCCGCGCCGACTTCGCCTCGCGCCCGGTGGGCACCGGCCCTTACCGCGTCGCCGCCAACACCCGCCACCGGCTGTGCTTGCAGGCCTTCGACGATTACTTCGGCTACCGCGCGCTGCTGGACCAGGTGGACATCTGGATGATGCCGGAACTGGGCGAACAACTGGAACACGGCAACGGCCAGGTCTGCGGCCTGGAAGTGCGCATCAATCCGCGCGAGCCCAGCGTGCAGACCGAAATGGCGCTGGAGTCCGGCGTCTACTTCCTGCTCGCCGACGGCCGCTCCTCGCGTCTGCACGACGCCGCGCTGCGCGACTGGCTGGCCCAGGCCCTGGCGCCGCTGGCCGTGATCCATGAAACCGCGCCGGCGGTGCGTCAGTACTGGGCGCCGGCCGCCGGCCTGCTGCCCAATTGGCACCACGCCCAGCCGGCCTTGAACCTGAAGCCGCCGGACGGTCTGAGCGCGCTGCGTCTGGCGTATTACGAGCAGCATCCGGAGTACCAATTGATCGCCGCCGCGATGGCGCGCTGCCTGCGGCCCCACGGCGTGACGCTGGAATGCCTCGCTCTGCCCTACGCCGACTGGGAGCAGGGCCGGGCCGACGCCGATGTGTGGCTGGGCTCGGTCAACTTCGCCACCCGGCCGGAATACTCGGTGGCCGCCTGGGTGCTGGGCACCCCGCTGCTGCGCCGTTGCCTGGAGCCGGCGCTGCCGCTGGCGCAGTGGCATCAGAGCTGGCGCCAGGGCCTGTTCCGCGCCCAGGATCTGTCCGCCGCCGTGGTCCAGCAACGCTGGATGCTGCCGCTGTTTCACAACTGGCTGCGGCTGCAAGGGCCAGCCCAGATGCAGGGCGTGCGCCTCAACAGCCTGGGCTGGTTTGATTTCAAGTCCGCCTGGCTGCAAGCGGACGGCTGAAGCGGTTCAAACGCGGGGTCGCCTGATGCCGCGCGAATAATTTCACATAAAGATACTTTAAGTAAAATATCTTCCCAGGAATACATATCCATGACATAATCGCCCCCCATGGACAAGATAGACACCATCATCTCCCAGTGGCGGCGCGAGCGGCCCGATCTGGACAGCGCCAGCATCGGCGTCATCGGTCGGCTGGCGCGGCTGGTCACTCACGTGGAGCGCGCGCTGGCCGACAACTTCGCCCGCTTCGGACTCAAGGACGGCGAGTTCGACGTGCTGGCCACGCTGCGCCGCGCCGGCGCGCCCTACCAGCTATCGCCCACCATGCTCTACACCACGCTGCTGCTGACCTCGGGCGCGGTCAGCAAGCGCCTGGACCGGCTGGAGAGCGCCGGCTGGGTGGAGCGCCTGCCCGACCCCAAGGACCGCCGCGGCATGCTGATCCGTCTGAGCCCGGCCGGACTGGAGCTGATTGAGCGCGCGATGAGCGCCCACATCGCCACCCAGGACACCGCGCTGGCCGCGCTGGCCACGCCGCAACGCGAACAACTGGCTGCGCTGCTGAGCCAGTGGCTGCAAAGCTTCCCCGGAGAAGCGCAAGCCGAAGCGACGCCCCAAGCTCGCCCCCTCCCCACCGAAAGCAAAACTTCATGAAGCAAGACACCTCCGTTCAGCGCCCGCTGTGGCTGGCGCTGTCCATCATCCTGGTGGGCCTGAACCTGCGCCCCGCCCTCGCCGCCATCGGCCCGCTGCTGGACCAGCTGCGCCACGCCACCGGCATGAGCTTCAGCGACGCCTCGCTGTTGACCACGCTGCCGGTGGCCACCATGGGCGCCGGCGCCTTTCTGGGCAGCTGGCTGGAACGCCGCGCCGGCGCGCGGCTGGGCGTGGTCATCGCCCTGCTGCTGATTTTCTTGTCCAGCGCGCTGCGCTGGCTGCCGGCGAGCTTCGGCGCGCTGCTGGCCACCGCGCTGATGGCCGGCATCGGCATCGCGCTGGCCCAGGCCCTGATTCCCGGCTTCATCAAGCAGTATTTCCCGCACAAGGTCTCGGCGCTGATGGGCTTCTACATCACCGCCATCATGGGCGGCGCCTCCCTGGCCGCCGCCGGCGCGCCGTGGCTGGCCGCGCATAGCGCGCATTGGCAAAACGGCCTGGCCGCCTGGGCCGCTCTGGCGGCGCTGGCGCTGCCCTGCTGGCTGCTGAGCGCGCCGCGCCGCGCTCCCGGCGGCGGCTCCGCCGCGCGCGCTCCGCAATTCAGCCGGATCCCGCGCGCCTGGCTGCTGGCCTTTTATTTCGGCATCGGCACCGCGGTCTACGCCAGCTCGCTGGCCTGGCTGCCGGCCTTGTTCGTGCAACTGGGCTGGAGCCAGCAGCAAGGCGGCCTGATGCTCAGCTTCATGACCGGCATGGAAGTGGTGTCCGGCCTGACCATCCCGCTATTGTCGGCGCGCAGTCATGATATGCGCGGCTGGCTGACCCTGGTGCTGCTGGCGGTGCTGGCCGGCTTGCTGGGCATGGTGCTGGCGCCGCACGGCGGCCTGCTGCTGCTGTGGGTGGCGCTGCTGGGTCTGGGCGTGGGCGGCCTGTTCCCGCTGACCATGATTCTGACGCTGCACCACTACGAGGACGCGCGCAACGCCGGCCAGTTGTCAGCCTTCGTGCAGGGCATAGGCTATCTGATCGCCGCGGTGGCGCCCTTCGCCGCCGGCTGGATCCGCGACGCCACCTCCAGCTTCAATCTGGCCTGGCTGTGCCTGGCGCTGCTGATCGCCAGCCTGCTGGTGCTGACCCGCCGCTTCGCGCCCCAGGGCTACGCCGAAGCGATGCAAAACCCGGCCGTCGTCGCCGCGCAGCCCCGTTGATCCCGGGACGGCGGCACACCACAGGAGAGAGTCGATGAGCACAACCGTTCCCTTCCGCCTGAGCAATCCCGCCGGCCTGTACGACCCGGCGCCCAACGGCTATTCCCATCTGGCCATCGTCGACGCCGGCAGCCGCATGCTGCTGGTGGCCGGTCAGGGCGGTGAAAACGCCGCCGGCGAACTGGCCGACGGTTTCGAGGCGCAAGTGCGCCAGGCCTTGGCCAATCTGCGCACCGCCTTGGCCGCCGGCGGCGCCGACCTCGCCCATGTCGCCAAGCTGACGGTGCTGATCGTCGATCACAGCGAAACGCGGCTGCGCGCCTTCGGCGCGGAACTGGCCGCCGCCTGGGGCGCGCTGCCCGCGCCGGCCTGCACGCTGATCCCGGTGCCGCGGCTGGCGCTGGACGGCATGCTGTTCGAAATCGAGGCCACCGCCTTCCTGCCCGCTTGACTCTCCGACGCAAATCCGACGCAAAAAAGCCCGCCGTGAAGGCGGGCTTTTTTTCATTGGCGGCCGCGCTCAGCGCCGCGGCATGAAGCGCACGTAATCGCCTTCTTCCACCTTGCCCGGCGCCTGCACCGCGCCGACGGCGAAATTGGGCTGCACCTGGCTGATGACGACGTCGCCGGCCAGGGTTTCCGGCACGCCCAGCTCGCGCCCGGAGATCAGATCGCGCACCGGCTGCGCGCTCTTGCGCTGATAGACCAGGAATTTATCGCCGACGGCGACGCCGTCCAGCGAGCCGGCGTTGATGTAGACCTGGCGCGGGCCGGCCAGTTTGACGATGCGTGCGGAGAACGGAATGCAGGAAATCACCTCGCCTATCCTGCTCACCGCCTGATCCAGCGCCCGGTTCACCGCCTGGCCGTAATCGCTCTGCCAGAACGCCGCCGAGGCGAAGGGCCGCGGCGGATTCGGCGTCACTTCGCCCTTGGCCAGCTCCGACACCCGCTCGCGGGCCAGCAAGGCGCCGGTCAGCGCGTCGTACACCCAGACTTCGGCGTCGAACTGGCGCTCGGTGGGCACGTATTTGACCCCGCCGCCGAACAGGCCGGCGAACGGCCCGTTGTAGAACGTCCCCTGCTGACTGGTGTTGTTGGACTCGTACAGCGATTTGCGCAGCCCCTTGGCGGTGGCGCCGGTGGCCAGCACCCGCCCGGCCACCACGAACTGGGCGTCCTCGGACTGGCCGATGCGGCGGGCGATCTCCGCGCCGGCGGCCGGCTCGGCCACGCGCGCATCCGCCAGCACCGACACCGTGTTGGCGTCCAACAGGCTGTACATGCGGTTGGCGCCCAGCCGCCGCGACAGCTCGGTGGGCAGGCCGGTGGCCAGCTCCGGCATGTCGGACGCCTCTGCCGGGCGGTCCACCTGGAAATACGTGGTGACGATCTTGCGGCGCAGGCTGCGGCCCGGCGGCATCGCGCAGGCGGCCTCCTTGCCGCGCGCGGCGCCGGACGGTTTGGCGGTGTCCACCTCCACCAGCACATGGTAGAGCTTGCCCTGCTGGAACTCCTTCACCACCTTGACCGCGCCCTGCGCCGGCGCCAGCGGCGTCAGCGTGCCGGACTCGCTGCTCCTGCCGTAATCCAGCCCCTGCGAAGCCTCCACCCGCGCGCCCTGGCGCAGCGCCACCATCTTGAGCGCGTCCTGCAGCGCCTGCTCGCGCGCGGCGGCGACGCCGTTGTCCAATGAGGCCACGCCCTCGGCGCGCATGATCTCGGCGCCGGCCGGACAAACAAAAGCCGCCGCAAACGCGGCGGCCAGCAGGGTACGGAAACGAAACCGCATCATTGAGCCATGTAGTAGTTGCTGTTGTAACGCGCCGCGCCGCAATTGCCCTCGGCGCACTGCAGGCCGGACGTGGCGTTTTCCTGCGAAGCCTTCATCACGCTGCCGGTCTTGTCCAGCGCCTGGCGGAACTGCTTGTAGAAGTCCTGATCCAGCGTGATCTCGGCCACCGCCTCGCTGGTGCCGTCCGGCTTCATGTTGTTGGACACGATGTTGACCCCGCGCAGATAGGCGTCCACATAGGTGCGGAAGCTATCGCTGTTGGCGATCATGTTCGACACCGAGCTGTTGCCCACCAGCTTCATGCCCTGCACCTGTTCCGCGATGGCGCGGAAAGCGTCCAGCCGGGCGGCGCGCAAGGCCAGCAGCTTGCGCTGCGACGGCGTCAGGCTGGAGGTGTACGGCGCCGCGCCGCTGCCCACCACCCGCACCACGATGGGCTGATAGGGATTCACTTCCTTGACCACCACCTTGGGCGCTTCGGTTTCAATGCCAGGACCGACGAAACCGACGCCGCTCGGCGTCATCCCCGCGGCGGCGCGCGGCGCCTCGGCGGCCAGCGGCGGACGCTCGGCGGTGGCGCAGGCGGACAAGCCCAGCAAGACGGACAGGAAGCAGGCAACACTGGGAATCGTTTTCATGGCAAATACCGTTGGATATTGCTCGAATTATGAAGCGATCTAAGCGAACGTCAACCGCAACATCGGCATTCCTATGCAAAACTTGAATAAAAACAAAATCCCGCCCGCATCAATGGCCGCCGGCGTCGGCCCGGTTCAATTGCCGCGCCGAGGAAAATCCGGCCGCCAGCGCGGCCTTCTCCTTGGACAGGCCGGCGCCGCGCCACTGGCTGGCCAGCGCCAGGCGCAGCCCGGTGTGATAGTCGTGCACCGACACGCCGGCGTGCTCGCGGAACAAGCGCGATAAATGCCTGGCGCTGACGTGCACCTGGCCGGCCAAGTCCTCCACCCGCCAGCCGCGCGCCGGATCGGCGGCGATCAGGTCCTGCGCCTTGTGCACCGCCGGGTGCAAATGGTTGCGGTGCGTCAGCCACGGCGACAACTCCGGATCCCCGGCGGAACGGCGGAAATACACCACCATGTGGCGCGCCACGTCCCGCGCCAGCGCCGGGCCGGCCAGCTGCGCGATCAATTGCAGCGCCAAGTCCACCCCGGCGGTGATGCCGGCGCTGCTGCTGATGGGCCCGTCCTGCACGAAGACGCGGTTCTGCTGCACCCTGGCCTGCGGCGCCAGCTGCTGCAAACGCTGCAGCAAAGTGTGGTGAGTGGTGCACTGGCGGCCGTCCAGCAAACCGGCTTCCGCCGTCAGCAGGCTGCCGGAACAAATGCTGGCCACCCGCTGGCGGCGGGGATCCACCCTGCGACGCAGCCAACGCACGATCTCGCGCGCCTCCGGGCGCGCGTAAGCCTCGATCGAATGCGCGGCGCCGCTGATCACCACCAACGCCTCGTCCGGTAAAACCTCTGGCAAGGGCGCCGCGCCTTCCAGACTCAAGCCCAGCGAGGTAGGCACGCCGGACGCCGGCGCGATGTAATGCGACCGGAACGGCGCGCCCAGTTGCGCGGCGATGCGGAAAGCGTCGGCCGGGCCGGCCAGGTCTACCAGCAGCAGATTGGGCGGCAACACGAAAAAGATATCAAGCGCCACGCGTCGCCGCTCCCGCGCGCCGGCGCGCCAGCCAGCGCGCGCCGAACACGTTCACCGCCAGCCCGGCCAGCAACAACAGGCTGCCGGCCGCCTGCAGCGCGTTCAGGCGCTCGCCCAGCAGCAGGCCCGAGGCCAGCACGCCCACCACCGGCACCAGCAGGGAAAACGGCGCCACCTTGCCGGCCGGATGGCGCGACAGCAGCCGGCTCCACAAGCCATAGCCAAACAGAGTGGCGACAAAAGCCAGATAGGCCACCGCGAACAGCGCCTGCGGTGTGAAATGCTCCAAGGCGGCGGCGATGCGCTCGCCCCCTTCCAGCCACCAGGACAGCAGGAAGAACGGAATCGGCGGCACCAGGCTGGACCACACCACCAGGCCCAGCGGCTGCACGCTGTAGCCGGCGCGGCCCATCTGCCTCACCACCACATTGGACAATGCCCAGCTGAAGGCGGCGGCGATGGTCAGACCCAGGCCCACCGCCGTCATGCTGCCGCCCTTGCTCAGGCCTATCAGCGCCAGGCCGCCCAGGGCCAGCAGCAGGCCGGCCATCTGGCTGGCCTGCCAGCGCTCGCGCAGCCACAGCCCGGCCAGGATCAGGGTGAAGAAAGCCTGCGATTGCAGCACCACCGAGGCGAGGCCGGCCGGCATGCCCAGCTTGATCGCGGTGAACAGGCAGGCGAACTGGCCGACGCCCACGCTGAGGCCGTAGGCCAGCAGATAGCGCCACGGCAGCGCCGGCCGGCGGATGAAGAACAAGGCCGGCACCGCGGCCAGACAGAAGCGCAGGCCGCCCAGCAGCAAGGGCGGCACATCGGACACGCCCCATTTGATCACCACGAAGTTGACGCCCCACACCAGCACGATGGCCAGCGCCTGCAAGAGATCACTCCACGGCATCGCCGCCTCCCTGGGCTTGCGCGCCCGGCCACAGCACCGCCTGGGCGACGATGACGCGCTCGCCGTTGAAGGTGGCCGCCGGCGAGCCGTACAGCCGGTAGCCCAGGGCCAGCGCCTCGCTGACGCGGCGGCAGAAGCCGGCGTCGTCCGGGCCGGTCAGCAGACGGTAGACCGGCATGTCGTCGGGCGGAAGGGTGGGCTGCATGCAATTCTCCCATGGCTGCGCGGCGGGCCGCGCCCGCCGCATTCATTTTGGATATCGCTTTACGGTAACATCAGATAGTCGAGATGGCGATGATCAAATACCCGCCGTTCAGCGCGCCAGCTTGGCCAGCGCCTGCTCCACGCTGACGATGTCGGCGAAACGGCCGGCCAGCACCAGCTCGGTCTTGGCGCGAATCTCCGCCGCGCTGAACACCTGGCCGCTATGCGGATGGCTCATGTCGAAAGTCAGCGTGGCCTCGGTGACGAAATCCACCTCGTAGCCCAAGTCCGAGGCCACCCGGGTGGTGGTTTCGCAGCATTGCTCGGTGCGGATGCCGGACACGATCAAGCGCTGGATACCGTGGCGGATGAGCCAGGGCTGCAGGCCGGAATCGGTCAGGGCGTTGTGCACGTGCTTGACGAAGGTGGCGGCCGGCCGGTGGCGCAGCCACTCCAGCGGCCGCACCAGGCCGGACTCGGCGGAAAAGGCGGCGTCGCCGTCTTCGTGCAGGATGTTGATCACCGGCGCGCCCAGTCTCTCGGCGCCGGCGATCAATTGCTGCAGCTTGTCCTGAAAGGCCGGAATCTCGTCTTCCTTCCAATACGGACGGTGGCGGAACGACTCTTGCGCGTCAATCACCAGCAAGGCGGTTTTCTTCATGGCGGTTTCTCCCTCGCGTCCGGGCCGGACGCTGTTGAACACAGCCCGAATGCTACGGACTCTCCCGCCTTTATTTAACGCTGATTACGGACAAGCCGCTGTCAAAAACGGACATCGTGCCCACCGCTCGCGGCGCCGCCTGCGCGGCCACGACCTCGGCCGCCCGCGCCGGGCCCTGCGGCTGGAATTCGTCGTACAACAGCCACAGCGCGGTGGCCGCCATCAACACGCCCATACTCAGATTGAAACCCAGCAAGGCGCGCGGGCTGGCCAGCCAGGCGCGCAAGCGCTCGCCGGCCCAGGCCCAGACGCCGATGCAGGGCAGGTTGACCACGGCGAACACCGCCGCCAGCATGGCCGCGCCCAGCCAGCGCTGCCCGTCCGCCGCCGGCATGAACAGGATGGCGGCGTTGATCACCATCACCCAGGCCTTGGGATTCAGCCATTGAAACAGCGCCGCGCCGACAAAGCCCAGCGGGCGCGCCGCCGCGCCCGCCTCCGGCTGGCCGGCGCGGGCGATCTTCCAGGACAGCCACAATAGATAAGCGCAGCCCAGCAGGGCCAGCGGCAACCGCGCGGCCTGGATGCCGTCCAGCAGCAGCGACAGCAGGCTGCCCACCAGGAACACCTGGAAAGCGCAGCCCAGGCTGATGCCCAGCATGTGCGGGATGGTGCGGCGAAAGCCGAAATTGACGCCGGACGCGGTCAGCATCAGGTTATTGGGGCCGGGGGTGATGGACATCACCGCCACGTAGGACAGTAGGGCGAATTCGGGCATGACGGGCTTCACTTTCTTGCTCCGCGCCGGCCGGCGGCGCGGTATGACGATGCATGGGGCCGACGCGGCCCCGCTTTCCCAATCCATGCTACGCAGCGACTCGCCGCGCCGACAGCCGCAGCTGTCACCTTTCGCGGTGGTGACAGCGCGGCGTTTCCTCAAACTGTCACCATCGCCTATCATGGGCACTGTGTCTGTCTACCACCGCCCAAGCGCGGCAAGCTGTGCTCATGGAACCCATTGTCGCCCCCCAAGCCCCCACGCTGTATCAGCAACTGGCCGACGATCTGTCGCTGGCCATCAAGCGCGGCACGCTGCCGCCCGGCGCCAAATTGCCGTCGGTGCGGCGCACCTCGCAAAGCCGCCAGCTCAGCCTGAACACCGTGGTGGCCGCTTACCGGGTGCTGGAAGACCGCGGCCTGATCGAGGCCCGGCCGCAATCCGGCTACTACGTGCGGGCGCGGCTGCCGTCGCCGGCGCGGCCGGCCGCCACCCTCAGCAGCCCGGCGGCACCCACCCGCCCGCAGGTGCTGGGCCTGATCGACACCGTGCTGGAGGCGCAGCAGAACGAGGACTACATCGACCTGGCGCTGGCCTGTCCGCACGGCGGCGACTTCTACCCCGGCGGCAAGCTGGGCCGGCTAATGGGACAGATACTGCGCCGCCAGCCCGGCATGATCAGCCGCTACGCGCTGCCGCCGGGCTCCTTGCGGCTGCGCACCCAGATCGCGCGCCGCGGTCTGGAACTGGGCATGACCTTGCAGGCGCAGGACATCGTGCTCACCCACGGTTGCATGGAAGCGCTGCAATTGGCGCTGCGCGCGGTGACCCGGCCCGGCGACACCGTGGGCCTGGAATCGCCCACCTATTTCAACCTGCTGCCCTTGATCGCCAGCCTGGGCCTGAAAACGGTGGAGATCCCCACCGACCCGCAAACCGGCCTGTCCATCGACGCGGTGGAACTCTTGCTGGCGGAAAAACGCATCAACGCGCTGGTGGCGATGCCCAATGTGCACAATCCGCTGGGCGCGACCATGCCGCTGGAGGCCAAGAAACGGCTGGCGCGGCTGATCACCCGTCACCAAGTGCCGTTGATCGAGGACGCGCTGTACGCCGAGCTGCAGTTCGGCGACACCCTGTCGCCTGCGGTCAAGGCCTTCGACGACGAAGGCTGGGTCATCGTCTGCTCCAGCTACACCAAGACCCTGGCGCCCGATTTCCGCATCGGCTGGATGGAGGGCGGACGCTTCGGCCACGCGCTGCGCCAGCTCAAATTCGCCTCCTCGGTGGCGGAGCCGGCGGTGCTGGCGGAAACCCTGGGCGCCTTTCTGGAGTCCGGCGGCTACGACCATCATCTGCGCGCGCTGAAGCGGCGCTACGCCGCCCACGTGGAAAAAGTCCGCGGCATGATCGCGCGCCACTTCCCGGCCGGCACCCACGCCACCGCGCCTTCCGGCGGTTTCCTGATCTGGGTGGAACTGCCCGAGGACATCGACGCGGTGGCGCTGTTCCACGCCGCCATCGCGGAAAAGATCAGCATCATGCCCGGCCCGCTGTACTCCCCCAGCGGCCGCTATCCCAACGCGCTGCGGCTGTCCTGCTGCTATCCGCTGGACGACCGCTATCTGGCGGCGCTGGCGCGCGTCGGCGAACTGGCCGGCCTGCTCCGGCGTTCATAAAACCCCGCCGGCAACGCCAGCCGGCGGCGGATCCCGCGCAAGTCCGCGCCCCGCCGCGCGCGAAGACATGTTCAAGACGCGCCGGCGTTTTTATGAACCACTCATATAGCTATTAAGTGGTTGGCCTTTTTGAAATCCATGCCTAACAATGAAGCAAGACCTGACCGCGTCCGCAGCGGGCGCGAGCGCAGAAAGAGACTTCATGCCGACGATCAAGAAACCAGCCGCCGCCGATAGCGGGCCCGCCGCCGGCAAACACCAACGCCGTCTGCGCGACTTGCTGAACCGCTACGACGCCGCCTTCGCCGCCGGCGCGTCGCTGGACAGCCTGTTGCGCCAGCTGGAGCAAGTGCGCGATTACGCGCTGCGCCACGCCATAGGCGAAGCGCAGATGCTGTCCGCGCTGGCCGCCCAGCCCGCGCTGCCGCAGGACAGCGCCGCCGGACGACAGGCGCGGCAGATGCTCACCGACATGACCCACAGCCTGGGGCGGCAGCTGCTGCAACCGGCGCTGAGCGCCGCCGCCAAACCCCAGCCGCCGCCGGCCCAGGCCATGCTGGAGCAATTGGACGACGGCGTGCTGCTGCTGGAGCCCAGCGGCCAGCAAGTGCTGTACGCCAACGCCGCGCTGATGGAATTGCTGGGCCTCACCGAGCCGCCCGCCTATCCCCTCGCGCTCTCGGCGCTGGCGCCCGACAGCGGACTGGCCGAAGCGCTGCGGCCGCTGCTGGCCCTGCCCAAGGACAAACCCAGCCAGATCGCCGCCACCCCGCTGCGCCGGCCGGACGGCGACGCCGGCCATGCCGACATCCGCGCGCGGCCGCTGCGGGCCGAAGGCCAGGACTGCCTGCTGCTGACCTTCCACGACGCCACCGACCGGCTCACCTCCGAGCAACTGCTGACCCGCCATCTGGACATCCTCGCGCAACTGGCCGGCCTGTCCGCCGAACTGGCCAGCCAACCGGCCGAACCTCTGTGGGCGCGCATGAGCGGCCTGCTGGAGCGCGTGGGACGATTCCTGGGCGCCGACCGCTGCCTGCTGGCCCTGCTCGACGCCGAAGGCAAGCAAGTGCGCATCGCCCGAGAATGGCGAAACGAGGCGCGGGCGGCCGGACCGCCGGCCGAGGCCCCGGCCATCCCCCGCTCCAAACTCTGCTGGCTGGAACAACAGCTGGGCCAGCAACGCACCTTGCAACTGAACGACAGCGCCGACGCGCCGGAAGCCGCCGCCGCGCTGCGCCAATTGCTGGGCGACAACGGCCAGAGCGCGCTGCTGGCCACGCTGCGGCCTCGCCAATGCTGGCGCGGCGTGCTGGCGGTCAGCGCGCCGACGCCGCATAGCTGGCTGTGGATAGAGCAACACATGCTGCAATCGGTGGCGGACATGCTGTCCAACTTCCTGGAGCGCAGCCAATACCACAGCGACGCTCAACGCCGTCAGAGCGAGGCGCTGGCCCAGGCGCGGATAGGCCATTGGGAATGGCGGCGCGGCGACGCCGCCCCGCATTGGTCGGAAGAGCTGTACCAATTGTGGCGGCTGGACCCCGCCCGGCCCCCGCCGCCGCTGGCGCGCTTGCCCGCCTTGCTGCCGCCCGCCGACTGGCCGCCGCTGCGCCGCTGCCTGCGCCAAGTGCTGCGCCGGCGCGAAACCGCGCAGCTTGACCACCGCATCCTGCTGCCGGACGGCGGCGACCGCCACGTGCGCCATCACATCTCGCTGGAACAGGACGGCCGCGGCCGCGTCGTCCGCCTGAGCGGCACCTTGCAGGACATCAGCGAATTCAAGCGCCGCGAACAGACCCTGCAGCAGGCCGCCGCCGTTTACGAACACACTTTGGAAGGGGTGATGATCGCCGACGCCGATCTGCGCATCCTCGACGTCAACCCGGCCTTCAGCGCGCTCACCGGCTACGCCCGCGCCGACCTCTTGGGCCAGAGCCCGCGCCTATTGCATTCCGGGCGCCACGACACCGGCTTCTACCGCCGGCTGTGGCAGACCGTGGCGGAACACGGCCGCTGGCAAGGCGAAATCTGGAACCGGCACAAGGACGGCAGCGTGGCGCCGGCCTGGCTCACCGTCACCGCGGTGCGCGACGCCGACGGCGCGGTGCGCAACTACGTCGGCGTGTTCTCCGACATCGCCCAGATCAAGAAATCCGCCGCCGAAATGGCGCAGCTGGCGCATTACGACTCGCTGACCACCCTGCCCAACCGGCTGCTGTTCCTGTCGCGGCTGGAACACGCGATCCAGACCGCCAAACGCGAACGCCGCCGCGTGGCGGTCTTGTTCATCGATCTGGACAATTTCAAGCAGATCAACGACACCCGCGGCCACGGCGCCGGCGACCGCCTCTTGGTGGAAGTGGCCGCCCGGCTCAAGGACTGCCTGCGCGCCAACGACACCGTGGCCCGCATCGGCGGCGACGAATTCCTGATCCTGCTGGAGAACCAGAAAGCCGACAATCCGGTGATCGACATCGCCAACAAGATCGTCAAAGCCTGCGCCCGGCCGTTCCGCCTGGAAGAACAGGAGGTGGAAGTGGGCTGCAGCGTGGGCATCAGCATCTACCCGCGCGACGGCCAGGACGCGGAAACGCTGATGCGCAACGCCGACGCCGCCATGTACCAGGCCAAGAACGACGGCAAGGGCGCCTTCCGCTTTTACACCGAGGAACTGACCCAGCGCGCGCGGCTGCGGGTGGAACAGGAACGCGAGCTGCGCCTGGCGCTGGAGCGGCGCGAACTCTTCCTGGTGTTCCAGCCCAAATATCATCTGCAAAGCGGCGCCCTGATCGGCGCCGAGGCCTTGCTGCGCTGGCAGCACCCGAGCCGGGGCCTGATCGGGCCGGACACCTTCATTCCGCTGGCCGAGGAAACCGGCCTGATCATCCCGATCGGCAGCTGGCTGATCCGCCACGCCTGCGGCATTCTGCGCCGCTGGAAGGGCGCCGGCCTGTCGCCGGGTGTGCTCAGCCTCAATATCGCCGGCGCGCAAATCCAGCGCGCGCCCATTCTGCAAACCCTGAAACAGGCGCTGCGCGACTGCCGGGTTCCGCCGCAGCAGATCGAACTGGAAATCACCGAGCGCTTCGTGATGAGCAATCCGGACGCGCATCTGTCGGTGCTGCGCGAGCTGCGCCAACTGGGCGTCGGCCTGTCCATCGACGATTTCGGCACCGGCTATTCCTCGCTCAGCTATCTGCGCCAATTGCCGGTGCAAACGCTGAAAATCGACCAATCGCTGGTGCGCGGCCTGCCGGACCGCGAGCACGAAACCAGCATCAGCCTGGCCATCATCTCGCTGGCCAAAACCCTGCACCTGGGCCTGGTGGCCGAAGGCGTGGAAAACGAAGCCCAGCGCCGCTTCCTGCTGGACGCCGGTTGCGAGCACGGCCAAGGTTTTCTCTACGCCCGGCCGATGCCGGAAAACGAATTCGCCGAACTGGTCAAGAAAGGCGGCGCGGCCCCGCTCCGCCTCTAAACTAAATGAACCGGTTTACGATCCGCCGCGCTTAGACGGGATAGCGGGACAAGGGCGCTGAAACCCGCTTGCCAATGCGATTTTCAACACAACGGCGACGGCGGCGGATAAATCCATCTCCCTGATTTTTTTGTGAAAACCGCCTCATCGCCGCGTCTGATTCGGCCATTGCCGGATAAATTCTTGTATTTTTCTGACAAATCAGTGCGTTAGATATATAATACCGTTCGCCTCAGATTTTCTGATCGTTCCGGCAGCTGCCTGTCGGACGCTCCGCCTTGCCTGAGGGCTGCCTGTGAAGCCAGCCCCTCCCTAGCTTGGTTACCGAATAGACGCGCCAATAGCACCCGCTCGCGGCAGTCCATGTGACTGCCGCTGTGGCTGTTGGCCTACCGTATTAGAAAGGAATCGTAATGTCCAAAGAAGACATGATCGAACTGGAAGGTGTTGTCATTGAAATGTTGCCCGAGTCCCGCTTCCGCGTGCGTCTGGACAACAACGTCGAAATCCTGGCCTATGGCTCGGGCAAGATGAAGATGCACCGTATTCGCGTTCTGGTAGGCGACCGCGTCACTGTAGAGATGTCGCCCTACGACTTGACCAAGGGCCGCATCAATTTCCGTCATCCGACGGCGCCGGCCGGCGGCGGCACGCCTCGCCCCCATCACAACCGACGCCGTTGATCTGCCGGCATGACCCGCTATCGCGGTCATGCCCTGGAGCAACATTTGCGAGTCAATGAACTCAAACCCGGCGATTACATCGCCGAACAACACGATAGCGCCGCAATCACATTTACCGTGATTGCGGTCAATGCAGTAGGACGTCACTGTCACGTCACTTTTTCGTCGGAACTGGGCCTGGATTCCGCCAGCTACCCGCACGACGCCTGGATCAACGCCTCTCGCCCCTGAGACGGCCGCACGATCCGATTGACGCTCAACGCCGCACCCGTCCGGGATCTCACCCCGGCGCCCGCCGCGGCCGCTTCCGCCTTCTTCGCCCCTTCCGGCTTAGCCGCGCGCCGGCCGCATGGCCGCGTCAATCCCATTCTCCTTCAAAAAGTCGTTTGACATATCAAAAATTGGTTCCATAGTGGTATCTATGCCGTGCGTCGCGCGCGGCAGAAAACCATCTAGGGCAACCTCGAAAACCGCCGCGATCCGTTCAAGAGCAAGACGCGTCCTCTGACATCAGAACGCAAGCCCCGAGACTGCGCGCAAGGCAAAGCCAGAAGCCTGTGACTGAGCGAGGCCATCGGACCGCGCAACGGGTTTGTCGAGGCCCCCATAAACGGCTGCGATGATTTCGCGCGGCGTCCCCCGCGCCGGCAGCCCGACAACAGGAGCCAACATGCGCAAACCCTTCACCGCCCTGCTGCTGAGCCTGGCCTGCCAGTCCGTTTTGGCCGCGCCCTGGAACGCCGGCGCCGTCTATCAGGCCGGACAGCAAGTCCAATGGCAAGGCCAGGATTGGCAGGCCAAATGGCGCACCCGCGCCGAAACGCCGGCCGCCAATCCCAGAGGCAGCTGGACGCCGGCGGCGGCCCAGGCCACGGCTTTGGCCGAACCGGGCCAGCCTCAGCCGCCCACGCTGCAGCAAGCGCTGCAATACGAAGCCGCTCTGACCGACACCCCCTTCTTCCGCAACGTCAAAGCCTCGATCCGCACCCTGCCTAACGCCCAGGTGGAACAAGTGACCCCCGGCCGCGCCGCCAACCCGCTGAACGTGCGCCGGGTGGAGCGCCTGCTGCCTGCCGCCAAGTGGGAGTATTACTTCTCCCGCCGCGACGCCAGCTACAGCTACCAGCGCTTCTTGCAGGCCATCGCCAAGTTCCCCGCCATCTGCGACGACTACGGCGACGGCCGCGACGGCGACGCCATCTGCCGCCACAGCCTGGCCACCATGTTCGCCCACTTCGCCCAGGAAACCGGCGACCACAACCGCAGCGACACGGTGCCGGAATGGCGGCAAGGTCTGAAATACCTGCGCGAAATGGGCTGCGCCGAAACCGGCCCCGGCTGCGGCTACAACACCGAATGCGCCGATCCGGTGTTCAACAAGGTGTGGACCTGCGGCAAGAACGCCGACGGCAGCTGGAAAAAGTACTTCGGCCGCGGCGCCAAGCAGCTGTCCTACAACTACAACTACGGCCCCTTCTCCCAAGCCATGCACGACGGCGACCAATCCGTGCTGCTGAAGAACCCGGACCTGGTGGCCTCCACCTGGCTCAACCTGAGCTCGGCCACCTTCTTCTTCGTCTTCCCGCAGCCGCCCAAGCCGTCGATGCTGCATGTGCTGGACGGCACTTGGGTGCCCAACGCCGCGGACAAGGCCGCCGGCGCCGGCAACAACTTCGCCACCACCATCCAGATCATCAACGCCGAGTGCGGCGGCGGCACCGAGCGCCAGGCGGCGCAGAACCGCATCGATTACTACCGCCAGTTCGCCAAGGACCTGGGCTGGGACTACGGCAACGAGCAGCTGTCCTGCGCCAATATGCAGCGCTTCAGCGCCGCCAGCTCCGCCGCCTACAACATCTATTGGGAAAAGGACTGGAAATGGGGCAATGACTACAAATGCCAGCTGGTGAACTACCAGACCCCGTACAGCGCGCTGCAAGCCGGCAACTACCAGCGCTGCGTCGAGGACAACTGGAACGTCAAACTCAAATGAAATCGGCCGGCTCCGCTCGCGCGGGGCCGGCCTCGCCAACGACTGTTGTTCACCCGTGTTTCACCTCCTGTCCATTGGCCTTGTCTCCGCTCCACGATAAGAGCGGCTAACAAACCCCTGATGCTGCGTTGCGCCGACTTGTCGTACTCAAGTACTGCCTGCGTCGGCACGCCTTGCCTCAGCCGTAAAACTGATTTTTGTTAGCCACTCTAAGACATCGCGGCTAAACGCCGCGTCAATCCGGCCCCGTCCTCGCTAAAAATCGCGTCAAGAATTCCCTTGGGCACGGCGCTTGCTTCAGCCAAGCCGTCCCTTCTCCCCGGTGCCGCAATGTCCACGCCTCCGCCGCTGCGCCTGCTGCTGGTCAACGACCACGCCAAAACCATCGCCTCGCTGCGCCAGGCGCTGGCGCGCGCCGGCTACGCCGTTGTCGCCGAGGTGGACGGCGCCGCGGCGCTGCTGCAGGCGGTGGAGCGGCTGCGGCCGGACGTGGTGATCGTGGACACCGAATCCCCGTCGCGCGACACCCTGGAGCAGCTGGCGCTGCTGGGCGAGATCGCGCCGCACCCGGTGGTGATGTTCGCCGACCAGGGCGACCTGCCCACCATAGAAGCCGCCGTCCACGCCGGCGTGGCGGCCTATGTGGTGGACCAGGCCGACGCGGCGCGGCTGGCGCCCATCATCGACCTGGCCCGCGCCCGCTTCGCCGAGGACGCCCGGCTGCGACAGCGGCTGGCGGCGGCGGAACAGCAACTGGCCGAACGCAAGCTGATCGAGCGCGCCAAGGGCATTCTGATGGACAAGCGCCGGCTCAGCGAAAACGACGCCTACCAGGCGCTGCGCCGGCAGGCGATGCGCGAGGGCCTGCGCGTCGCCGATCTCGCCCGACAACTGATCCAGGCCGCCGAACTGCTAGGCTGAGCCGCGAGGAAATCCCATGACCGTCCCCCACCGCCTGCGCCTGGGCTATCTGCCGCTGACCGACAGCGCGCCGCTGATCGTCGCGCGCCAGCTCGGCCTGGACCGCCGCCACGGCCTTGAACTGGAATTGCTGCGCCAGCCTTCGTGGAGCGCGGTGCGCGACAAGCTGCTGGACGGCCGCCTGCACGCCGCCGCGGCGCTGTACGGCCTGGCCTACGGCATGCAGCTGGGCCTCGCCGGCCCGCAAGCGGACATGGCGCTGCTGATGACGCTGAACCAGAACGGCCAGGCCATCACCCTCAGCCACCCGTTGGCCGACGCTCTGGCGGCGGCGCCGCAGCAGGCCTTGCCGCGCCGCGTCCGCCAAGGCGGCGCGCCGCTGACGCTGGCGCACACCTTTCCCGCCGGCACCCACGCGTTGTGGCTCAATTACTGGCTGGCGGCGCAAGGCCTGGACCCGCTGCGCGACGCGCGCCTGGTGGTGATTCCGCCGCCGCAGATGGGCGCGGCGCTGGAAGCCGGCCAGCTGGACGGTTTTTGCGCGGGCGAGCCCTGGCACCAGCAGGCGGCGGCGCGCCAGGCCGGCCGCATCGCCGTCGCCAGCGGCGAGATCTGGCCCGGCCACCCGGAAAAAGCCCTGCTCTGCCGCCGTGGTTTCGCGCAAGAAGAACCGGCCGCCGCCGCCGCGCTGATCATGGCGCTGCTGGAGGCCTGCCGCTGGCTGGAGCACGGCGAAAACCGCCGCCAGGCGGCGCGCTGGCTGGCGCGGCCGGAGCATATCGCCCTGCCGGAAACGCTGATCGCCGCCACCCTGCCCTCGGCCGCCGCCGGCGCGTCGGCGCTGCGCTTCTTCGACCAGGGCCGGGTCAACCATCCCTATCCGTCCGACGGCGTCTGGTTCATCGACCAGTTCCGGCGCTGGGGCTGGCTGCGCGGCGACGAGGACGCGCAGGCCGTGGCCGCCGCGGTGAGCCAGAGCCGGCTTTACCGGCAGGCGGCAGACGCGCTGGGCCTGCCCGTGCCGGCCCGGCCGCAGCGCCGCAGCCGGCTGTGCGACGGCGTGGAGTGGGACGGACGGCCGCGCTACCCGGCGACGGAGCGTCTGCTTGATTAAGCCCCGCATGTTGCAACGCACAAACTCAGTGCGCGGCCGGCTATTTTCGCACCAGCGCGGTGCGGCTTCCCGCCGCGAATCCACGCGAAACCCGGATTTCCGGCTCGCGGAGGCTGGCACGGCGTTTGCATAAGTCAAGCCGGGCCTGGCACAAAGACGTGCCCCGCCCACCCCAAATGCTTGTCCGGCCAATGGCGGCCGGGACGGCAACGGACAACGGCGTCCGCTCCTGCTATCACCGAGGAGCGAACGCCGTTTTTATTTTGGCCGGCCCCCGGCCGCTCGCGGCACAGGAGTTTCGCATGGACCGTTCTTTCTGGCACACCGGGCACAAGCCCACCTTGCTGTCCGCCTTTCTCTACTTCGACCTCAGCTTCATGGTCTGGTATCTGCTGGGCCCGCTGCAGGTGCCCATCGCCGCCGCGCTGGACCTGGACACCCAAGAACGCGCGCTGATGGTGGCCACTCCCATCCTGGCCGGCGCGCTGCTGCGGCTGGCCGTCGGCATGCTGGCGGACCGCATCGGCGCCAAGCGCACCGGGCTGATCGCCCAGATCGTCGTCATCGCCGCCTTGCTCGCCGCCTGGCGCGTCGGCCTCTCCAGCCTGGGCGGCGCGCTGCTGCTGGGCCTGTTCCTGGGCGTGGCCGGCGCCTCCTTCGCCGTGGCGCTGCCGCTGGCCTCGCGCTGGTATCCGCCGGCGCATCAGGGCACGGCGCTGGGCATCGCCGGCGCCGGCAACTCCGGCACCGTGCTGGCGGCGCTGTTCGCGCCGGCGCTGGCGCTGCAGTTTGGCTGGCAGAACGTGTTCGGCCTCGCCTGTCTGCCGCTGCTGCTGGCGCTGCTGCTGTTCGCCCGGCTGGCCAAGGACGCGCCAGGCGCGCCGCCGCCCAAGCGCTGGGCCGATTATCTGGCGGTGCTGGCCCAGCGCGACGCCTGGTGGCTGATGCTGTTCTACGCCATCACCTTCGGCGGTTTCGCCGGCTTCGCCAGCGCGCTGCCCGGCTATTTCCACGACCAGTTCGGCTTCGACGCCAAGACCGCCGGGCTCTATACCGCCGCCTGCGTGTTCGCCGGCTCGATGATGCGGCCGCTGGGCGGCGTACTGGCGGACCGCGTCGGCGGCACCCGCTCGCTGCTGGCCGTCTACCTGGCGGTGGCGGCGCTGCTGTTCGCCGCCGGACTGGAAGCGGGCGGCGCCGGCGGCGCGCTGCTGCTGTTCGTGCTGGCCATGCTCTGCCTCGGCGCCGGCAACGGCGCGGTGTTCCAGCTGGTGCCGCAGCGCTTCGGCGGCGAGATCGGCGCGGTCACCGGCCTGATCGGCATGGCCGGCGGCGTCGGCGGCTTCCTGCTGGCTGCCGGCCTGGGCGTGATCAAGCAGGCCAGCGGCGGCTACGCCATCGGACTGTGGCTGTACGCCGCGCTGGCCTTGGCCGGCTGGGCCGGCCTGGCCGGGCTGCGCCAGCGCTGGCGCGCCGGCTGGTCTCTCGCCAGCGCCCGGCTCTGAACCCGCGAGGACATCCATCATGACCAAACCCAAACTCGTGGTGGTCGGCAACGGCATGGCCGGCATCCGCACCGTGGAAGAGCTGCTGACGCTGGCGCCGGACCTGTACGACATCACCGTGTTCGGCGCCGAGCCGCACCCCAATTACAACCGCATCCAGCTGTCGCCGGTGCTGGCCGGCGAACAGACCTTCGACGACATCGTGCTCAATCCGCGCGCCTGGTACGCCGAACGCGGCATCAGCCTTTACACCGGCAAGACCGTGGTGGAGCTGGACCGCGCGCGCCGCCTGGTGCGCGCCGACGACGGCAGCGTCGCCCCTTACGACAGGCTGCTGCTCGCCACCGGCTCGCTGCCGGTGATGCTGCCGCTGCCGGGCCGCGATCTCGCCGGCGTCATCGGCTACCGCGACATCCGCGACACCGAAGCCATGCTGGCCGCCAGCGCCGGCGGCGGCCGGGCGGTGGTGATAGGCGGCGGCCTGCTCGGCCTGGAAGCCGCCTACGGCCTGAAACAGCGCGGCATGGACGTCACCGTGGTCCACCTGGCGGACTGGCTGCTGGAAAGACAACTGGACCCCGCGGCCGCCCAGTTGCTGCAGGCCTCGCTGGAAGCGCGCGGCCTGCGCTTCCTGCTGGGCCGCCAGACCGCCGCGCTGCTGGACGACGGCCATGGCGCGGTGGCGGCGGCGAAGCTCGCCGACGGCGAAACCCTGGAGGCCAAGCTGGTGGTGATGGCGGTGGGCATCCGCCCCAATATCGCGCTGGCCGCCGGCGCCGGCCTGCACTGCGAGCGCGGCGTGGTGGTCAGCGACGCGCTGCAGACCTTCGACCCGCGCATCTACGCGGTGGGCGAATGCGTCAGCCACCGCGGCGTCTGCTACGGACTGGTGGCGCCGCTGTTCGAACAGGCCAAGGTCTGCGCCAACCATCTGGCCCAACTGGGCAGCAGCCGCTACCAGGGCTCGGTGATGGCCACCAAGCTCAAGGTCACCGGCATCGATCTGTTCTCCGCCGGCGACTTCATCGGCGGCGGCGATTGCGAAGAGATCGTGCTGTCCGACCCGGCCGGCGGCCTGTACAAGAAACTGGTGCTGCGCGAGGACAAGCTGATCGGCGTCTGCCTATACGGCGACACCGCCGACGGCGCCTGGTACTTCAAGCTGCTGCGCGAACAGCGCGCGATAGGCGATCTGCGCGAGCGGCTGATCTTCGGCGAAACCGCCATCGGCGACGTCGGCGTCCAAGGCCAGAGCCGCGCCGCCGGCATGCGGGACGGCGACGAAGTCTGCGGCTGCAACGGCGTCAGCAAGGGCGCCATCGTCAAAGCGATCAAGGAAAACGGCCTGTTCACCCTGGACGAGGTCAAGCAATGCACCAAGGCCGGCAGCTCCTGCGGCTCCTGCAGCGGCCTGGTGGAACAGATCCTGATGAACACCGTGGGTTCCAGCTTCCAGGAAGCGCCCAAGACCAAGGCCGTCTGCGGCTGCACCGATCACAGTCACGCCGAGGTGCGCAAGGCCATCCGCGACCACCGCCTGCTGGACCACGCCGCGGTCTACCACTTCCTGGAATGGCGCACCCCCAACGGCTGCGCCAGCTGCCGCCCGGCGATCAACTACTACCTGCTGTCCACCTGGCCGCGCGAGGCGGTGGACGATCCGCAAAGCCGCTTCGTCAACGAGCGGGTGCACGCCAATATCCAGAAGGACGGCACCTTCTCGGTGATCCCGCAGATGAAGGGCGGCGTCACCAACGCCGCCGAGCTGCGCCGCATCGCCGACGTGGCCGACAAATACCGGGTGCCCATGCTCAAGGTCACCGGCGGCCAGCGCATCGACCTGCTGGGCATCCGCAAGGAAGACCTGATCGATGTCTGGAAAGACCTGGGCATGCAATCCGGCCACGCCTACGGCAAATCCATCCGCACCGTGAAAACCTGCGTCGGCAGCGAATTCTGCCGCTTCGGCACCCAGAACAGCACCCAGATGGGCATAGACCTGGAAACCATGCTGGCCAATATGTGGGCGCCGCACAAGGTCAAGCTGGCGGTGTCCGGCTGCCCGCGCAACTGCGCCGAAGCCGGCATCAAGGACGTGGGCGTGATCGCGGTGGACTCCGGCTGGGAGCTGTACGTGGGCGGCAACGGCGGCATCAAGACTGAGGTGGCGCAATTCCTGTGCAAGGTGAAAACCGCCGAGGAAGTGAAGGAATACAGCGGCGCCTTCCTGCAGCTCTACCGCGAGGAGGGCTATTACCTGGACCGCACCGTCCGCTACATCGCCCGCGTCGGCCTGGATTACGTCAAGGCGCGGGTGGTGGACGACGCCGCCAACCGCCAGGCCTTGTACCAGCGGCTGCTGTTCGCGCTGGAAGGCCTGCCCGACCCCTGGGCCGCCCGCATCGCCGGCGCGCAGCGCCAGGAATACATCCCCTTGAAAGTCATCGCCTGAGGCCGCCATGGAACCCACCCCGCCCCCCTCCTCCCGCTGGCTGCGCATCTGCGCGCTGGACGACATCCCGCTGCTGGGCAGCCGCGTGCTGGCGCGCGACGACGGCGACATCGCCCTGTTCCGGCCGCAGCCGCAGCAAGTGTTCGCGCTCTTGGACCGCTGCCCGCACAAGGGCGGCCCGCTGAGCCAGGGCCTGGTGCACGGCGCGGCGGTCACCTGCCCGCTGCACGGCTGGACCCTCAATCTGGACGACGGCGAAGCCCAGGCGCCTGACCGCGGCTGCGCGCGACGCTTCCCGGTCAGCCTGCGGGACGGCGACGTCTACCTGCAACTGTGAACCCGGGGACCGCGCCATGACCACCACCCCCTCCACCTGCTGTTACTGCGGCGTCGGCTGCGGCGTGCTGATCCACAGCGACGGCGCGCGCGTCACCGGCGTGGAAGGCGATCCGGCCCACCCGGCCAACCACGGCCGGCTGTGCACCAAGGGCCTGGCGCTGGCGGACAGCTGCGCCAGCCCGTCCGGCCGCGCGCTGCACCCCGAACTGCGGCTGACCCGCGACGCCGCGCGCCGGCGCGTGGACTGGGACAGCGCGCTGGACACCGTGGCCGAGCGGCTGGCCGGCGTCATCCGCCGCCACGGGCCGGACGCGGTGGCGGTCTACGCCTCCGGCCAGCTGCTGACCGAGGACTACTATCTGTTCAACAAGCTGACCAAGGGCCTGATCGGCAGCAACAATATCGACACCAACTCCCGGCTGTGCATGTCCAGCGCCGTCAGCGGCTACAAGCTGGCGCTGGGCGCCGACGGCCCGCCCACCTGCTACCAGGACCTGGACCTGGCCGATTGCGTGCTGCTGGCCGGCAGCAATACGGCCTACGCCCACCCGGTGCTGTTCCGCCGGCTGGAGGCCGCCAAGGCGGCGCGGCCGGACCGCAAGTGGATCGTGGTGGACCCGCGCCGCACCGACACCGCGGCGCTGGCGGACCTGCATTTGCAGATCCAGCCCGGCAGCGACGTGGCGCTGTTCAACGGCATGCTGCACCACCTGATCTGGGAAGGGCTGATAGACGAGAGCTACATCGCCGCCCACACCGAGGGCTTCGACGCGCTCAAGCGCCTGCTGCGCGACTATTCGCCGCGCCAGGCCGCCGGCCTGTGCGGCATCGCCGAGGCCGATCTGACCACCGCCGCCGAATGGTTCGGCCGCAGCCCGGCCAGCCTGTCGCTGTACTGCATGGGCTTGAACCAGTCCAGCCACGGCACCGCCAAAAACCTGGCGCTGATCAATCTGCATCTGGCCGCCGGCCAGATCGGCCGCCCCGGCGCCGGCCCCTTCTCGCTGACCGGCCAGCCCAACGCCATGGGCGGCCGCGAAGTGGGCGGCATGGCCACCATGCTGGCCGCCCACCGCGATATCGCCAACCCGCAACACCGCGCCGAAGTGGCCGCCCACTGGGGCGTGCCGCCGGAGCGGCTCTCCGACCGCCCCGGCCTGCCGGCCGTCGCGCTGTTCGACGCGCTCAAGGCCGGTCGGGTCAAGGCGGTGTGGATAGTCTGCACCAATCCCGCCCACTCCTTGCCGGACCTGGAGCAAGCGCGCCAGGCGCTGGCCCAGGCCGAATTCGTCATCGTCCAGGACGCCTACGCCGACACCGACACCGCCGCCTGCGCCGACGCGCTGCTGCCCGCCGCCAGTTGGGGCGAAAAAGAAGGCACGGTCACCAACTCCGAACGCCGCATCAGCCGGGTGCGCGCCGCCGTGCCGCCGCCGGGCGAGGCGCGCGCCGACGGCTGGATCGCCGCCGAAGTGGGCCGCCGGCTGGAACGGCTGCTCTACCCGGACGCGCCCAGCCTGTTCGAACACAGCGAACCGGCGGCGGTGTTCGCCGAACACGCGGCGCTGACCGCCGGCCGTGATCTGGACCTCAGCGGCCTCAGCCACGCTCGGCTGGAGCGGGACGGCCCGCAGCAATGGCCGTTCCCGGCCGGCGCGGCCGCCGGCCAGGCTCGGCGTTACGAGGACGGCCGCTTTGCCACCGCCAACGGCCGCGCGCTGTTCCACGCCACGCCCTACCGGCCGCCGGCGGACGCGGTCAACGCCCATTACCCCTTCCGCCTGCTCACCGGCCGGCTGCGCGACCAATGGCACGGCATGAGCCGCAGCGGCCGGGTGGCGCGGCTGTTCTCCCACGCGCCGGAACCGACGCTGGACATGCACCCGGCCGACGCCGCCCGCCGCGGCCTCCAGGCCGGCGAACTGGTCAGGGTGGAAAGCCGGCGCGGCGGTCTGGTGCTGCCGCTGGCGCTTTGCGAGGAACTGCCGGGCGGCAGCGTGTTCGCCGCCATGCACTGGAGCGGCCAGCATCTGGACAGCGGCGGCGTCAACCAGGCCTGCTCGCCGGCGGTGGACCCGCAATCGTTCCAGCCCGAACTCAAGCACGCCGCGGTGCGGGTGGAACGCGCCGAACTGCCGTGGCGGGTGCGCGCCGCCAGCCGCCACCCGGACCTGCCGGCGCTGCGCGCGCGGCTGCAGCCCTTGCTGGCCGGCTGCGGCTACGCCGCGCTCAGCCTGCGCCCGCCGGACATCCTGGTGCTGAACGCCGCCCACGCCCAGCCGCGGCCGGACTGGCTCGCCGAGCTGACTTGGCTGCTGGACCTGGACGGCGGCCCGCAGCTGCAAACCTTCAGCGACGCGCGCCACGGCCTGGAACAACGCATCGCCTGGCGCGACGACGCGCCCTGGGCCTACGTCTTCGCCGGCGGCCAGGACGACGGCGCGCGGCTGCTGGCCGCGATGCAAAGCGGCCGGCCCTGGCCCGGCAGCCGGCTCAGCGCGCTGGTCCCCGGCGCCGCGGCCGCGCCCGCCGCCGCCGCGCGCATCGTCTGCAACTGCCTGCAAGTGGACGCCGAGCGCATCCAGGCGGCCATCGCCGACGGCGCGGACCTGGCCGGACTCAAGGCGCGGCTGGGTTGCGGCGGCGTTTGCGGCTCCTGTCTGCCGGAACTGAAACGCATGCTGGCGCGACAGGCGGAACGGGAATATTGAAACCCCGGCGCGGAACTCTATGCTAAGGGAGTCCGGCGCTGTTACCCTCTGCGCAGGCGATAGCGATGGATGCGTGGATTGGGCTTGAAACAGATAGGACTGCTGATCGCGGCGCTGGCCGCGCAGCCGGCGGCGGCGGCGACGCTGGACATGGTTTACGGCGCGGTGGCCTCGGACCCGTATATGAGCGGCGAAGGCGATCAAATGCCGCCCCACCCCGGCGCGGTGGTGGAAATGGCGCAGGCGGCGGCCAAGGGCTGCCGGATCGCGCTTAAGCTGTCGCGGCTGCCGGGCAAGCGCCTGCTCACCGAGATGCAGCACGATCAGCATGACGCCGCCTTCATGTTCTCCCACAACAAAGAACGCGAAGCCTATTTCGATTACCCGATGCAGGGCGAGGAACCCGACCCGCGCTACCGGCTGACCACGCTGGCCTACTCCTTGTACGCGCTGAAAAACGCGCCGCCGGCCTGGAACGGCAAGAACCTGCCGGCGCTGGGCGCCATCGGCGTCAACGCCGGCTGGTCCATCGCCGACGATCTACGCGCCAAGGGCGCCCAAGTGGAGGCCGCCAAAGACACCGAGATGAACTTCCGCAAACTGCTGGCGCGCCACATCGCCGCCTACGCCACGCAGAACCACATCGGCGACCGCTATCTGGAAGACCACCCGCAGGCCGGCATCGTCCGCCTGCAGCCGCCGCTGTCGCGCAAGGACTACTATCTGGTGTTGGGCAAGCGCTGGCACCGGGACAATCCGGCCCTGGCGCGCTGCCTGTGGCAGCAGATAGGCAAACTGCGCGAAACCCTGCTGCCCGCGCTGCTGCGCCGCCCCTGGTACCAACAACCCTGAGAGGGCGTTTACCATCTCGCGAACCAAGGCGAGACCAGGCCTTGCTGCGGAAGCAGCGGAGTGTACAAGGGCCGTTCTCAACGCCGTATCGCCGACGCGCAGCAGATCGTCAACCGACTCTGAGCCGGGCCGGCGCTCAAACCGGCTCGCCGCCCAACTCCGCCGTCAGCTCCTCCACCTCCAGCAAATGGGCGCGGTCGTGCTGCAACATGTCCTCGGCCAAATCCTCCAGACTCATCCGCCGCTCGCCGCCAAACAGACATAGCCGCCCGCGCTGGGCCGCTTCGGCGCCGGCCAGCGCTGTCAGCAAATGCCGCCGTCCGGCCAGGAAATCGTCCAAGGCCGCTGAGCCGTCCTGCTCCAGATAAGCCAGTTCGCGCGACATTTCAGTGCCGTCTACCGACGGAATATCCGGCATGTCCTCGGTCAATACCCTTGCCACCCTTTGGCAGAAAATCCGGTCCAGATCGCGCAGATGGCAGGCATGCTCCACCGCGGCAAAATCGATGCCGTCCGGCCGCCGCCGCCAGTCCGCGACCGGAATCACGCGCAGCGCCGCCGCCAACTGGGCCGGCATCGCCCGCAGCGCCTCCAGCCGCTGCTCCCAGTCCAACTGTTGCGGCCTAGGCGTCCACACCACCCCGTAAGTGAAATAACCGCCCGGTACCCGGCCGCGCGGCCGCAACACCTCGTGATAATGGCGGCGCATCACCTCCGCCACCATCGCGCCGCAAAACTGGCGCGCGCTGGCGTCCGCCTCCACTTCCGGAAACAGCTGGCGCACATCGTGGACGATGGCCGCAATCGCCGGCACTTCGGCGCGCGACAAGGCCGCGTATTCCACATAACGCTGCGGCGTGTCGATCAAAGCCTCCAACTGGCGGCCCAACGCCTGTTCGCGAAAGACATCAAAACGGGAGTGCATAAGAGCCTCTTATTTAACGTATCAAAATGATACCTTAGTAAACGGCGCAACAAGCGTCAAGTCTGATTTTTGTCATAATTAATCAAACTTAAACAAGACAAATGATTGCAGATTCATGACGGCATTCGGATAATGCTAAACGTTTATTTAAAATCACCCGGCGACATGCAAGCGCAAGCCACGCCTGCCTGTGCCGGTCCGGCTTCAAGAGGAGAATGGAATGTGGTTCCGGAACAAGGACAAGGCCGCGCGCGAGCAGGCGGAGCGCTTGCAACTCAGCCAGGAGGCGGAGCGAATGCGCCAGGAGCTGCAACACACCCGCAGCCGCGCCGATGAAGCCGAACGCCAGCTGGCCGCCAGTCAGGCCAAAGTTCAGGAACTGAACGGACTGATCGCCAACCTCTCCGCCTTCGCCCAATCGATGACCGACACCCAGCAGTCGCTGGCCACCCTCTCCAGCGTGATGAGCCGGGAAAAAGACCGCGCCGTCGCCGCTCAGGGCATTTCGCTGCGCAGCCGCCAATCCATAGACCAGATCGCCGCCGATCTGTCCAAACTGGCCGGCGCCTCGCAGGGCGCGGCGGAAAAAGTGGGGGAACTGGACGCCCGCGCCCAGGAGGTGGGCGGCATCGTGCAACTGATCCGCGACATCGCCGACCAGACCAATCTCTTGGCCCTGAACGCCGCCATCGAAGCGGCGCGCGCCGGCGAGCAAGGCCGCGGCTTCGCCGTGGTGGCCGACGAAGTACGCAAGCTGGCCGAACGCACCGCCACCGCCACCGCCGACATCGCCAAGCTGGTGGAGCAGATCCGCGGCGACAGCGCCGGCAGCCGCAGCCAGATGGAGCAATTGGCGGAACAAGCCGCCGGTTTCAGCCAGGACGGCGAGGCCGCCGCCGGCACCATGAAACAATTGCTGGACATGTCCACCAGCATGGAAGGCAGCATCGCCGCCTCCGCGCTGCGCGGTTTCTGCGAACTGGCCAAGATGGACCACCTGATCTACAAATTCCGCGTCTACCAGGTGATGTTCGGCCTGTCGGACGAGGACATCGGCCACTTCGGCTCGCATCAGCACTGCCGCTTCGGCAAGTGGTATTACGAAGGCGAAGGCCGCGCCGGCTTCTCCCACCTGCCCGGCTTCCGCGAAATCGAAGCGCCGCACGCCAAGGTGCACACCGCGGCGCTGGACGCCTTGCGCGCCCACGCCGACGGCGACAGCCGGGCCGCGGTGGAACATGTCGCGATGATGGAAGCCGCCAGCCTGCAAGTGCTGGCCGGGCTGGAACACATGGCCGGCGCCGGCGAAACGGAAGCGCGCCATGGCTGAGGCCGTCTTCTCCATCCGCCCGCTGCAAGCCGGCGATCACGCCGGCTGGCTGCCCTTATGGCGCGACTACAACGCCTTCTACGGCCGCGTCGGCGTCAGCGCCCTGCCCGAGGAGGTGGACCGGGAAACCTGGCGCCGCCTGCTCGCGCCGGAGGAACCGGTGCGCGGGCTGGCCGCGGTCGCCGACGGCGCGCTGCTGGGCATCGCCCACCTGCTCTACCACCGCAGCACCATCCAGATCCAGGACAGCGCCTATCTGCAGGATCTATACGTTGCGCCGGCGGCGCGGGGCGGCGGCGTCGCCCGCGCGCTGCTGCTAGCCGCCGCGGAACGGGCGCGCGACGACGGCGCCGCCATGCTGTACTGGCGCACCGCCGGCGACAACCTCGTCGCGCGCCGCCTGTACGACCAGGTGGCGGAGCTGGCGGACGCGGTGATCTACCGCCAAATCTTGTAAGCCGGCCGGATCAGCGCAGCACGTCCAGCAAGATATCCGCGATCAAGCCGCTGGCCGCCACCAGCACCAGGTCCGCGCCCACCGCCCGCCACTCGTAACCGGGGTGGCGCGGCAGCTGGCTCAGCAAGGGCGCCGGCAAGACCTGCTTGGCGATGCCGGGCGGCAGCGGCTTGCCGCGCGCCAGGCGCTTGCGCATGCCCGGCGGCAAGGATTTATAGCCGGTCACCCCGGAATCCAGCGCCAGGCGCCGCGCGGCGGCGACGCTGATGCCCGCCGCCACCAAATCCCGGTCCGACCGCTCCGGCGACGCTTCCCTGTCCTTGTCTTTATCCTTGTGCTTGCCCTGCCCCTGGCCATGACCCTGGCCCTTGCCTTCCGGCGGATTGGCCAGCGCCGGCGCCGCCAGCGCCGCCGCCAACAAGCACACAGACCATTGCTTCCATCGCTTCATCTTCGTCTCCCGTCTCTGTTGAGCCCGATTTAGATTATCGACCACGCGCCGGCCAAGCTTGAGTCCAACTGTATCTCGCACCCGACAAAATATATTGATCGCTACATAATTGTAGAATACGCTACAAAAAAATGGAGCGCATCATGGACTGGCTGCTGCTGATCACTTCTTTGCCCACCGAAAACGCCACCGCGCGCATGCGCGCCTGGCGCGCCTTGAAAGCCTGCGGCTCCGCCGCGCTGCGCGACGGCGCCTACCTGTTGCCCGGCAGCAACGCCCGGCTGCAACAATTGGAGGCCATCGCCTCCGACATCCAACAACACGGCGGCGTCGCGCGGCTGCTGGCCTGCCGGCCGCTGGACGGCAGCGATTTTCCGCCGCTGTTCCAGCGCGACGCCGACTATCAGCAGCTGCGGCAGGACATCCAGGAACAACTGAGCGGGCTGGACCCCGACAACGCCGCCGAGCGGCTGAAACAATGGCGGCGGCTGAGCAAGACCCTGGCCGGCGTCGCCGCCATCGATTTCTTCCCCGGCGCCGGCCAGCAACAGGCGCAAGCCGCGCTGCAACAGCTGGAAACCGCCATCCAGCTGCAATTGTCGCCGGGCGAGCCTCATAGTCTGGACATGCAGATTCCGCGCCGCGCCGTGGCCGAGCACCAAGGCCGGACCTGGGCCACCCGCCGCCGCCCCTGGGTGGACCGGTTGGCCTCGGCCTGGCTGATCCGCCGCTTCATCGATCCGCAGGCGCGCATCCTGTGGCTGGCCGCGCCCGGCGACTGCCCGCCGGAGGCGCTGGGCTTCGATTTCGACGGCGCCGCCTTCACCCATGTCGGCGACAAGGTCAGCTTCGAGGTGCTGCTGGCCAGCTTCGGTCTGGACGCGCCCCCGCTGCGAAGGCTGGCCGAGCTGGTCCATTATCTGGACGTGGGCGGCGCGGCGCCGCCGGAAGCCAGCGGCGTGGAAACCGTGCTGGCCGGCTTGCGCGCCGCGCTGAGCGACGACGACCAATTGCTGAGCGCCGCCGCCCATATCTGGGACGGGCTCTACCAACAGTTCGCCAAGGAGAGCTGATCATGCCGCCCAGCCCCCGCGACGCCGCGCCCGCCCCCGTCGGCTTCCGGCAAGCGCTCCGTTTCTGGCTCAAGCTGGGCCTGATCAGCTTCGGCGGCCCGGCCGGCCAGATCGCCATCATGCACCAGGAGCTGGTGGAGCGCCGGCGCTGGATTTCCGAACGCCGCTTCCTGCACGCCCTGAATTACTGCATGTTGCTGCCCGGGCCGGAAGCGCAGCAACTGGCCACCTATATCGGCTGGCTGCTGCACCGCGGCTGGGGCGGCGTCGCCGCCGGCGCGCTGTTCGTGCTGCCGTCCTTCTTCCTGCTGGTGCTGCTGTCCTGGGTCTATATCGCCTACGGCCACCTGGCCTGGATCGCCGGCCTGTTCTACGGCATCAAGCCCGCGGTGGTCGCCATCGTGGCCCAGGCGGCCTGGCGCATCGGCACGCGCACGCTGAAACGGCCCTGGCTGTGGGGCGTGGCGCTGGCCTCGCTGTGCGCCATCGCGCTGTGGCAAACCCCCTTCCCGCTGATCGTGCTGGCGGCGGCCTTGATCGGCGCGCTGGCCGGCCGGCTGCGGCCGCGCTGGTTCCAGGCCGGCGGCCACGGCGGCGCGGACGCGCATTACGGCCCGGCGCTGATCGACGATCACACCCCGCCGCCGGCGCACGCCCGCTTCTCCTGGCTACGGCTGGGCCGCGCGGCGCTGGCCGGCCTGCTGCTGTGGAGCTTGCCGATGGCGCTGCTGACAGCCGCCTACGGCTGGCACGGCGGCTTCACCCAGATGGGCTGGTTCTTCACCAAGGCCGCGCTGCTGACCTTCGGCGGCGCCTACGCGGTGCTGCCCTATGTCTACCAGGGCGCGGTGGCGCATTACGGCTGGCTGAGCGCCGGCCAGATGCTGGACGGCCTGGCGCTGGGCGAAACCACCCCGGGGCCGCTGATCATGGTGGTGGCCTTCGTCGGCTTCGTCGGCGGCTACGCCAAGGCCCTGCTGGGCCCGGAGCACCTGTTCCTGGCCGGCGCGCTGGCCGCGGCGCTGGTCACCTGGTTCACCTTCCTGCCCTCCTTCGTCTTCATCCTGGCCGGCGGCCCGCTGATCGAACACAGCCATGGCGAGATCCGCCTGACCGCGCCGCTGACCGCCGTCACCGCCGCCGTGGTCGGGGTGATCGCCAACCTCGCCCTGTTCTTCGGCTGGCATGTGCTGTGGCCGCAAGGCTGGCGCGGCGGCGTGGACGGGGCCGCCGCCACCATCGCCGCGCTGGCGGCCTGGGCGCTGCTGAAAAAACAAGTCAAGGCGATGCCGGTGATAGCCGGCGCGGCGCTGGCCGGCCTGCTGCTCAGCCTGTGGCGCCTGCCGTGAACGCATTCCCCCATCGAGAAAGGCCTCCCGCATGCAGCCCCGCATCCCCGCCACCATCTGGGCCCTGGGCCTGGTCAGCCTGTGCATGGACATGTCCTCCGAGATCATCCACGCGCTGCTGCCGGTCTTCCTGGTCTCCACCCTGGGCGTCAGCGCGCTGACCCTGGGCGTCATCGAAGGCCTGGCCCAGGCCACCGCGCTGATCCTGCGCGTGTTCTCCGGCGCCATCAGCGACTACTGGGGCCGCCGCAAAGGCCTGCTCTTGCTGGGCTACGGCCTGGCGGCGCTGAGCAAGCCGCTGTTCCCGCTGGCTCACAGCGCCGAAACCGTGCTGGCCGCGCGGCTGATGGACCGCGTGGGCAAGGGCATACGCGGCGCGCCGCGCGACGCGCTGGTGGCCGAAGTCGCGCCGCCGGCCATCCGCGGCGCCTGTTTCGGCCTGCGCCAGTCCATGGACACCGTCGGCGCCTTCGCCGGCCCGCTGCTGGGCATCGCGCTGATGTTCTGGCTGGCGGACGACATCCAGCAAGTGCTGTGGTGGGCCTGCCTGCCGGCCTTGCTGGCGGTGCTGCTGCTGGCGGCCGGCGTGCGCGAGCCGGACGGCGGCGAACGCAAGCCCTTCCGCTCGCCGCTGCGCCTGGCGCTGCTGCGCCGCTTCTCCGGCCGCTACTGGTGGATCGTCGCCATCGGCGCGCTGTTCACCCTGGCCCGCTTCAGCGAGGCCTTTCTGGTGCTGCTGGCGCAGCGCCACGGCCTGCCGCTGAGCTGGCTGCCGCTGGTGATGGTGGTGATGAGCCTGGTCTTCGCGCTCACCGCCTACCCGGTGGGCGTGCTGGCCGACCGCTGCAGCAAGAGCGCGCTGCTGGCGACAGGCCTGCTGATCCTGATCCTGGCCGACGTCACGCTGGCGCTGTCCGGTTCCGTCGCCGTCACGCTGGCCGGCATCGCCCTGTGGGGGCTGCACCTGGGCTTCACCCAGGGCCTGCTGGCCACGCTGGTGGCGGAGGAAACGCCGGCCGACATGAAGGGCACCGCCTTCGGCCTGTTCAATCTGGTCAGCGGCCTGTGCCTGCTGCTGGCCAGCGTGCTGGCCGGCTGGATGTGGGACCGCCACGGCAGCGCCAGCACCTTCGTCGCCGGCGGCGCCTTGGCCGCGCTGGCGCTGGCGGCCACCTTGCTGTGGCATAGCCGGGAACGGCGGCTGGCCGGCCAGGCCGCATAAACACCAGATCGGGCAATGCCCGCCATGGACAAGCAACAGGACAATGCGGTGAAATACGACATCATAAAAACAGCAAGGCCGCCGCATGTCCCACACCTTCGTCTCCTCCATCGTCTGGCAACGGCTGGACGCCTCCGGCCACGACTACGCGGCGCTTGAACAGAGCGAGCAAGGCCCGCGCCTCAAGGGCTGCGCCGTCTTCGTCGAAGACGGCGTCAACTGCCTGCTGCAATACCAGGTGGACTGCGCGCCGGACTGGAGCACCCGTCGCGTCGAGGTGAACGGCTACCGCGGCGCGGAAGCCATCGCCCTGCGGCTGGAAACCGACGCCGAAGGCCGCTGGCGGCTCAACGGCGCGGAACAGCCGCAAGTGCAAGGCTGCGTCGACATCGACCTGGCCTTCACCCCGGCCACCAATCTGCTGCCCATCCGCCGCGGCCGGCTTGAGATCGGCGCGGCGCTGGAACTGAACGCCGCCTGGCTGCAATTCCCGGCGCTGACCCTGGCGCCGCTGCCGCAGCGCTACACCCGCCTGTCCGAGATCGGCTACCGCTACGAATCGCGACAAGGCGCGTTCCAGGCCGAACTCAGCCTCACCCCGGACGGCCTGCCGCGCGACTACCAGGGCCTGTGGCGGGAGGCGCGCTGACATGAACGCCCCGCGCATCCGTCCGGCCGCGCCGGCAGACTTTGCCCGGCTGGCCGAAATCGAACGCGCCGCCGCCGCCCGCTTCGACCCGCAAGACCTGCCGCCGGCGCTGGCCGGCGACACGCTGCCCCGCGACGAACTGGCCGCCGCCTGCGCGGCCGGCCTCCTGTGGGCGGCGGCCGACGCCGACGGCGTGCACGGCTTCCTGTTGGCGCGCCGCCACGGCGACAGCCTGCACCTGCAGGAAATGGACGTCTGCCCCAAGCATCAGGGCCGGGGCCTGGGCTCGGCGCTGATCGCGCACGCGGAAACCGCCGCGCGCCGGCAGGGCCTGCGCCGCCTGACGCTGACCACCTTCGAACACCTGGCCTGGAACGCGCCCTACTACCACAAACGCGGTTTCCTGACCCTAGACCCCGCCGACAGCCCGCCCTTCCTGCTGGCCCTGTTGCGCGCCGAGGCCGAGCACGGCCTCAGGCGGCGCGTGGCGATGCAGAAACCGCTGCTTTAAGGTGTCCGACAACACCGCAAGATCGGTCAGGCGCGCGGCGGCGCGGCCGCGCTAGACTGGCGGCGCCAAGGAGGAAAGCATGCAGCACGACACCGCCAGCCCGCGCCTGGACAAGGCGCTGGCCTATATCGACGCCCATCTGGACGCCGACCTGAGCCTGGAACGGCTCAGCCGAGTGACCGCCTGCTCGCGCTTCCATTTCCACCGCCTGTTCCGCGCCCGCTTCGGCCTCAGCCTGCATCAATACGTGCGGCTCTGCCGGCTGCGCCGCGCCGGAGAGCGGCTGGCCTTCCGCCGCTGCGCCGTGCTGGACATCGCGCTGGACAGCGGCTACCGCAGCCCGGAGGCCTTTGCCCGCGCTTTCCGGCAGGCGACGGGCCAAACGCCGTCCGCCTTTAGGCGGCGGCCGCGCTGGCGGCCTTGGCATCAGCACTTCCACGCCCTATCCCAACTGAGGAGCCGTTCCATGCCATCCCGCCAAATCCCGCTCGCCGTCGACATCGTCGACTTCCCCGCCACCCCGATCGCCCTGCTGGAACACCGCGGCGACCCCGCGCTCTTGGGAGACAGCCTGCGCGACTTCATCGCCTGGCGGCGGGAACACCGCCTGCCGCCCAGCGCCGCCGCCACCTACAACCTGCTGTACGCCGATCCGGACGACTGCGCGCCGGCGGACTACCGCTTCGGCCTCTGCGCCGCTTTCGACGGCGACATCGCCGCCAACCGCCAAGGGGTGCGCGCCGCGCTGATTCCCGCCGGACGCTGCGCCCGGCTGCGCCACATCGGCTCCGACGACGCGCTGGCCGCCCTCGCGCGCCGCCTGTACGCGGAATGGCTGCCCGCCAGCGGCGAAACCCCGCGCGATGACCCGCTGTTTCTCCAGCGCGTGCGTTTCTACCCGGACGTGGCGGAAAACGAAGCCGTCTGCGATTTGTTTCTGCCGCTGCAAACGCCTGCGCCGAAAATCGGATCCGCCGCGCCGTTAAAATAATAAGGATCAGGATATTCCAAAAACATTCCCTCAAGCGCCTTTTGTCGGCTTTGGGTAAACTAGAGCGCGTTAAATGCAGGGGTAATGCACGATGCGCGCTCGTTTTCTGACTCGAATAAAAAAATGGATCATCAGCGTATTCAATCCGCCCTACCAATTGGTATTGTGCGACAGAATGCTCAAGAAGAACTCCAAGGAATATCTCTATCTGTTCAAGCTTTACGGCAGCCACGACTTCGTCAAGCTGTCCCACGCGGACATCCTGGCCAGCAATCAGCTCCTGTCCGCCATCCGGCCGCGAGATCTGATAAAAATCGCGTTATTGGAAAACCATAGGAAAGAAGAAGAAAAGCGCTGCAAAGTGGAGGAAGAACTGCGCGGCAATCAATACCGGATTCATCTGCACGGCAATAGCGAAACCTTTTCCGGCGAAAGCATCTGTCGAAACATCGATTATTTCGCCGACCTGGCCCCGCAGGAAGTCTGCAAGATCGCCTACGCCACCGGCTTTCAGAAAGGCCGCGCCGTCTCCGGCCACATCAGCCGCGCGGCAGCCGAGGCCCGCCGCCAGGACACGCCGGCGACGGACGGCTCGGGCAAGGTGCTGGCCCTCCGGCGGGCCCGGCCGCGCTAAGAGCCTGTTCATAGTCTGCTGCGCGTCGGCGATACGGCGTTGAAAACAGGCGCTAAATCATCACGGTCTGGCTACGGAAGCCGGCCGCGTCGAACTCCAGCAGCTTGTAGCCGCGCGCGTCCACGGTGTCCAGCGCCGCCGTGCCCTTGCGCCACTGGAAACAGCTGGCCGGACAGACTTCCAGCGCCACGCCGCGCGCCTCCAGCCGGTAATCCCCATGCGCGTGGCCGCACAACAGCACTTGCAAACGCGGCGTCTCCGCCATCAATTCCCAAAACCGCTCCGTGTCCTGCAACATGCAGCTGTCCAATAGCGGCGTGCCCACCGCCGCCGGATGATGATGCAACAGCACGGCGCAGCGCTTGCCGGCGGCGTCCGCCCCGGCCAGCCGTTGCCGGAAGGCGGCGGCGGCGCGCTCGTCGATATGGCCGTCGTCCGTGCCCGGCCGCACCGAATCCAGCGCCAACAACAGCCAGTCCTCCGTTTCCAGGCGCTCCAGCGGCCGCATGAAAGGGTAGCGGCCCAGCACCTCGGCCGCCAAGGACGCGGCGTCGTGATTGCCGGCCAGCCAGTACACCGGCAGGCCCGTTCTTTCCAGCCGCTGCGCGAAGCGCTCATAGGAAGCCGCGCTCTCATCCTGAGAAATGTCCCCGGTGACCAGAACGGCGTCCAGCTCCGCCGCATGCCGCCGCTCCAGCTGGCTCAGCACCCGGTCGAACTCGCGATAAGTGTCGTAGCCCATCAACTGCCCGCCGGCCTCGGCGAACAGATGCGTGTCGGATATCTGCGCGGCCCTCATCGTCCTTCCTCCATCGCGTATTTGTTTCTCTTGACGTCTTCGCCGTCCTCCTTGAACACCGCCAGGGGGTTGTAGGACACGTTCCAGTCGAAGTAATCGGTCTTTTCTATCCGCTTCACCACGCCCACCAGGTAATAGCCCACCGGCAGCAAGGCGATGGAAACGAACACCTTGTAAGACCAGGTGGTGGCGATGATGTTGAGCAGTTCCTGCCCGCTATAGCGCGACGACAGGCTGATGGGATAGGCCGTGGTCAGCAGCACCGCCTGGGCCAGCATGGACGCGATCACATAGCGGATGAAAAAGAAGCGGCCGGCGAAAAAAACCTTCATCCGCGACACGACGAAGCCATTGCAAAAATAAGAGGCCGGCACCGAGATCCAGGTGCCCACCATCACCCGCCAAAATTCGTTGAACAAGAGGTAGTACTGCTTGGAAATCTCGTTATTATCCGGCTGCAGCAAGGCGAAGCCATTGATGATCAGAACGAAAAAGGTCTGGCACGCCACCAGAATCCACACCGTGCGTCCGCCCAGCTTATAGCCGTACACCTCGGTGGACACCGTGGACAATAGATAGCAAAGCGAAAACACGATGCCGCTGGCGGTGATCTTCAAGCCGTAAATATCCAGCGTCTTGTACACCAGCGAATCGCAGACCACCATGATGGTCACCGACAAACCCACAATCAATCCGTAAACTCTGAACTGTTCCACACCTTCATCCTGCGCTAAAAGTCTTAATCGCCTTGACCGCCACGCCAAGCACCTTGAAATCCCGGCACACCAAAGGCTGCAAATCGTGCATCAAGGAAATGCTTGAAAACAGACAATGCTCGCCGTCGATGAACACCCGCCGGAAACAAGGCTGCTGGCCGGCCATGCTGACCAAGACCACATCGCCGTCCGCCGGGCGCTCCTGCCGGGCCACGATGAAAACGCTGCCCTGGGAAAAACCGGGAAACAGCGAATCATTGTTCAACAACACCGCAAACGCGTCCGCGGCGTCGAAACCGGCGGCATCCACAAAATACCGTTCCGGCTCGATAATCATTCCGTCAAAAAATAGGGTCAGTTCGGTGAATTTGATCAAGGGCACCGCCATGGCCGCGGGGCTGTCGCCGGCCTCGCGTCCCAGATCGCTCTCCACGAAATCGCTGAGCCTGACATCGAAAAACCGGGCCAGCTCCATCAAGGTCAGCAAGGTGGGATTGCCCACGCCGCGCTTGATATTGTTGATCGTCGCCACGCCCAGGCCTATCGCCTCGCTTAATTGCGCGGCGTCGACGCCGGCGCGCCCCATCAGACACGTCAGGTTTTTCGACGCCTTGCTCAACAAAGCGCCATTCTCGGCCTCTTCTTTCCACACCGCCCTGCTCATTCAGCCCTCCATGCAAGTCGAATCCGTTTCGATTCCATTTTTAATTTCACGTCCAAACATGCACGCCCATTTTAAACGCAAGCGCCAAACCCGGCGCAAGCATCAAACGATATTGTTTTTATCAGACTATCTTTTGTAATTCCGGCACTACTCTTTTAAACAAAAAGACAATATAATAATTTTGCAACACTATATCATTCGGGGCAGGCGCAAGATACTCGCGAACCATAAATTTAAAAGAAGAAAAATATTAATAAGAACAATCAACGCGACGCAAAAGCCCGCCACGACGCAATGCAGAGGAAAGCGCTTAAATGAGAATTTCAGAAGATGAATTCGCGCTGGACGTGATTGACGGCGAACCCGCCATCATTACCCAGTCCAGCGTGCTTGGACAGCCGGGCAGCGAATGGGAAGGCTCCCCGGTATTCAAGAAAACCTATTTGCTGGAGCTGATCAGCCGCAGCCTGGAACACGAGATCATCCAGCCCGAAGACATCCAAAGCCTGATCCGGACCGCGAAAAAGCCCTGATCGCGCCGGCCGCGCCCCTGTTCTCCCGTCCCGGGCTTGGGTACACTGAGCCGTTGCAATACAATGGCGTATCGATCGCCGCGCAACCATTCCATCGCCCTCCCGGCGCACACGGAAGGCGGCGCAACACCACAGGCTCACACATGCCCCATCTGACACTGGAGTACAGCGGCAATCTGGCCGGCTTCGCCGCCGCGGACGCGCTGCTGGACATCAACCGCGCGCTGCTGGCCAGCGGCCACTTCGAAGAAGCCGACATCAAGAGCCGCGCCGTGGCGCTGGACGCCTGCCGCATCGGCGTCCACGATCTGCCGCGCGGCTTCGTCCACGCCAAACTGGCCATACTCAGCGGGCGCAGCCCCGAGGAAAAACAGCGTCTGTCCGAACTGAGTCTGCAGGCGCTGGCCGACAGCGCGGCGCTGCCGCCGGGCATGGAAGTGCAATTGTGCGTGGAAATCCAGGAAATAGACCGCGCCAGCTACCGCAAACGCCTCATCGCCCGTTAACGGAGAAACATCCCATGACCGCGCTCAAACTCGCATCCCGCGGCCTGATGGCCGCCGCCCTGCTCGCCGGCCTGGCCGGCGCCGCCCACGCCGCCGACGACATCGACCGCGTCAATCTGGAAGGCACGCTGGGACAGGAACGCATAGGCATGAGCCTGCTGGTGAAGGACGGCAAAACCTTCAGCGGCGGCCACTACTTCTACGGCCGCTATCTGAAGGACATCCCGCTGCGCGGCAAGCTGCAAGGCGAGATCCTGCAACTCAGCGAACCGGGCGGCGGCGTGTTCAAGCTGCGCTTCAAAGGCAACGGCAGCGCCGACGGCCAGCCGCTGAGCTTCGACAACAGCGTGGGCCTGGACGGCGACTGGACGCTGAAGGCCAAGACCCTGCCGGTGGCGCTGACCATGGGCGATATGGCGCCGGCCTCCGAAGGCCGCTGGTATCAGGACGTCACCGAAGAAAGCGACGCCGCCTTCGAAGCCAAAGTCCAAGGCTTCCAGCGCGCCGCTTTGGCCGGCGAAGCCCAGCAGGCCAGCCGCTACGTGCACTTTCCGCTCCGGATCAACCACAAGGGCGGCAGCCGCCAGATCGCCAATGCCCGCCAGCTGCAAAGCGAGTGGAGCGCCATTTTCACTCCCGCCTATCTGGAACAGCTGAAGCAGCCGATGGCGCACAATCTGTTCGTGCGCAACGGCCAGGCGATGCTGGGCAGCGGCGTGGCCTGGTTCGACGCCAAGGGCGCGGCGGCGCTGAACCTGCCGGACTGAAACCGACGCGCCAAACCAACAGGGCGGCCAAAGCCGCCCTGTTTTCATTGGAGCCCGCGCGCTATTGCGAAAAAGCGGCGAAGCGCCCGGAAAAATGCTTTGGCGGAGGGAAAGCCAGGTCGCCCGTCTTGCTGGTCCGCAGACCCAGGGCGACGAGCGACTCCGCCAACGCCACCGCCGCGCCCACTCCTTCCACAACCGGCAGGCCGATCGCATCTCCGATACGGGGAGCCAGATCCGCCATCCCGGCGCACCCCAGCACAATGGCGCCGACGCCATCCTCGTCTCGGGCCCTGCGCGCCTCCTCGACGATGAGCCGGTAAGCGATATCGGGCTCTCGCTCCAGATCCAGCACCGGCACCTCGGCGGCGCGCACCCGCCGGCAAAGATGGGCATAGCCGTAGCTATGCAATAAATGCTCGGCGATCACGCACGTTCGGCCCAATGTGGTGACCACCGAAAAACGCGTGGCGATCAAGGACGCCATCTGAAAAGCGGCCTGCGCGATCCCCACCACCGGAGCGCGCGCCAGTTCCCGCGCCGCGTTCAAACCGGGGTCGCCAAAACAAGCCAGCACGTAAGCGTCGTAGCCTTGCCGCGCGCCCTCCCTGATCTCCTCGCACACCCCGATCACACTGACCGCCTCGTCGAAATGCGACTCGATCGACACCGGTCCATCCTCTGGATTCCTGGCCACGATCAAAGTGTCAGGCCTGGCCGCCCGCACCGCCGCCAAACGGATACGCTCGGTCATATCCGCGGTCGTATTAGGATTAATCACGCAAATCTTCATGAGCACGCTCCATGCGCAAACGCCATTTATCGGCCGCTGCGCCGCTTGGCGATACCATGCAACACCGCCTTCAAATCCGGCCCGCCGGCGCTCTCTTCCTCAAACCGACAGTTGCCCTCCACGGCGTCGAGGTGACGCCGCATCCATTCCACCGCCTCATCCGCCTGTCCGTTCTCCATCAGTTCGAGAATCTGCTGATGATCGGCATGGCGGCATGAACCGGCAATCGGCGCGCCGTAGCGGGCAATGATCAAAGAGCTGCGCACAATCAATTCATGCAGGATATCGGTCAATAATTGATTCCCGGCGATGGACAATAGCCGCAGATGAAAGGCGCCGGACCACGTAATGGCCGCCGACCGGTTCTGCTCGTGCTGGGCCTTGCACTCTTGCCGCAGCGCGTCCGCCAGCGCGGACAGATCTTCCTTGCGCAAATTGGCCATGGCCAGCGGCAAAGCGCCGCACTCGATCAACCTTCTGGCGGCGAAAACATCACGCGACTCCTGCACCGTCGGCTCCGCCACCGAAGCCCCTCTATTCGGACGCAAATCAACCAGCCTCGCAATCGACAGGCGCTGCAAGGCCTTGCGCACCCCTGCGCGACTGACGCCAAACGCCTCCGCCAGCGCATCCTCCGGCAATTTAGTGCCCGGCGGCAACTGCGCCTCGTAAATGGCCGTCAGCAAATGCTCGTAGACCAACGCATCCTTGGCGCCGACCTCGTCCAAAGCCGCGTCCTCCTCCTTGCTGCGCTCCGACACCCTCCCCTCCCTTTCCCTGTCCCATCCGCGGCGCAAAACGGCGCCGACCATCAAAACAACAAAAATTGTTCACAATCCACAATAATATTGTACACAACAAAAAACGCAAAATACAATGCGCCATCAGTATCCAACAAGAAAAAACCATTAAAATCAGCGGATTGGCATGTGGTTTGCTGCAGAGATGTTTTGTTAGGCCATGGACAGCCATCGAGCCTTGCAAAACCCTAGTAAATCATCCTTTATTTTGTATACGAAAACAAAAAAATCGTAGACAAAAAAGGAGCGACTCACCCCCACCAGGAGTCACCCTATGTCAGAGCAACACCCCGCCCGCTATAGCGACCGGCTATACAACGAAGATCTCGGACCTCTCAAGCAGCAGAACTGGAACTGGTACAACATCTTCGCCTTCTGGATGTCGGACGTGCATAGCGTTGGAGGCTATGTGTTTGCCGGCAGCCTGTTCGCTCTAGGCCTCAATGTCTGGCAGGTTCTGCTCTCCCTGCTGATCGGCATCTGCCTGGTCAACCTATTCTGCAACCTGGTGGCCAAACCCAGCCAGCAAGCCGGCATCCCTTACCCCGTGGTCTGTCGCATGTCTTTCGGCGTATACGGCGCAAACGTGCCCGCCGTCATCCGCGGACTGATCGCCGTGGCATGGTATGGCATCCAGACCTTCCTGGCTTCCAGCGCGCTCAACATCATACTGCTGCGCTTCTTCCCTCAGCTCGCAGACCTTGCCCACGGCAGTCTGCTGGGCTTGTCCTACCTTGGCTGGCTGGGATTCATGATCATGTGGACGCTGCAGGCCATCGTGTTCTGGCATGGCATGGAGTCCATCCGAAAATTCATCGATTGGGCCGGCCCCGCGGTATACGCCGTCATGCTGCTGCTCGCGGCGTGGGTCGTCTGGCGGGCGGGCCCCGCCAATATCAGCCCCACGCTGAGCGAAACCAGCCATCAGGGCCTCCTCGCCCTGGGTCAGATGGCGATCGCCACCGCCCTGGTGGTCTCCTATTTTTCCAGCCCCATGCTCAACTTTGGCGATTTTTCCCGTTACGGCAAAACGTTCAAAGAGGTCAAACGCGGCAATTTCTGGGGCCTGCCGGTCAACTTCCTGGCCTTTTCCATCGTCACCGTGGTCATCACCTCCGGAACCCTGACCGTATTCGGCCGCATGATCACCGACCCCATCGAAACCGTCAGCAAGATCGACAATACGCTGGCCGCCGTGCTGGGAGGCTTCACTTTCGTCACCGCCACGATTGGCATCAACATCGTGGCCAATTTCGTTTCCGCGGCTTTCGACTTTTCCAATGTCGCCCCCAAGCACATCAGTTGGCGGACCGGCGGTTTCATCGCGGCTTTCGCCTCGATTTTCATCACGCCCTGGAATCTGTTCAACTCCCCTCAGGTCATCCACTATACGCTGGACGTGCTGGCTGCTTTTATCGGTCCCTTGTTCGGCATCCTGATTGCCGATTTCTACCTCATCCGTCATCGCGTCATCCACGTCGACGACCTCTACAGCAATCAGCCCGAAGGCCGTTACTGGTATCAAAACGGCGTCAATCCCAAAGCCCTTTACGCCTTGGCCCCTTCCGTGCTCATTGGCCTGATCATTACCTTCAGCTCATGGGAAACGCTTGCCAACTTCAATTGGTTCATCGGCTGCGGGCTGGGCTTATCGACCTACTACCTGCTGATGAGGCGGCACGACAAGACGCTTGCCCTGGTCGCGCCGGACGCCGTCGCCAGCCAGCCATAACAGACCAGCACCCGATTCAGAGCAGCAAACAAAACCTCATGGATAAGCCGAGCCCCAGCGCGCCGACGCAGACGACCTTGTAGCAGCGCAGCTAACACGACGTTTCCGCGAAGCTACAGTCCCGTCGTACGACAAGGGGGCGCATCGCAGGATCAGGGGGTTTTGTGAGCGGGTCTAAGCTGAACGGTGATCAACCCAAGGCAAGGCGGGCAAAACACGGATCTAAAGACCGAGAACAAAACCAAAGGGCGGCCACGGCCGCCCTTTATTCATGGCGAAACAATCCTGCATCAAAATATGCTGCATTGCAGCATAAAACGCTTTATGCTGAAGACTGCCCGCCCGCAACCGGAGCCCGCCATGACCGCCGAACTCTCCGATCCGCCCCGCCTCCGCCTCAACGAACATCCGCAACGCCGGCAACTCAACCGCGAAGCCCACGCCAGGCCCGCGCTGCAGATCGCCTCCGACAACCGCGTCAGCTATCTGGCCTATCTGCACCGTCACATCAGCCGCGAACAGGAAAACTGGTTATGCCGGGAACTGGCGCTGCAACTGGGACAGCCGGCGCCCGACGTCGGGACCGGCCAGTTTCAGCTGGACGCCGCGTTTGGCCGCGTGCGCTGGGAACGGCACGGGGAATTTTCCAGCTTCACCATCCTCGCCCACGGCGCGGAAACCAGCCCCTTCGCCCAACCCGCGCTGCAAGCGCTGCCGGCGGCCTGGCTGCCGCTGCTGCCCGGCAATGTGCTGGTGGCCGCCCACGCCGCGCTGTTGCCGCCCGGCGCGCTGCCGCTGCGCATCGAGGATCTGGCCGCTCAGTGCTTCAACGGCCACGATCTGGCGGGCGCGGAGATAGGCGACGGCGCCGGCCGCGCCTACACCGATTTCCGCATCCACCCGGACGGCTTCTCCCGCTATCTGCTGGCGGACCTCTATATGGGCCGCCGCCAGGCCGGCCGCATGTTGCAGCGCCTGCTGGAGCTGGAAACCTACCGCATGCTGGCCCTGTTGGCGCTGCCGGTGGCCAAGAGCATCGCCCCGGAGCTGGCCAAGGCGGACGAGGAGCTGGCCGAGCTCACCGGTGCCATGAGCGGCGCCGGCGCCGACAGCGAGCCCCAACTGCTGCACCGCTTGACCGAGCTCGCGGGCGCGACGGAAAACGCGCTGTCCCGCACCGATCATCGCTTCAACGCCTCCCTCGCCTATTACGACATTGTCCGCAGCCGCGTCGCCGAGCTGCGCGAACGCCGGATTCACGGCCTGCAGCCCTTCCAGCAATTCATGCAACGCCGCCTGGCGCCGGCCATGGACACCTGCCGCGCCGTGGCCGCGCGCCAGCGCGAACTGGCGGCGCGGGTCAACCGCGCCACCGCGTTGCTGCGCACCCGCGTGGACATCCGCCGCGAACGGCAGAACCAGGCGCTGCTCACCTCGATGGAGCGCCGCGCCGCCATGCAGCTGCACCTGCAGCAAACCGTGGAAGGGCTGTCCATCGCCGCCATCACCTATTACAGCGCCGGCCTGATCGGCTATCTGCTCAAAGGCGCCAAGGCCGCCGGCCTGCCGCTCAACGTGGAGCTGGCCACCGCCGCCGCGGTGCCGCTGCTGGCGCTGGCCATCGCCCTGGGCCTGCGCCGTACGCGCTCCGCGCTGCGGCGCCACGGCGAGGCGTCCGGCGCGCCGAGCGGCTGAAACCTGCCCATTCAGGCAGCCGGGCCGCGGCCCCATCGGCTATACCGAATCCATAGCCGCGGCCCCGCCGCCGCGAACTTTGCCGGCGCGGGCCCAGTCAGAAAAACGCCGCCCGCGCTCCAGCCCGACGGACAGAACCCACTGTCCGCGGCCGCGCCGGCCAAAGGAGAAACCGATGAACGACACCTTATGCGCAGCCGCGCAGTCCGCCTTCCCCCTCAGCCCCAGCCTGGCCGCCTCCTTGCGGCAATTGGACGCCTACCAGGCCAATCTGAACATCGAGCAGATCCGGCTGTTTCACGATTCGCTGCAACTCGGCCCGGACGATTTGCAGCCCTTCCGCCAATTCAGCGACGAACGCTACCGCCGCAACCAAATCTACCTCAGCCCCTGGTGCGAACTCTTGCTGCTCTGTTGGCGCAGCACCCAGCGCAGCCGCATCCACAACCACCGCGGCAGCCTGTGCGGCTTGCGCGTGCTGCAAGGCGCCGCCACCGAAACCGTGTTCGAACGCACCGATCACGGCCTGGTGTACGCGGTGGAGTCCCACCGCCTGGAAAGCGGCAGCCTGACCGTCAACAGCCATCTGGACATCCACCAGATCTCCAACCTCCAGCCCTACGGCGAAGACTTGGTCACCCTGCATCTGTATTCGCCGCCGCTGCGCAAAATGGAACTGTTCAGCCTGGAATCCTCCCAAGTGGAGCGCCCCGGCGACTCCATCAGCTGGGTCTACGAAATCTGAAGCCGCGACGGCCGGCCTTCTGGCCGCCTCGCGCCGCCGGCCCTACAATACAAATCTCCTTACGCAACAGGCTCAACCATGTCCTCCGCCCTCGCCGCCGAGCTGTTCGCCGACTTGCTCACCCACTTTCCCTGGCTGGACCGCGCCCAGCCGCCGTGGCATTGGCTTGGCCGGCTGCCCGACAGCCTGGCGCGGCAAAACGCCTTGCTGGACCCGGCGCACTGGGCGGTGGACGGCGACATCGCCATCCACCGCAGCGCCTCGATCGAAGCCGGCGCCGTCCTCAAAGGCCCGCTGCTGATCGGCCCCAATTGCCGCATCGCCGCCCACGCCTATCTGCGCGGCGGCGTGGCGCTGGCCAACGACGTGACGGTGGGACCGGGCTGCGAACTCAAAACCTGCGTCATCGGCCCTTACTCGCGGCTGGCCCATTTCAACTTCGTCGGCGATTCCGTGCTGGGCGCGGACATCAATATGGAGGCCGGCGCCGTCATCGCCAACCACTGGAACGAGCGCCGCGACAAGACCATCACGCTGCGCTGCCGCCAGCAGGCCTGGACCCTGCCCACGCAGAAATTCGGCGCCCTGGTGGGCGACCACAGCCGCATCGGCGCCAACGCCGTGCTGTCTCCCGGCACCTTGCTGCCGCCGCACGCGGTGGTGGCGCGCCTGGAATTGGTGGAGCAAGACCCGGAGCTGGACTGAGTCCAAGACCGCACCGCCCTTCACATCCCGCGGCGGCCGAACCGGCCTGCGACGTCTCCGACCGGCGGCCGGCCTTTATTCGGCTAGCCGAACGCCAAGAGGAGGCGGGCCTTGGAGCCGGTTCAAAGTCTCGCGAGCACAAGCGAGACAAGGCGAAAACCGCTGAGGAGAAAGCGGAATCCACACCTGGCGCATGAGCATTTTTAAGCGGGTTTCAACGCCGTAAGGAAGCGCTGCTGTCATCGCTAAGCCTCTTGGCGTTTCCATTATTTCATTGACAATCAAACCACCGGAAAATCAATGAAAGAACAATTTCGTCTTCCATAAAAGCCAAGAAAACACCGCTCTCTCTATTCACATCAAACAAGCCGCCGTCCTTTAAAACCTGGGACGATCAAACCGCCAAAACACGGCGGGATCAAATAGACGGAAAACCGCCACGCCGCAATTAACCTCCAAGCATCCACAACGAAAAAACCAATAAATACAGTCATCTTTAAAACAAAATGCCGCGTTAAAATAATCGGCATTATTCACAAAAACCACCCCCATCCAGAAACTTACCGCATAAGGTTCAGTCACTGCTGATAGCTGCGCGGCTATGGATCCAAATGTCAACCACCCTCATTCATATAAGGGAAAGAGAACATGCGCCTAGCTATTATTCCAAGTCTGCTGATCGGGGTTTCTTTATTTGGCTGTAATGAAGACGATGCGCAAAAACAGCTGGCCGGACAGGCCGCCGGCTATGCCGCCGTCGCCAATGCCTGGCCGTTCAACGCCGTCGCGCCGCGCAATGATCTAAGCGGCGCCTTTGAGGGCGAGGTGTCCGTCGCCCAAAGCCAGATCATGCCGGCCGGCTCCGGCGTTCCCGGAGACAGCCAGCCGCATTTGGTGGCAGGACGCCAAGCCTTGCTGATGCTGCGCCCGATTTCCGCCATCAGCGCCGACAAGCCGCTGCAAGTCGCCGTCAAGGACAAGAGCGGCGCCACGCTGGGCACGCTGTCGCTGAATCCGCCCGACAAACAGCCCAAGACGGCGTATTTCGTCGACGGCGCGCCGGTAGGCGGCATTGACTTCACGCCGCCGTCAGGCGCTCAAACCACCATCAGCAGCAACGCCGATCTGGCCAAGCTCGACGACCCCAACGGCGCCTTCCTGCGCGGCAAGCTCGGCGCCAACGCCATGGTGAATATCCAGACCGCGGACGGCAGCTGGGTCAAGACCGCCTATCTGCCCGCCGACGCCTCCTTCGAAGGCAAGATGATCCGCTTCCAGTCCCAGGCCGGTTACGGCTCCACGGTGCGCTACAGCTCGCGCGCGGTGGACGTCAGCCGCGGCGACACCCTGCTGTTCAAATACGTCAACGGCCAATGGTTCCGCCAAGGAGAGCTGGACAACAACCGGATCGTCTACGCGCAAAACCTTTGGAGCGCCGTCCTGCCGGCCGCCTGGGTAAAGCCGGGCATGTCCCTGCAGTTCAGCCACGCGGCGAAATCCGGCACCCTGGCCAAGCTTGAAGTGGGCCCGGCCACCCAGCTGCTGATCAACACCATAGACATCGGCATGCTGGTGGAGCCGCGCCGGGCTTTCGCCTTCGCCAACGATCCCGGCGCGCATCGCGAGTACCTGCAAACCGTTCCGCTCAATCAACTGCTGGTGGCCCAGTACGAACCCGTCCATCTGAAAGAAGTGATGCTGCCGGACGGCAGCCGGCTGACTCAACAAGACCCCAGCGAGGGCGGCTGGCATACCGGCACCATGCGGGAGGACATCGGCAAGGAACTGATTTCCACCGGCATCAATTACGCCAATTACGGCGTCAACAGCACGGCCGGCCGCGGGGCGGACTTCCCCTTGACCGCCGCCTTGCTGACCGCGCACAACAGCCAGGGCCGATACGCCAACGGCGTGCAAGTGCACGGCGGCTCCGGCGGCGGCGGCGTGGTCACGCTGGACGCGTCCCTGGGCAACGAGTTCAGCCACGAAGTGGGCCACAACTACGGTCTGGGCCATTATGTCGGCGGTTTCGACGGTTCGGTTCACCGTCCCGCCGGGGCCATCAACTCCAGCTGGGGCTGGGATGCGGACCTCAAGCGCTTCCTTCCCAACTTCAGCGGCGTCGTCAGCAATCAAGACACTTGCATGCCGGAAGGCAAACCCTGCCAAACGCCCTTCGCCGGCCGCAGTTACGGCCTGGACGCCATGGCCGGCGGCAGCCCGATGAGCGCCGTCAACCGCTTCACACTGTATACGCCCTATGTGGCCAAGCGGATTCAGCAGTTCCTGGAGAGCAAGCCGGTGTTCGACCCCGCCTCGGCCACCGGCTTCAGCCTGTGGAACGCGTCCAGCCAAAGCATGCAGCCCTACCCTCACCGGATCGCGCCGGACACGGCGACCGTGCCGCTGGAAAAACTGAGCGAGGCCTATCTCGCCGAGGCGATAGGCAAGGCCGACCGCGCGCTGATCAAGATGGAAGACGGCTATTGGACACGGGAGGTCAAGGCGCCGGCGGCCAGCGCCGCCAACAAGGGCAAGCTCATCACCATAGACAACCGCGCCACCTACGCCACCAGCCTGCTAGCGCCCGGCCAGACGTTTACGATAACGGGCCGCAGCGGGGACAATCACTTCGTGTCCGACGGCCGGCTGTGGGTCAAGACGCAGTCCATCGAAACCGACCGCAAGCCGCAGCGCTTTGGCGTGCCGGTCACCACCTTGCTGGGGTATTACGACCCGGAGATGAAACTCACCTCCTATATTTACCCGGCCCTGCGCGGCGCTTACGGCTATAGCTACCCGGATGACGGCGCGTCGGCGTCCTCCGCGCAATGCCAGTTGCAAGTCGACACCGCCAGCGGGCAGCTGAAGTTCAAACTGCAAAGCACGCGCGTCAACGGCGAGGTGATGAACAAATTCCACGTCAACGTGCCCAGCGCCTTGCAGCCGCAAAACGCGAAAGTGGTTTGCGGCGGAAAAACGCTGGCCAGCAAGGCAGTTCCCGCGGCGAGCGGCGCTTTGCGCTACACGATCAACGGCGTGTTGCAGTAAGGCTCTCCCCGCCTAAGCGCCTGGCGAGCAAGAGCGGTTTTCAACGCTCGTCCATCCACCCCGCCGACGCGCGGCAGGCCATGAACCGGTTCTTAGGCTGAAACAATGCGGCGGCCCCATTCAACGGGGCCGCCGCATTGTTTTTCTCGCCGGCAAGCGCTCAATCGCGTCAGCGCGGCTTTTCAAACAGCATTCTGACCGCCAGGCCGCCCAAGACCGTGCCCATGATCCAGCGCTGGGCCACGCCCCAGGCCGGTTTCCGGACCAGAAGCGCGGCCATGGCGCCGGCGCTCAGCACGATCAAGGCGTTGACGCTGACTCTGATCAGGATTTGCGTGAACCCGAGCAATAGCGATTGGGACAACACGTCGCCGCCCGCCTTGGACAGAAACTGCGGCAACAGGGCCAGATACATCACGGCGATTTTCGGATTCAGCAGATTGGTCAGAAAACCCATCATGAACAGCTTGCGGTCGCTGTCCGGCGCCAGCTCGCGCAGCTGGAAGGGCGAGCTGCCGCCGGGTTTGAGCGCTTGCCACGCCAGATACAGCAGATACGCCGCGCCGCCCAAGCGCAAGGCGTCGTAGGCATAGGGGATGGCCAGCAGCAAGGTGGTGATGCCCAGCGCCGCGCACAACATGTAGAACACAAAGCCCAGCGCCACGCCGGACAAGGAGATCAGCCCGGCCCGCTTGCCCTGGCAAATGGAGCGCGAGATCAGATACATCATATTCGGCCCCGGGGTGGCCACCATGCCCAAGGAGACCAGCGCAAAGGCCAGCAGATTCGAGTATTCCGGCATCGTCGTTCCCAAATGAAATCAAGCCGCCATTGCGCGGCTACAACACTACACCAGCGCTTGTGGCAGGCTGACCTCGGGATTCTGCTCCCTGACGAAATCCACCACCGCGCAGAAGAAGGGCGAGGGCCGCCGCCAGAACAGCGGGCGGATGCGAGAATCGAGCAGCACCAAGCCACCACGCGGATGGGCGTCGGCTTTCAGCCACAGACGATCCACCGCCCCTCTATTGCCCTGGCCATGCGTCAGAAAACGGATGGCATCAATAGCGGCAACATCAACCTCGCGCCAGCGATATTCTGTTTCCACACCCACATAAGCGATCTTGCGGCCAACCCAATCCAGCCGCACCCGCTGCAGAAACACGCTACAGCCGATAAGAAAAGCCATGAGATTGATGCCCAGCAGCAGCACGCCGCTCCCGGTCAAATCCTGATGCATGCTGCCATGCGGGTCATGGTACTGGAGCCAGCTCATCACGCAGGATACCGCCAACACTATGAGCTGGAGGCGGAATACGATGCGAAAACCCGTCAGCAGGGTTTGAGTGCAAGGGCGTTGATCTGTCATCGCTCAAAGTTACAATTGCAGAATATCCATGCTAGGCCATCACAACCGCCGAACCCGGCCGGCATGACGACGCGGGCCGCACATGATGCCCTAATTCCGCCCCGACCTTCAATCCGCCCGCAAACCGCAGGTGGAAGGGCGGCAGCCCGGGCCAGGCGCGCAGGGTCCAGCGAAGCAAGAGATGCGCCTAGCTTGAGCACAACAATAAATGACAATGCTCTGATCAAGCTGTTCAAAGCCGACGCGGAACTGGCCGCTGGCCGGGCACAGGCGATGAAAGCGCTCATCTGTAAAAGTTCTGATTTGAACTGACAATCGGGCGCCGTCAAAACAGAAGGCTGCCAGATCAAGTCTGAACTTCTACAACTTGCCCCACAGAACCCACTAAATTTGACGCCTGCGCCCCAACCTTAAACGGCCAACCCCTGTCGTTCCCCAATCCATTAGTCCCAACAAAAACAATCCGTCCCGCCATCAGCTTGACGCCCCAACCCCGCCTCAGTACCCTTTGTGTCGCGCAGCGCCCAATAACGCCGCGCAGGGTTTGGAAGCCCAAAAATCCTAGATCGCAGACTCGTTTGTGTCAGCTTTGGCACAACTACGTCTGCTGCCACGCTGTGCCCATTCGGACAGGCCGTGGCAGGGAGTTCCTCGTGAACTACCGGTCTTTGATCTAGGATACCGGTCTTCCAACCTTGTCACGCGCCTGTCCAAGTCTCGCCGGACAGGTTTCCAACGCTGACTTGGAGACCGCAATGACCTCTCCCTCGACTCTCGCCAAACCGCCCCCCACCATTCACCAGGAACAACTGCGCCTGCTGTCCCAAACCCTGGACGCTTGCGCGCTGGCCTTGAACTGCCTCTCCCAATTGCGCGCCACCTTGGCCGCGATCCAAGCCCAAACCACTCCCCCCTCCCATCAACATCTATTAGCTCGCCTCTCCGTCGACGTACTGGACCACTACGCTGCCCAGTTGCAGCAGATCAACACCGCGGCCCAAAGCGAGTATCTGGCATGGGGGACGACATGAAACCCAGCTTGATGCATTTGCATAGGGATTTGCTGCTGGGCAACACCAGCAGCGTGGCGCTGACGAAACAGGCGCTCCACGCCATTGCCTGCCATCAGCAAGCCGGCGGCGCGGCTTTTACCCAAGTCAACGCCAAAACCGCCCTGGCCGTTGCCCGGCAACTTGACGCCGCCCGGCTCTACCCCACCCCGCTGGCCGGCCTTCCCCTCGTCATCAGCGATGGTTTCGACGTTCAAGGCCAAGTCACTTGCGCCGGCTCCGTGGTGCTGAAATCCAACCCGCCCGCCAGCCAGGACGCAGCCGTGGTCGCAACCCTGCGCGCAGCCGGAGCGGTACTGCTGGCGCGCACCAATATGAGCGAGTTCTCTTACTCCAGCCTGGGCCTGAACCCTCACTACGGCACCCCGCTGAACCCCGGCGATCCAACGCGCGTGGCGGGCGGCTCCAGTTCCGGCGCGGCGGTCAGCGTGGCCCTGGGCATGAGCGCGGCCGCGCTGGTGTCAGACAGCAGCGGCTCCGCGCGCATTCCCGCCGCCTTCTGCGGCCTGGTCGGCTTCAAGGCCACGGCAAAACAGATGCCGCTGCAAGGCTGCCTGTCCTTATCGCCCTCGCTGGACTCCGTAGGAATGTTGGCGCGTTCGGTCTCTTGTTGCTCAGTCCTGAGCGCCGTGCTCAGCGGAGGCTGGATGCCCACCCATATCCGCAACAGCCAGCCCCCGGGAATCAAAAGATGCCAGCTCTATGTCACCGAGGACTATCTCGCGGAGCAACTGGACCCCGAGGTGGCCCAAGCGTTCGACAAGGCGCTGACGCGCTTGTCCAAAGCCGGTGCCCGCATCATTCGCTTCGACTTTCCCGAACTCAGGCAGATTGCTGAAATGAACGCTCAGGGCGGGCAAATCGCAGCCGAAGCTTGGCGCTGGCACCATGCGCGGCTGGAAGAGGCAGACTGCCGCCACATTGATCCGCGCATTGCCCAACTCATCCGGCAAGGGGCAAATCAGAGCGCCGTGGATTATCAAGACCTGCTTGAGCAACGCCGCACGCTGCAAGCCGTCGCCGCGCAACGGCTCTCCATGGCCGACGCCTGGCTCATACCCACTGTGGCGATCCTGCCGCCCACGCTGGCTCAGCTGGAGAACGATGACGCCTATACCCGCTTGAATCGCCTGGTGCAGCGCAATAGCGCCGTCGTCAATCTGCTGGACGGCTGCGCCGTCAGCCTGCCCCTATCCCCCCAAATCGGCCTGAGCGTCTGCGGGCTGCACGGCCGCGACACCCATATTCTGAAATTGGCGGCCGGTATTGAAGCCACGCTGGCGCAGCCGGAAGGAGAATGATATGGATGGCCCAATACCCGTGATGGAGCAATTGAAGCAGCTGAATCAAAACTTGATGGACGCCCAGCCGGATCAAACCGCGCTGTCCCATCTGGGCCAGCAACTGGCCCAGCAGTGCGCGGAAATGGATGCCTGTCTGCTGCAGGGCTTGATGGAACTGCGTGCCGCCCATATCGGCTTGCAAGCCATCCTGACCCTGCTGCAACGGCGCGATGAACCGCTGCTGTTCAGCAGCGATGAAGCGGTGGCGCTGCTGGAGCCGGTGCAACAGCGCTTGAGCCACGGCCTAAGCCGCATCAACCGCCTGGTGTAGCCGGGCCATCGCCAGGGAGCGCCCAGCGCTCCTTGGTTGTTTTATGCGCCAAAGCTTGGTAGCGCCTCACCATTTTCGGAAGTGTGCTGATTGGCACTTCCAGCTACATCATAATACCTAGCCCACCCACTATATCGATTTTTCCAATCTATAGTGAGTCGTTCATACCTCCTAAGTCCGCCGTATCCAGCATAAATAATTCATGACACCTACCAGTCAAACCCATTGAAAAATAATTCATTTTTCAACAAAATTTTACCATTCAAAACCTTGCGTTAAAATTTCAACGAATCAATGAAATTTTGCGTGTTCAATAGGTATTTTTACTATGAATTTATACTAATTTTGTTATTTTAAAAATTGGTCATATTTTTTAATAAATCCTAACAAAAACAACAAAAATTCATATTCTGAACAGCCACACACGATCAGAGCTTGATTTATATAAAATCACCTACCATTCTAATTACATCACCTCTACCAAGAACACTACTTAATCCATTTTACCCTTGAATTCTAAACATAGATTCGACTAGTGGCCCATAGGTTAAGTTGAGACAACTAATTCACAATCAAAGTATTTCAGTTGCACTAGTACCTTTACTCATGAAGAGGTAAGCAAAATGAAGCCAGTTACACGTACCCGGAGGCAAGCAAATTATTTTATCCTGCTCATTGCCATGGCGACCTTAGCTTGCATCCCGATTGCAGCATCCGCAGCCTGTACGGACAGTAAGGTCAAGCGTTTTTCGCAACAGGGGAGAACTGTTACAGCCATCTCTAGAGCCTGTGACATAGAGGTTGAAAAGGTAAGGAGCATCCTTGAGGAAGACTATGAGGAAGATGATAAAGATGAGTCTGGCCCAGCACTGCATAGAGAACAAGGGAACGCACCAAATACCAGACTTCGGCAGAATCAGGGTCTGAGCGCCGGCACACCGCTAGCCCCTTGCGGGTGCTGGGGACCTATTAATCCACAATACCATGAGCCAAATCAAACCTGCAGAAGTGGCTACGCGGTGCCACGCATGTGCCCACAATTATGTCCCTCTGGTGGGTACGCTTGGCAAGGAGTATGCAGTTAACAACCATACAGCCCCATTGATAAGACACTCCAGATCATGAAATACATTACCCTACACACTGCACTGGGAGTGCCTGTCCTCTTGCTGACAATGCAACTAACAACAGCCGACGACATGGCTCCGAATTGCCTCTATGGCACAACCACCCAAGGAGGAGAGAAAACGCCCATAGAGCCTTGTGTCGGTGATATCAAGCGCATTGGCTCAAACCCAGATGTTTTGGCTGTTATGCGTACGCTCAATATTCCCCGAAGTTCGGTCGTGTTCAAGGCCTGCCCAGGTGGGCGATTCTCTGCGATGCCAGATGGGGTCGATGACGGCAAGCGATTTGTGGTGCGATATCCCAGCAATGTGAAGTCTAACTATCTTGCACCGATAGTCCACGAATTAGGCCACGTACTACAGATGCGTTATGCAGGTGGCCTTGAAGCACTTAATCCAGAGGATAATTCACGTCGTATTGAACTTGGAGCCGACTTCCTTGCAGGCCTCGCATTCAATCTTTCTTTACATCGACTAACCACCAACGACTTCGAGACCAGCTTGCATTTAGTGGGATCATACAAATTGGAACGCGACGATCATGGAACGCCAGACAATCGAACAGTGGCATTCCGGCGCGGCGCCAACCGCCAATATCCTTATCCAGAGCTGACAATTGCAGAAGCATTAAACTATTGGTATCTCAATGATTACCCACTCTTATCCCGCTAGAGCATTTCACTTTTTTTTGGCCGTCTTAGCACTTACAAGTACAAATACATTGATGGCTACTGAATTAGAACTAGTCCGGTTAAATGCCTGTGATGATATTACTACAATGCTTAACAGCTTGAAACGACCGGCCGCTAGCTGTCGAACCGCGACGGACATCACTGAGCGAATTATACGCGACTTTGCCGCTGGCAATGACTCAAAGCTCTGCATCCTGAAGCACCCACCGCTCACTTCCCTCTCAGATTTCAGGTGCATTCAGGCATCCAACATGGGAGCACAGACTATAGCATGCTTCCGACCTGCAGCAGGTTCACTACTTTCTGACTATAAGGCAAATTATGTGTCCAAGTACTCCTCTCGTATCGCTAACTACCTTGAGGAGGCCAAGAGATGCCCAGGTTCGAACGGTGATGCATCAAGGGTTGTTGACACAACCTTTCCAACAATACTTATGCCAATAGCCAAGCACGATTTTGGTTTCAATGTTCAGTTCGGTGCAACCAAGCCTGCCGCTTCGCTAGTGAGCCATGGCTTTGCGCGAACCTCTCCGAAAGTATCTGATTATGGTCCAGAGGCTATCGAATACGTTACTTTTTCTAATGGAAAAATTACAAAGTTGGCTACACGCACCTCGATCGGAAACTGGAGATTACGAATAGACACTTCATCTGATTTTGCCAATCAATTTTTAAATAAAATCAAGCACCAAGGAATAAGTATCTATCTTGCTTTCTTTGACATTCGTATAGAAAGAGCTCCACGTGCCTTCGCACTACCCAAGACGCCATCTCTGCCCGATGAGCTTTCAAAAATTGTTGCCTCAAGATTTGACACTGAGGGCTTCAATGAAATGAGCGATGAAAAATTAATACAATATACCGGACAGACCCGAGAGGAGATAACAGAATCGTTGCAAAAAGGAATTTCGTTTGGCGCTCGTAAAATCATAAAAACTTGGAGGCCAAACATCCTCATACTGACAAAGATGTCCGGCATTCCATGTACACGAAATGGGAGGGGTGCAATTGGCACACTCATCTTTGCGTTGGATGGAGAGGAAAGTGTAAAAGCTGATTTTGGCAGCTTTTCGATAATGACACTCGGTCTAGGAGCATGTTCTTCAGTAGAAAATGCCAGCAGGGAATATATCCGCAACCTTATGCGTGAGTCTAAACAGGCTATTATCGATAATCTTGAGATTCACTAAAGGGGGCGTCAGCAGTTACGGTAATGTAACGCATATTTACACCCTAATGTAGGAGGCAACATGAAAACCATATACTCTCGTCGTAAGGCACTCCAAGTGGGGGCAGGCCTTCTAATTGGAGCTCTACCACTAAGACTTCTTGCCGAAAAGCCATATGCGGATCCTGAAGCAGCAGATCGTTGGCTGCGGTCTCTCCAACATGCTCCCGGCTCCGTCTCGGGTGCTTTGCATATGGGAAGATTCCGGGACCGAACCTACTGGCTCGACAAAGAAATCCGCTGGTCCCCAGGCCTAGGACAAGAAGCCCCTTCCGTAGTGGTACCAGCTGGCTTTGTAACGGACTTAGCAAGCATTCCCCGCGTATTCTGGTCGCTCTTACCACCTGATGGGGTTTATACCTTCCCTGCCATCATTCACGACTATTTGTACTGGACCCAAAAACAATCTAGGGAAACAGCAGATAAAATACTTTTCTATGGAATGAACGACATGCAAGTTCCTCAGCATGTAGCTCAAGCGATTTACTTAGCCGTTCGCTCTGGAGGGAAAATTGCTTGGTCAAACAATGCCAAGTTAAAAAAGAGCGGGGAAAGGCGCCTGCTGATCAAATTTCCTGAAGACCCAACAATCAAGTGGTCCGACTGGAAACGACATCCCGATTGCTGCTCCAGCATATGAAAAAGTATTATTGATTAAGTGGTTCCCGATACTAGTTTCGAAGTGACGCAGCCAATCTAATGTCTGTTTTACAGGACAGGTGAAAGGCTGCGCCTGGCCAACAGTTGAGCATCATTCTCAACTGACCACTCCCATTCAAGTCCCGCCCGCGCAAATAAACATTCAAGAAGAATGGGTATGGGTATGATAACAAAGATGAAATTACATAAACTCTCACGGCTCACCCCCTTGTCTGGCTACCTCCTCTCAGCGCATCAAAAAGCCATCCCCCTCCCCTTCCTGCAACGCCCCCGCCAAGGCCGTGCCCATGCCCTCGCGCCGGATACGCGCGTCCTCCGTGTCGATGATGTGTTTGGTGGCATTGGCCAGCGTCGCCTTGCCCTCATCTGACCCCACATCGTAATAGCCACTGTCCAGTGGCCTCATAACGAAGTCAACCGCCAGCACCCAAGGCCGCCCTCACCTCGCCGCCGGCGATGTCGAACAGCGCGCCTGCTGCCGGCGTCAGCCCCAGCATATGGATGCAGCCATGGACCATGCCGTCCAGCTGCCGCAGCGTCGCCTTGACGCCTGCCGCGTTCAGCCGCGCGGCGTAGTCCTCCGCCTCGCTGCGCAAGGGATCGAACTCGGCGGTCAGGATGGTCGCGCTCGGCAAGCCGTCCAGGCGGGTCGCCAGCAGCGGCGAGACATAGGGCGACGCCCCCTCCGCCTCCGCGGACAGATAGCTGGCGTAGCAGAAGCGCATCAGCTCACGCGTCAGATAATAACCGTCGCCGTAAGCCTGATAGGAGGCGCTGTCCATCTTGTGGCTCAAGGCCGGGTAGATCAGCAGTTGATGGGCGATGGGCGGGCCGCCGTGATCGCGCGCCAGCAGGCAGGCCGCGGCGGCGAGGTTGCCGCCGGCGCTGTCCCCGGCCACGCCCAGCCGCTTGGGATCCAGGCCGAGCGCTTGCGCGTTTTCAAACGCCCAGCACAAGGCGTCGTACACATCGCGCAGCGGCACCGGATAGCGGTGCTCGGGCGCCAGCCGGTAATCGACGGACAAGACCACGCAGCCGGTGGCCTGGGCCAGCGCGCGGCAGGGATTGTCGTAGACCTCGGCCGAGCCCAGGCACCAGCCGCCGCCGTGGGCGAAGACCAGCGCCGGCTGCGCCGCCGCGCGGGCCTCGGGCCAATAGCCGATCACCCGCAGCGGGTAGCCGTCCCGCGCCTTCACTTGGAACACCTCCACCCGCGCCACGTCTTCCAGCGGGCCCTGCTGTTGACGCAGCCCGGCGTCGGTGTCGGCGCGCAGCCGCGCCATGTCCACGGGCGCGCCGGCCTCGCCCGCCGCCGCCTGTTCCAGCCACTGCTGGATCTTGCTATCCAAGGGCATCTCAGTCCTCGCTTTCCAGGAAGGGCAGCAGTTCGGCGATGAACGCCTCAGCGGCCTCCTCCATGATGAAGTGGCCGCAATCCGGAATCACCACGCCGCGCAAATCGTCGGCCCGGCCGCGCATGGTGTCCAGCGGGGCCTTGCCGGTGGCGTGCTCGGCGCCGATGGCGAGCACCGGCATGGCCAGCTTGCTTTGCGCGCGCCGCTGGTTCTGACGAATGGTTTCGGGAATGGCCCGGTAATAGGCGAAGCCGCCGCGCAGGCCGCCCGGCGAGGAGTAAGCGTCGATATACACCTCCGCCGCCACCCGGTTACGCCGCCATGACCAGCGCTGGAACATGAAGTCCAGGTAGGCGCGCTCACGCCCGGCGATCAGCGTTTCCGGCAAGTCGGCCAACTGGTTGAACATGAAATGCCACAGGAAGATGTTTTCTTCCGGCGGCGCGAAAATCGACGGCGCCGGCGCCAGCCCGGGTATCACCGCCTCGGTCAGCGCCAGCCGGCTGACCACGCCGGGGTGGTCGCTGGCCAGCGCGTAAGCCAGCCACATGCCCACATCGTGGCCCACCACCTGGTAACGCTCATGGCCCAGCCGGCTCATCACCCGGTGCAATGTGGCGGCGACGGCGCCGGTGTCGTAGCCGCTGTCCGGCCGGCTGGACAAGCCGGTGCCCGGCGGATCCACGGCGATGGCCTGGAAGCCGCGCGCGGCCAAGGCGCGCATCACATGACGCCAGGCGAACCAGGTTTGCGGCCAGCCGGGGATCAGCAGCACCGGCCGGCCGCCTCCGGCGGTGACCACATGGACGCGCTGGCCGTCCAGCCGCACGTAGTCGTGAATGAAATCGGGTTCGGTGTCGATAAGGGGAAGTGCCGACATCTGTAGTCTCGCTGAAAAAGGGAATGGGAAGTCAGGCGATGCCCAGCATCGCGCGGATCTGCTGCTGATCGACCGCGGCGCCGGCGAAGTCGTCGAATACGCGCTCGGTCACGTGGATGATGTGGCGGTTGATGAAGTCGACGCCTTCGCGCGCGCCGTCCTCCTGGTTCTTGAGGCAGCACTCCCACTCCAGCGTGGCCCAGCCTGCGTAGTCGTATTGCGCCAGCTTGGAGAAGATCGCCTTGAAGTCCACCTGGCCGTCGCCCAGGGAACGGAAGCGCCCGGCGCGCTCCATCCAGCCGCTGTAGCCGCCGTAAATGCCTTGCCGGCCGTTGGGCCGGAATTCGGCGTCCTTCACATGGAACATGCGGATGTGCTCGTGATAGATGTCCAGGAAGGCGAGGTAGTCCAGTTGCTGCAACACCAGGTGGCTGGGGTCGAACAGCATCTTGCAGCGCGCGTGCCGGTCCACCAGCTCGTAAAAGCGTTCGAAGCTGGCGCCGTCGTGCAGGTCTTCGCTGGGGTGGATTTCGTAGCACAGATTGACGCCGTGTTCGTCGCAGACGTCGAGAATCGGCCGCCAGCGCCGCGCCAGTTCTTCGAAGGCGGTTTCAATCAGCCCTTCCGGCCGTTGCGGAAACGGGAACAGATACGGCCAGACGAAGGAGCCGGAAAACGTGCCCATCTCGCTCAGGCCCAGCCGCCGCGAGGCCTGGGCCGCCATCCGCAGACGCTCCAACGCCCAGGCGGCGCGCTCCGCCGGCTTGCCGCGCAGGCCGGGCGGCGCGAAGTTGTCGCACATCGCGTCGTAGGCCGGGTGCACGGCGACCAGTTGCCCGAAGATATGCGTGCTCAGCTCGCTGATCTCCAAACCGTGCGCGGCCAGCGTGCCGGTGATTTCATCGCAATAGTCCTGGCTGGCGGCGGCCCGCTCCACATCGATGAAGCGGCTGTCCCAGGCCGGAATCTGCAAGGCCTTGAAGCCGGTGCGCGCCGCCCAGCCGGCGATGCCGTCCAGGCTGTTGAACGGGGCTTGATCCGCGCCGAATTGAGCCAGGTGCAGGCTGGGTCCCTTGAGTGTTTTCATGTGTCGCCCTTAATTGTTTGTCGATCGACAAATAATAGGCGACGCCAAGGCTACACGTCAACGGCGGAGCGCGATAAAATTCCGCCCAAGAACAATCGAGCGAGGCGGAAAGATGGCGGGCAGGCCTAGGGAGTTTGACCGGGAACAGGCGTTGCAACAGGCGATGCTGGCCTTTTGGCGGCGCGGCTACGAGGGCACGTCGATGTCGGATCTGGTTGCGGCGCTGGGCATCGCCTCGGCGCGGATCTACGCGGCCTTCGGCAGCAAGGAGGGCTTGTTCCGCGAGGCGGTGGCGCGCTACGCCGCCGGGGACGGCGGCTTCGCCGATCTGGCGCTGCGCCAGGAGAGCGATGTGGCCGCCGCCATCGAGCGGATGCTGCGCGACGCGGTCATGCTCTACACCCGGCATGACGCACCGCAGGGCTGCATGGTGGTGTCGGCGGCCACCAATTGCTCGGAACAGAACGACGGCGTGCAGGAATGGCTGCGCGCGCAGCGCCAAGAGCGCACCCAATCGGTGACGGAGCGGCTGCGGCGCGGCGTGGCCGACGGCCAGCTGCGGCCGGACGCTGATGCGGACGCTCTGGGCGATTTCTACGCCGCGCAATTGCACGGCATCTCGGTGCAGGCGCGCGACGGCGTGCCGCGCGAGCGGCTCTTGGCCTCGGTGCGCGTCGCCATGGCCCCGCTTTGGACGGCGGCCGTCAAGGCCTGAGCCGGCGCTCGGCGCGTCGGCCGGGCCCTCCTATCCCGCGCCGGTCTGAGGCCATTCCGGGAACAGCGTCTCGGCCAGGTGCATCACGCGTATCGGCAAGCGGTGCGCCCAGGGGCGAACCTGGGCGGCGCAGCGGCGCCAATGCTCGTGGGTGAACATGCGGCTGGGCGCGCTGGCCACCCACACCGCCAGCACCAGCGCGGCGCGCAGGGTGTCCGGGTCGGTGCTCAAGCCCACGTTGACCTGGGCGGCGGCGTGTATGGCCTCGCTGGCCGGCAGCGGCGCGCCGGGCGCGAATCCCAGCCGCGCCAGGGCCGCGCTCACTTCCGGCGCGCGGACGGGTTCCGGCGCGCCGGAACGGGCGGCGGCCAGCAGCAGGCCGGCCGCCTGCGCCGCGCCGCCCAGCCCCCACTCCGCCAACAGCGCTTGCGCCGCGCTCGGCGCCGGCCAATCGGACGCATCCGAAACGTCGCCGTCGCGGTGCAGGCCGCGCTCGCCGGGATCGGATGCGGCCAGCGCCGCGTCCGGAAACAGCTGCGCCAGGGTTTGCCGCACCCGGCGCTCCACCGCCGGGGTATTGCCCTGGTGCCAGAAATTGAAGATCAGCGCGTCGCGCGGCTGTCGCGTCAACGCCGACACCGAGTGATAGGAATGCGCGCTCATCTCAAAGCCGAAGGCCATATTGGGATAGGGCCGGATGCTCTGGTAGACGGCCTCCGGCTCGTCGCCGGCGTGGATATTGAGCAAGCCGCCGTCTTCCGGCCGGTGGTCGCGGGTGAATTGCACCACCACGCGGTAGCCTTCGTAGCCCAGGCCGGGATTGTCGTTATGCACGCCGATGCGCTGGCCCGGCACCATGCGGTGCCCCAGCACCTGAATGTCGTCCGCGGACAGCGGCACCTCGAACAGGATTTGCATCTGCTCGCGCAAGGCGTCCAGAAACTCCTCGCGCACAAAGGCCGGCGCGTCCGGCCGCAGCTGATAGAGCCGGCGCAGATCCAGCCGGTAGGTGACGAAGAAATCCCCCACCCGCTCCTCCCAGGGCAGCGGGCCTCTGAGCACCGCGTCCGCCTGTTGGGCCACCGTCTCGTCGAAGGTGTCGAAGCAGAGGAAGTGGCGGTACGGTTGCTCGAAGAACAGCACGTTTTCCAACATGATCGCCCCCTATGCGCAATGTGCCGCGGCGTCGCGGCCGGCCAGCGCGCGGAACTGGTCCGCCCTCAGCGCCAGCGGCCGCCACAAAGCCTGTCCCAGCGCGGTCAGCGCCCGCGCCCGGGCCAGAGATTCTTCCATCTGGGCGCGCCAGTCTTCCAGCTCCGACACATTGCGCGCCAGCTCGCTGTGCACCGCGACGCCGGCCATGATCAGCCGGTAGTAGAAAATCAGCACGTTGACGAAGGCGTGGTGGGCCTTGAGGATGCCCAGCGTCGGCCGCTGCGCGCCGCGCGCCGGGGAATGGAAGGTTTCGCCCAGCGAGGGATCGCTCAGCGCGCCCATGGCGGCGAGCTGGTGCAGATAATCGTGGCTGACCTCATGCACCAGGGTTTCGGCGCAGCGCAAGGGGTCCGGATGGATGGTCATGTACAGCGCGCCGTTGAGCATGGAATAGCTTTCGCTGTTGAACTTGCCCGGTTCCAGCCGCAGCGGGGACACCACGCGCAGCAGACGGGCGATCCAGCGGTGGTAGGCCGGGGAATAACAGGCGATCAGCGTCATCGCCCGGTTCAAGGTGGCGGCGCAGCCCGGGCCGGCCGGGACGACCTCCGGGTCCGGGTTCAGCAGGCTGCGCGGCAAGGGCCGCAGCACGATGTCCGGCCCCGCCTCGCCCAGGGCGACGGCCGGCAGTTTGCGCGCTGGTCCCGTCACGCTGCGCCAGCTCTCGCCCTCGCGCTCGAAAGCGCAGCCGCGCTGCGTGTGCGCGGCGGTGTCCAGCCGGATTTCCAGCCTTTGCGCGTCGCCGCTGACGCGGTAGGCGACGGCGGCCGGCAGCGCGTAGCCGGCGAAGCCCAGCGCCAGCGGCCGGGACAGCCGCAGGTGGAATTCGCGGCCGGGCCGGTGCGCGGTCCAGTGCAGCGCGCATTGCAGGGCGCGCGACAGCAACAGGTCCGGCTGACGGGCCTCTTCATCTCGCAGCGCTTGCAGATTGCAAAACGGATGCGCGGCCAGCTCGGTCAGCCGCGCGGTCTCGGCCGCGTCGGCGTCGCCCGCGGACAGCATGGCGGCGGCCATCTCCGACAAGGCCGGGGCGATGCCGGGCGCGTGGCGCTGCAGCAAGGGCCGCCAATGCTCGAGAAAGGCGTTCAACTGCCGGCCGCGCAGCTGCCGCGTCCAGCCGGCGTGCCAGTCCTCGTCGAAGGCTTCGAAGGGGCTGGAATAAGCGCGGGCGATTTCAGGGGTCATCGCGCGATCTCCTCGATCGGGCTCGCCGCCGGCTTCAGCAGCGGCCGCAATGGCAACTGCAAGGCGTCCAGGAAGCGCCGCCCTGCCGGGCTCAGACTGCGCGCCCGCTCCAGTTCCGCGGCCATGCGCGGCAGCCAGTCGCGCAAGTCCGCCATGTGATGACGCCAGTCGGCGTCCGCCAAGCGGCCGTTGCGGCGCAAGGCGTCGAAAAACAGCGCCACATTGCCGAAGGCGTGGTAGGCCAGCAGCAGCATGAGGGCCGGACGCCGACAGCGCTTGACCGGGGAGTACAGCCATTCTTCCGCCCCGCGCTCGCTCAAGGGGAACAACCGGTCCAGCAAGTGGAAGTGCTGATGGCTGGCTTCGTGAACCAGGGTTTCCGCCATGTCCAGCGGCGAGGCGAACAGCGTCATCGACACCAGCCCCGGATAGTGCAGGCTGCTCCAGCTGGACACCAGGCCGCCGCTTTGCCTCAGCGGCCGGACCTGGCGCACCAGGCGGCGCACCCAGGGGCCGTAGGCCGGCGCGCCCTGCTCGATCAAGGCCAGCCCGGCGGCCAGCGCCCGGCCGGCCGCCGCGTCCGGCTCGCCGGCGGCCTGCTCGCGATCGTCCGGGGTGCGCACCGGATAGGCGGCCAGAACGGGGCTTCTGCCCGCCCCGCCCCATGGCGCCGCCGCGGCGCTCAGCGCCAGCCGCGAACCGTCCGCGCCGGCGGCCTTCAGCGTCAGCGTCCGCCCGTCCGCGACGACGCTGATCGCGCGGACGTCGGCGATCCGATCCGGCAGCGCCAGGGTGCGCGGCGGGCTCCAGCGCGCGCGCCATTCGCCGGCGACCCCGCTCAGGTGGGCGTGCCAGGCGATTTCCAAGGCGCAGGCCAACAGAAAGCCGGCGCGAGGCTGGCGCTCGGCCTGGGCCAGCGCGCCCAGCGCCGGGTGCCAGAGCCGTTCGAAATCCGGCTCCGCTTCTGCCAGCTCGCGCAGCGCCCGCGCCGCGCCGCCGGGCAAGGCGATGGCCGGCGCGACGCGCTCTAGGAAAACGCTCAGGCTTTGCCGCCAGGCCCGGGCCGCGCAGCTTTCCAGCAGCGCCAGCCCGTCCGGATCGCCCGGGCAGGCGGCGCTGGCGGCGAGATCGTCAAACGGGGTGGACATCGTCGCTGCCCGCGGTGAAGTCGAAAGCTTCCAGGCCGCTCACGGCAAAATCGCCGATCGCCAGCCCGCCGGGCCGGCGGCTCACCCGCTCGGCGCCGCCCAGCGCGGCGCGGAAGGCGGCGGAGCCGCCCAGCAGCCGCAAGCCGCCGTCCGCCAGCGGCTGGCCGTAAACCAGCCCCAGCCGCGGATGACGCAGCACCAGGCTGCGCAGATGGCGCGCCGTCGCCAGGCCGAAGCCGGGGTCGAGCCGGCACAGCGCCTCCCAATGGCGCATCGCCTGATCGCGGCTGGCCGCGCAGTCGGCGCGGCAGGGAAAGTGGCTGAGCAGATGCCAGCCGAACACGTCCAGCATGGTGTTGGTCCAGTAGGGCTGCGCGCCGCCGTCGCCGGCGAAAGCCGGCTCCAGGCGGGCGTGATGATGATCGCGATGCGCCAGATAGGCTTGCACGCAGCAATCCGGATAGCCCAGCAGGCGGCCGGCGATGACGTCGTTGTCGGTGAAGCGCGCGGCCAGCTCCGCCAGTTCGCCGTCGCGGGCGGCGAAGACGAAGGCGCGCGCGTCCGACGCGGCCGTCTCGTCGCTGGCCACGGCGGACACCACGTAGTCGTCGGCGTCCGCCACCGCCGGCCGCAAAGCCCGCTCCCAGCGCCGGGCGTGCAAGCCCAGCCGCCGCAGCGCGCCGATCACCGACTCCGCCTCGCGGTAGGCGCAGGACACCCGCGCCAGCGGCTTGACGCCGGCCAGGGTCAGCGCCAGGTCCACCCGCGCCGCCTGGGTCAGCTGCGGCAAGACGGCGCGCAAGCGTTCGGGCGAGGCGGACGCCCTTATTGAAACGCCACCAGATGCCAGCGTTCCGTGGGCAGTCTCGCCACTTCGCGCCCGTTCCGCGCGCTGAGCACGCATAAGTCCTCCTCCTGCCATGCAATGCAATCGCCCTGATCCAGCCGGGCCTCCGGCAGACGGTCGCTGGAACGCAGCGGCCGCCAGCCCTGATAAAACACCGCGTCGCCCACGGCGCCGCCGTAGAGCTGGGCGCCGAAATTGCCGTAACGCCGCGCCTCCGGCGGCTCTTCCTCGTCGCGCAGCAGCAGCGGCAGCGGCAGCAGGCGCTCCAGTTGCGCGGCGAAGGCCGGGGCGGCGTCGCGCAGGACCTCCAGCAGCGCCGCGGCGTAGTCGACGCTGGCGCGGCAGCCCAAGTGGCAGGGAAAGTGGGAAATCAGGTAATACGGCGAACCGCGCCCCACTTCCATCTCGGTCAGGAAGACATTGAGCCGCCAGTCGCGCCCGCCCGGAGTGCGCGCCACCCGCAGCAGATCCGTCATCGGCGCGGCGCCGAAGTATTCGTTGGCGGCGATGCAGCAGGCCGGGTAGCCCAGCGCCCGCCCCAGCGCCACATTGTCTTGCCGCCGCTGGGCGTCCAGCCCCCGCTCCAGGGCCTCCGCGTCCAGCGCGTAATAGACGCGCGCGTCGTTGCGGCTGAAGGCGGCGCGTTCCTCCGCGGTGGCGTGGCGGTAGCCCCAGTCGTCCGGCGGCGGCACGTATCGGCCGTGGCGCAGGCCGCAGGCGTCCAGCAGCGCGCACAGCCGCGCGGCGCTGTCGCGGCCGGCGGTGAAGCGCGCCAGCGGCTTGAGGCCGGCCAGCACCGCCAGCGCCTCCACCGCGATGCGGGCGCCTTCTCCGCCGGCTTGCAGTTCGCCGGCGATCCGGTCCCGGGCGCTCATTGGGTGCTCATCCGGATGATGGTCAGCGCCTGGTCGATGCGCTGCGGCCGCTCGCGCATCAGCTTCACCACGAAGTCGAACAGATGCCGGGTGCGCTGACAGCAGGAGCTGGTCAAGGGCTGCGGGTCCAGCGAGTGGGTCTCGCCCTTGCTGACGATGGGGGACACGCCGCAATAAGGCCGGTAGGCGCACACCTGGCAGGCGTCGTGCTCGCGCAGCGAGTAGGACACCAGCTGGCGCGCCTTGTCGGAGGTGACCGCGTCGGCGTAGCTGTCGGTGTGCACATTGCCGATGCGGAAATCGGCGTGGCCGCGGCCTTCGTCGCAGCCGTAGACATTGCCCAGATGATCGTAGGCCAGATTGCCCAAGACCATGCCGCTGGGGTTGCGGAAGTCCACGTATTTGACGTCGCGGTTGTTGAACAGCTTTTCCAGCGCCAGCGAGAAATAGCGTTCTTCCAGCAGGATGCCCTGGTCCCACAGCGAAAAGATGTAGTCCAGCGCGTCGCGCCAGGCGTCGAAGAACTCGTCCATCCCCATGCCCACGCTGTCCCACTTCCCCTTGGCGAAACCCATTTTCTGCACCGGGGAGAAGAAGATGGAGGACTGTCCTTCCGCCACCGCGAAATCGACGTATTCACGCAGCTTGTGCAGATTGTTGCGCCCCACCACGATCAGCGAAGGCACGTCCAGGCCGCGTTCGCGCATGCGGGCGCGGTTGCGGCGGATATCGTCCCAATGGCCGCGGCCTTCCCAATCCACGCGCAGCGACGGGTGTTCGGCGGCGTCGAACTCGATGGAGGTGGTGATATTGATGCGGCTGGCCGCCAGATAGTCCAGCACCTCGTCCGGCAGTTCCACACCGTTGCTGACGATGGAGAAGGACAAGGCGCGCTTGTGCGCCAGGTTCTTGATCATCGCGTAGGCGTGCAGATAGCGCACCGCGCCGAAGTTGAGCGTGGCTTCGCCGCCCTGGAATTCGAAATGGATGCGCGAGGACGGCGATTGGTAGGCGAAGTCGACGATGGCGCGGGCGGTGGCTTCGTCCAGGTCGTAGCGGGCCGGGTCCGAGCTGTCGCGCACCACGGCGGCGTGGCAGTAGGCGCAGCGCAGATTGCAGCGCCGCGTCATGCCGATGATGTGCAAGGCGGTGCCGGGAAAATAATTGGCGGACCAGTCTTCATAGGCCCGCATCACGCTGCCGGCGTTGCGCGCGGTGAGGATCAGGCCGCGCTCTTCCAGCAGATCGTGCAGCGCCGCGGGCAGGGCGATGCTGCGCAGCGCGCGGTACTCCTCCCGGCTCAACAGCGCCCAGCTGCCCTGGTCGCTGGACAGGAAGACGCCGTCGCCCACGTCCCGGGCGCGGTAATTGGGTTTCCAGCGGTCGCGCAGCCGGAAGTCGGCGAAGATGTCCTCCATGCCGGCCCGGTCCGGCTGGGCGGGCGCGGCGCGCGGCGCGCGCGCTTCAATCGGGCGGATCGGGGTGACGACGTGGTTCATGGCGGGCCTCGCAAACGGGTGGCGGGTTCAGGCGATCAGATAAAGTTGCGGATGCTGGCGCGAAAAACTGGCGATGACGCCCAGCGAGGACAGGTCCTGGTGATCGAACAGCACGCGCAAGAAGGGCTTGTCGCGCCGCGGCTGATAACGCTCCAGCGCGGCGACGCGCACCTCGTCTATCAATTCCGCCGGGATCTCGGCCAGGGGCCGCACCCAGTCCCGGCCGTGGCGGATCAGCGCGCCGCGCTCGGCGCCCGGACAGGCGTCGGCCAGCCGGCAGGCGCGGCAGGCGCGGGTTTTCTCGTACCAGGGATGGGTGTCCACCGCCGGATCGGAATCCCGGATCAAGAGATCGAGGAAATCCGGTATCAGACAGGGCGCCAGTTTCTCCAGCGTCACCGGCACGCCCAGCGCGCGGAACAGCGGCACGATGGTGCGCAGCCGTTCGCGCACCAGCGCCGGATCGGCGATGGAGTCGATGAATTTGCCGGTGCGCACGGTGCCGCTGAACTTGAGGCGCGACGAGCCGGCCTCCACCGCGGTCACGCCGGTGGCGAGCAGGTGTTCCACGTTTTCCGCCAGGATCACGATATTGGTCTGGATGTCGAAGCCCAGTTCGCTGAGGCGGCGGATGCCTTGCAGGGTTTGCCGGAACGCGCCCTCCCGTACGCCGTTGAGCTTGTCGTGCAATTCCGCGCTGTGGCCCATCAGGCTGGTGCGCACTTCCAGCCGGCCGTCGGCCATGGCCGCCAGCCGCTCCGCCGACGGGCGGTGGGAGAACAGCCGTACATTGGAGGCCAGGCTGACGCGGCGGCCGGTTTTCAAGGCCTCGCGCAGCACCTCCCAGAATACCGGGTCTATGGTGGGCTCGCCGCCGAAGATGTCCACCTCCTCGTCCGGCGCCGCCTGGTCCAGCTCGGCCACGATCTCCGCCAGCGGCCGGAAGGCGCGCTGGGCGATCTCGTCGTCCACGATGCAGAAGAAGCACTTATTGTTGCAGGAAGCCGTCAGCCGGATGATCATCGCCGTCGCCCCACGAAGAGGCCCGCAAGCGGGCCGCCAGGAAATCCGTCCCGACGCGGCTGGCCGCGCCGGGGTCCGCTCCGCCGCGCGGGCTATTTGACGCCGCGTTTCAAGGCCGCCTTGATCTGGGGGTTGTTTTCAATTTCCTTGAGCACCAGCGGGTCCTTGAGCGCGTCGCGCACCGCCGCCGGGTTCAGCGTGGTGGACACCGCCGGATTGGTGACCAGATCGCCCGGGGAAAACACGCTGGCCGCCTTGTCGTGGATATGGCCGTCGTTGTCGTGGATATTGCTGCGGTCGCTCCAGTCGCGGCTATGCCCGGCCGCCACCACCGAGCCGGCCAGCAAATCGCCGGACACCCGGGTCAGGTGGTCGAACTGGGCGCGCAAGCGCGCGACGTCGATCTTTTTCAATTCGGCGACCGTTGCGCTGTTGGCGCCGGCGTCCTTCGCCGCGGCGATGGGGTCCGACAAGAACTTGACGCGGAAATCGTTATCGCTCACCGCGCGCATCAGCAGTTTGTTCACTTCCGGTTGGGCCATGGTGTCCTCCTGGCTTGAGCTCTGTGACCGAGGCCTGCTTGGCGGCGCCCTCGTCTGGATGGAGCGGAAAGCGGCGGCGCGTGCTGCGACTGGAGGCAATATGCGGTCCGCGCTCCCAATCGGCTTCTTGCCGGCAAAGGGCTATTGCCGCTGAGCCGCAAAGCGGCCGCCGCGCCCCAGGGGAATCTCCGCACCCACCCAAATGCCTCGCCCATCCGCCTCGTCATCCAGCCGGCCTGCGTGTCACTGGAATGAAAAAGCGCCGACGGTTTTCGTCAGCGCTTTAACTATATTCATGCGTTTTTAGTATATCTGTACGTTAAATTACCTAAAACGAACTTTTATCGATGGCGCGCTCCGGCCGCTCCCTTCCGTCCAGCAGCCGCCAGCCGTCCTCGTCCGCCGTCAGCCAGCCGTCCAGATCCAGCGCGTCCAGAAAAGCGTCGTCGTGCGACACCACCAGCAGGCCGCCGCGGTAAGCGCGCAACATCGCCTCCAACGCTTGCAGCGACGGCAGATCCAGATGATTGCTGGGCTCGTCCAGCAGCAGCAGCGTCGGCGGCGGATCGGCGTAGAGCGCGCAGGCCAGCGCCGCCTTCAGCCGTTCCCCGCCGCTGAGCCGGCCGCAGGGCCGGGTCGCCCGCTCGGCGTCCAGGCCCAATTGAGCCAGCAACATGCGCAGCCGGCTTTCCCCCGCCGCGGGATTGGCCGCCAGCAATTGCTCGATCGCGCCGCGCCCGGGGTCCAGTCCGTCCAGATCCTGAGCCAGATAGGCGCAGGCGGCCGGCGCCCGCGCCTGTCCGGCGAGCGGACGCAATCGTCCGGCCAACACCTTGAGCAAGGTGGACTTGCCGCAGCCGTTGGCGCCGACGACGCCGATGCGGCGCCCGCCGCCCAGGCTGAGGTGAATCCGGCGCGTGGCCTCGGGCGCGAACGGCAGCGCCACCTCGTCCAGCGCGACGGCGACGCGCGGCAGCGCCGGCCCCTGCGGCAAGGCGTGCACGACGACCGCCGCGTCGTCCTCCGCCCGCCGGGCGGCCTCGCGCACCGCCTGGTCCAGCGCTTCCCGCGCCGCGGCCTGTTGCCGCCGCAGCTTGCCGGCGCTGTCCTCGCTGCGCTGCTGCTGTCGGTCCAACAGGATGCGGGCCTGGTTGGCCTCGCGGCCGCGCCGTTCGCCGCGGGCCTGCCGCCGCTCTTGCCGCTCCTGCTGTTCGCGCAGCGCCCGCTGGCCGCGCAAGCGCTCCTGTTTGCGCTGCTCCAGCGTTTGCAGCGCTCTCGCCTGTTCCCGCTCCTTGTGTTCGGCGTAAAAATCGTAAGCGCCGCCGTAGCCGGCCAGGCCCTGCGGCGACAGTTCAACGATGCGCTCCATGCCGGCCAGCAAGCGGCGGTCGTGGCTGATCACCAGCAGGCCGCGCGGCCAGAGGGACAGTTGTTCGATCAGCGCTTGCCGCTGGCTCCGGTCCAGATGATTGCTGGGTTCGTCCAGGATCAGGAAGTCGGCGTCGGACAGCATGGCCCCGCACAGCGCCGCTCGCGCGGCTTCGCCGCCGCTGAGCGCGTCGGCCGGCGTTTCCGGGCGCAGATGACCCAGGCCGAAACGCCGCCATTCCCGCTCCAAGCGTTGGCGCAGATCCCAGCGCTCGGCCAGCCGTTCGAAATCCCGCGCGTCGACGCTGCCGGCTTCGATGCGCGCCAGCGCGTCCAGCGCGCCTTGCAGTCCGGCAAGGCCGGCGGCGGTGTCGCCCCGGGGCGCGCCGGCCCGCTGCGCCAGATAATGCGTCGTCCCGCCGCGCAGACAGCGGCCGGCGCTGGGCCGCAGTTCTCCGGCCAACAAACGCGCCAGCACGGTCTTGCCCACGCCGTTGCGGCCCACCAGGCCGATGCGCTGAGCGTGAAACGCCATATTGAGATGACTGAACAGAATCCTGCCGTCGGGCAGTTGATAGGACACGTCGTCCAAAGTGAGATGGATAGGCGTCATGAAGCTTTCCAAAGGATGCCGAACATTCCCCTGCGCGCAGGGGGCGGAGAACGTGGCCGTCCAGGAGGACGGCGGCATCAATGGCGCATCGGACGAAGACCTCGGGAAAGAATGGGGCCGCGCAAGGGGCCGGCGCGGCGGCAAACAGTCATGGTAGCGCGCGCCGGGCCGCGCGCCAAGCGGGACAGGCCTGCCTGTCCCGCTCCCGGAAACGCTTCCTCCTCCCGTCTGATGGTCCCGCCGACGCGCGGCAGGCCAAAAACAGGTTCTCAGACCAGCTTGGCCAACATCATGTCCGCGGTCTGCAAAGCCCCCTCCACCCAGCCCTGGGCGTCGGAATAGGCTTCGCCGCACACGTATAGCGGCTGGCCGTCCAGCGGCTGGATGATCTGCAGTTTCACTTCCCAGCTTTTCACCCCGATGTTCCAGCTGTTCCAGCCGCCGCCGTACGGGTCGTCGCCCCAGTCGCGGAAGGCGGCGTTGCGCACTTTGGGCGTGTAGGACAGGCTGTGCATCACCGTCAGTTGGCGGGTGACTTCCTCGGTCATCATCCGCGGAGCCTTGTAGCGATGCCAGCTCAGTTCCTTGGCGCGCACCTGGTCGTCCGCGCCGATGAAGGGGTCCGCCAGCTCGGCCACCTCCAACCCCTTCTTCCAGGCGCTGTGACGGCGGCCGCGCAGACCGTCCCAAAAGCCGGTGTTGTCGCCGTCGTCGTAGCTGGCCAGCAACATGGCGTGACCGTGCAAGGCGGGCAGGCCGTTGCTGCGCGGCCAGTAATAGGTCTGGCGCACCGGCAAATCGGTGACGGAGCGGCCGGATTTGACCGGCACGTAGTCGCCGTCGGCCGTGCTGTAACCCGTATTCAGCCACCAGGGGCTGTTGTAGGTGGTGAACAGTTTGAACAGCGGCCGCGGCGTGACGCTGGCGGCCAGTTGCTGGAAGCGCGCGGCCTCCTGCAGCCAGGGGCTGGTGGCGGACAAGAGCTCCAGCGCGCGGCGCGGCATCGCCAGAATCAGCGTTTTGGCGGATATCGTCCGGCCCTGGGCCTGGAACTGGAAGCCCGACTCGCTGCGCGTCACGCCGCTGACCGGGGCCTCCAGCCGCACCTCGCCGCCGGCCTGTTCGAACAATTGCGCCAACACCAGCGGCACTTGCTGAAAGCCGTTGCAAAAGCCCATGTACTGGGCCGATACGCCGAAGTCCGACAGAAACCAGGGAATGGCGTCGGCGGCGTTCCAGTTGCACAAGGTGGTGTCGTAGCCGCCGGTGTCTTCGGCGTATTGATAGGCTTCGCCGGTGATCACGCGGAACAGCACGTTCCAGAAGCCTTGCTGGTATAGCGGCACGCCGCCGAAGCTGGCGTTCTGCGCCATCTGCCGGCGCTCTTCCTCGGTCAGCGATTTATTGGTGATGCCGGGCACAATCTGCTCGATGGCGTCGATGATGACGGCGCCGCCGGTCTGGCCGCGGTCCAGGAAGTTGAGTCGGTACGGCACTTTGTCCGGCTGGGTGGTGAAGTCTTGCAGCCGCAGATAGACGCCGCGCAGATAGGCGATGTTTTGCGGCTCGTCCACCGGAAAGCGGTAAAGCTCGATCTGTTCCGGCGCCGGCAATAGCGTATTCAATTCCTGAATCAGGTCGTAGATCAGCGGCTGCACCTCCGGCAGGATGCGCATGCCGCCCAGTTCCGCCACCATGTCCGGAATGTCCGGCGGCCGCACCGACAGCAGACGTCCGCCGATGTGATCGCTGGCCTCGAACACCGCGATCTTGCTCTGGGGATAGTGTTGTTGCAGCCGCCAGGCGCTGTACACGCCGGACACGCCGCCGCCGACAATGGCGATGTCTATGTTTTCGCTAGCCATGTTTGCTCGTCCTCGCTATGTGGAGCCGGGATCAGAAAATCACCGGCACATTGGCCGGCTGGCCGTTGTCCGTATTGCGCTGGCCGTCCCCGTCCGGGACATGGAAGCAATCCAGCCTCGGCTGATGGCGGTAGCGGGCGTTGGCCTGCTGCGGCGTGGGCGGCGGCTGATCCAGGCCCACGGTCTGCATGTCCAGCACATAGGCGCGGCCGGCCAGCGCGTGGTCCAGCCCGCGCCGCACCGCCGCGCGCACCGCCTCGGGATGGACCACCACCTCGCCCTCCATGCCGCCGAAAGCCTGGGCCAAGGCGACGAAATCCGGTTTGGGCCGGTGGATGCGCAGGTATTCCGGGTCCTGGGAGCGCGCCTGCCAGCCGTAGCCCGGCGCGTCGCCGTACATCGCCTCCACTTGTTGCAGCCCCATTTGCAGGGTGTGGTATTCGTGGTTGTTGGTGATGATGTAGAGCACCCCCAGCTGGCGATGCTGAGCGGTCCACCAGGTTTGCGGATAGAACAAGGAGGAGCCGTCGCCGGTGGCCGCCACCACGAAACGGGTGTCTATGCCCTGGCAGCCTTGCGCTTCCAGCTTGATGCCCAGGGTGGCGGGCATGGACCAGCCCAAGGAGCCGCCGCCGACGCAGTAGTAGCTGATGGGCGCCGCGGCCTCTTCGGTGAAGGGCAGCAGGTACTGGAACGGCGCCGGGTCCGACACCGCTTCGTGCACGTAGACGAACTGCTTTTCCAGCCGGCGTTCGCTGATTTCCAGACGCAGCGCGTCGGCGATCACCACCGCCCAGATTTCCTGCTGTTGCATCGCCTCGCGCAGATAGACGTCCCATTGCAAGCGCCGCGCTTCGGCTTTTTGCCGCAACAGCTCATTGCGCTGCCGCGCGGCCGCCGACGGCTGCTCGCCGATCTCCCGGTTCAGCAGCGGCAAGGTGGCCTTGATGTCGCCGAACAGCGCGCATTCGCCGTAGTAGTTCTTGCCGATGTCCCAGCTGTTGTTGCTCAGATACACCTGGCGCACCGAGGGCGGGATCAAGGGGCCGTCGCTGTACTTGAACACCGTGACCTGAGCCTGGTTGCTGAAGCCGCATAAAAAGGCGACGTCGTGGCCGGCGAACACTTGCTGCAGATCTTTTTGCCCGCCGGGCAGTTCGCCCTGCCAGTGGTAATCGCCATTGGGGAAGTTGGCCAGGCTGCTGAAGGTTTGCAGCGACACCGGCGCGCCGATCAACTCCGCCAGCGCCTGCAATTCCGGCCAGGCCTCGGCGTAGCCGGCGGCGTCGCCCACCACGATCAATGGGTTGACCGCCTCGCGCAGCATGACGGCCGCCTGACGGATGGCGTCGGCGTCGGCGATGAAATGCGGGGAGATCCGGGTAATGCCCGGCAGGCGGTCGCCGTCGCCGATGCGCCGCATGGTGAACTCCCAGGGAATGGCGACGAACACCGGCCCGTTGGGCGGCGCCATCGCCTCCTTGAAGGCGCGCTGCAACACCATCGGCAATTCTTGCTCGGTGCGCACCTCATGCGCCCACTTGGTGTATTGCCGCGCCAGGTCCACCAGATTGGAGGCCAGCAGCGGCTCCTGCGTGACCAGCTCGTTCTGCTGCTGGCAACACAGAATCACCAGCGGCGCCTGCGAGCGCCAGGCGTTGAACAGATTGCCGATGCCGTGGGCGATGCCCGGGGTGACGTGCACCACCACCACGCCGGGCTTGCCCGTCATCCGCGCCGAGCCCATGGCCGCGCCCATGGCGATGTTCTCGTGCAGGCACTCGATGTACTCCACCTGGTTTTCCGGGTAGGACGTGCCGTCGATGATGGGAATCTCATTGGTGCCGGGCACGCCGAAAATGCGATGGATGCCCAATTGGCTCAATGCGTCGAACACATAGTCCCGGGCCCAGCGCTGCCGGCTGTTTTGCTGTTGGCTATTCATTCCGTCCCGCCTCTCTCCATAAGTTTTCGTTCTTATGTGAGTGGTAATCCAGGCGGGAGGAAATTCAATCCGGATAATTTCTGTGTCGAAAACGCCAATGCGGACGGACGCTGCGCCGCGCGGCGCGCCCGCTTCCGGCCAACAAGGCTTGCGCCGGCGCGGCGAGAGGCGCCGCCACGCGCCCAACCCCGTCCAAAAGGACAGCAATATCCTGTATGGCCAGCCGCCGGCATTGACTTTGCATGCCCGCCAAATTAAGGGCTTCCCGCGTCAAGCCCTGACGGGCTAAGGGTTTCTACTAGGCGCATCGGCTGCGGATGCGCTTCGTTTGCTTGTGCTAACATGGAGCGTTCCTGTCGCATCGGCCAGGCTCCAAGCACGCCGCCTTTCAGGGAGGCGCCCACCGCCTGCCCTGCCCCAAGTCATGCGCAATGGATAGAGCCGCCGGCCATGGCGGCGCCAAAATGATAAATAAGCATCCGAGACTGCCAACACAATGAACAAGACCAATACCGTTGACCATCTGCCGGTCTCACAACGCATCCGCAGCCGCCTGCAGCAAGCCGGCGTCCGTTTCCACGCCAACGACAATATCGCCGCCCACATCGAAGACGGCGAGTTGGACCTGCTGCAATCCGAGGTTCAGGAGAAACTGAAAGCCGTGCTGGAAAGCCTGGTCATCGACACCGAGCACGACCACAACACCCAGGACACCGCCAAGCGCGTGGCCAAGATGTTCATCAAGGAAGTCTTCCGCGGCCGCTATGTGCAGATGCCGGCCAGCACCGAGTTCCCCAATGTGGAGAAGCTCAACGAGTTGATGATCGTGGGTCCGATCACGGTGCGCAGCGCCTGCTCCCACCATCTGTGCCCCATCATCGGCCGCGTCTGGGTGGGGGTGATGCCCAACGAACATTCCAATCTGATCGGCCTGTCCAAGTACGCGCGGCTGATAGACTGGGTGATGACCCGGCCGCAAATCCAGGAAGAGGCGGTGTCCCAGATCGCGGACCTGCTGATGAAGAAGCTGCAGCCGGACGGCCTGGCCATCGTGATGGAGGCCGACCACTTCTGCATGCACTGGCGCGGAGTCAAGGACAGCAATAGCAAGATGACCAATAGCGTGATGCGCGGTTCCTTCCTCAGCGACGCCAATCTGCGCCGCGAATTCCTGTCCCTGATGCATAAATAAAGAGCCCGTTCACCGTCTCTCGGGCAAGCTCGGGACAAGGTCTTGAACAGGTTTTAAGGTCAGCGGCAAGACGGCGCGCAGCGACTAAGATGAAACGAGGCCGCGCCGGTCTGGCGCGGCTTCTTCGCATCCAAGGGGCACATCATGCTGGTACGCCTGACCTACTGCAGCCGCGCGCACAAATCCATAGACAGCGATCTGGTGGACGACATCATGATCGCCGCGCGCAAATACAATCCGGCCCAGGGCATCACCGGGGTGCTGTGCTACAGCAAGGACGTATTCGTGCAATCGCTGGAAGGCGGCCGCGCCGAGGTCAATCTGCTGTACCAGAAACTGGCCCATGATCCGCGCCATCAATGCCTGACGCTGCTGGACTACCAGGAAATGGAGCAACGCCGCTTCGCCAACTGGAGCATGGCGGAAGTGATGATGGAAAAACTCAACGCCTCGCTGCTGCTGCGCTATTCCGCCCAGGCGCGCCTGGACCCGTTCAGCCTGCCCGGCGCCAGCACCGCCCTATTGCTGGAGGCGCTGGCGGAGGCCGGCAGCACCCAAATCCGCCACTGAATAGCGGTTTACACTCTGCTGCGCGCGCTCAGAATGTGTTTACGATCTCGCGAGCTAAGGCGAGACAAGGCGAAAACAGCTGAGAAAGCGGAGTGTACACACGGTACATGAGCATTTCGAAGCGGTACTCACCGTGTCACGTTTCACGACGCGCAGCAGATCGTAAACAGGTTCTAAGCCGCGCCCGCCGCCTGCGCGCGCAAGCCGGCGCTCGACTCCTGCAACACATAGGCGACGGCGATGCACAGCAGCGACAAGCCGGCGAGCGCCAGCCAGAATTGGCCGGCATGGCCGTAATCCGCCATCCAGCGATAAACCGCAACGCCCATGCCCCCGCCCAGCGACTCCCCCAGCGCGGTGCTGATGGACAGCACGCTGTAAGCGACCGCCCGGCTCTCCTTGCCGATCAAGGACAGCAGCAGCACGTCCATGCTGGGCGCGAACATCATCTCGGCGAAGGTGAACAGCAGCACGAAGGCCAGCGCGCCGGTATAGCCCGGAAGCATGAAGGGCATGATGAAGGCCAGCGCGAAGGTGGCGTAGGAAGAACGGACAATGCCCAGCGGCTTGCCGCCGCTCCAGCGGTGGGCCAGATGGGTGACCAAGAGCTGAAGCCCGATCACCAGCAAGGCGTTCAGGGTGTACAGCCAGCCCAGCTTGCCCGGCTGGGCCAGCGTTTCCGAGACATAGAGCGCGAGCACGTTGAACAGCTGGCCGTACAGCAGCCAGCAAAAGAAATTGATCAGCAGGAAGGGGGGAATGCCGGGCACGTAGAGCAGCTTCCAATAAGCCAGAAACGACGGCGCGCCGCCGCCGGGGCGCTTCATGCCCAGCTTGCCGAAGTTCAGGAAGGTCACCACCCCGGCCACGCAGTAGGAGACGGCGATGCCGATCAACACCAGCTGGTACTGTCCCTTGGCCGCCAGGTACAGAGCCAGCGGCGCCGCCGCCGCCGCCGCGATATTGATGCCGATATAGGTGATGGAGAACAGCTTGGCGCGGTTGTCCATCATATCGCTGGTCGCCGCGGCCAGCTGCTTGCTCGCCAGCGCGTTGATGGAAATGCCGGTGCCGGACAGGGCCAGCGCACAGGCGGTCAAATAAAAATCCTTGGCCGAATACAAGAGCAAGAAGCCGACCGCGGCCATGACGCAGCCTATCAGCACGGACTTCGTCGCCGCCATCCGGTCCAGCCACGGCGCCAGCGGTATCTTCGCCGCCTTGGTCGTCAAGGTGAACAGGATGACCAGCATGGCGATCCGTTCGGCGCTGAACCCGGCCTTGTTGAGCGTGACCACCAGGGTGGAGACCAGGCCGTAGTAGCCGAGATAGGTCATGATGTAATGCGCGGTGATGTACAACACGCTGCGCCGGACCGGATGCGAGTTCATGCTTGCCTGTCTTTATTCGAGTTGTCCAAGAAACGGTTCAAAGTCCGCCCTGCTCCGCGCTCAGCGCTTCCCACTCCACCCGCACCGCGTCGCGCGCGGCCTCCGCGTTGGCGACGGCCCGCTCTATCGAGTCGCCCACGCACAGCGCGTAGCCCTGGCGGGAATTGGACGATTTAAGCGTCTCGCAGCGCAGGCCGGCGTGCAGCTGGCATTCCACCCGGATCACGCCCTGGGCGCTTTTCGCCTGCTCGACGCCGCTCACGTCCAGAATGCGGGCGTTTTCGTAGGAGAAGAAGCGGATGGCGGCGGCCTTGGCCGCCGGCTTGCGTTCGGGCCGCGGCAGATCGGTGAGCGCCGCGATGGTCTCGCCGGTGAGGTTGACGCCGCTGACCAGCTCGCACATTTCCCAGATTTGATCGCCGCCTATCCGGGTTTGCGATTCGATGATCCTGGGCCCGGACGGCGTCAGGCGGATCTCGGTGTGCGCGGGCCCGGTTTTCTGGCCGATGACGTCCAGAAAACGGCTGACCAAGGCCTTGACCGCCGCCTGCTGCGCCTCGTCCAGCCGCGCCGGCACCTGGTGGCCCAGCTCGATGAAGCGCGGCAGCGCCGTGACCTCTTTCTCGGTGATCATCGCGATCTCATGCCGGCCGTTGATGGACAGCGATTCCACGCTGTACTCCGGGCCGTGCAGGAACTCCTCCGCCAGAAGCGGCCCGTCCATCACCGCGCGGGAGCCGTTCCAGCGCGCCTCCAGATGCGCGTCCTCATCCACGAAGAACACGCCCTCGCTCAGGCCGCCGGCATACGGCTTCAGCACCATGGCCTCGCCGTTGAGCGAGTGGAAAAAGCTTCTCGCGTCGTCCAGGCTTTGACAGACCTGATATCGCACCGGGCTCAGGCCGTGGCGGCCCAGCAGCTCCCGCATCTTGATCTTGTCGCGCGTGTTCAGCACCGCTTCCAGATTGTCGCCGGCGACGCCGAGCTCGATCGCGCATTGCGACGCCGGATGCAGGCCGTATTCGGTGAAGGACACCACCGCGTCGAACGGGTCCTTGGCGTGCCAGGCGCGCGCCAGCAGCAAGACCTCCTCCATGTCTTCGTAATCCATCACCGCGTAGCGCACCGCCGCGCCGTACTGGCGCTCATTGACGCGCTCCGGGATCTGCATCATCGAATAGCGGGCGCCCAATTGCTCCAGCCTGTCCAGCGTGTGGTTCAATCCCCCGACAACCAATACATGCGCTTGCTTCATTTATTTTCTCCTGATGATGTGTCCCGCACCGCGGGGCGAAAGCCGGATCATGGGCGCAGTTTCGACAAATCGATGCCCATGCGCTTGGCCCAGACCCGGTTGCGCATCATCACCACATTGAACAGTTCGGGATGGGTGAGCTTGACCTCTTCCGGATTGAGGGCGAGCGCCAGCAGCTCCGCCATCCGTTGCCGGATATGGGTTTGCAGATTGGCCTGGTCCAGGCACTTCCGTCCCAGGCCGATGGAGTTGCTCAACAATTTGATGCGGTGGAACCACAGCGCCGGCAGATAGAGCACGTCGCCGGGCTTCAGCGTGCATTGCATCAGCTGGGCGGCGGGATCGTCGGCCAGCGCTTGCAGATCCGCGCCTCCCGTCTCCGTTTCCGGCAACATCGCCTGCGGCCCCAAGACGGTCCAGTGTTTTTCCCCCACCAGCTGCACATGCATGACGTCGATGGTGTAGGAGTCCTGATGCAGCCGGGTGACGCCGCCGCGCTGGCCCAGCCAGAGCTGGTGATTGGTGGAAATCACCTCGCCGTACAGATCGCGGCGGAAATCGTATTGGGCGATGTCCAGTTCCGGCATGTCCGCGGCCAGCTCGGGGCAGGAGGCCTGGTAATACCATTCCTGCAGATAGATGGGCGTCGCCTCCGGCCCCTCGTTGCGCATCAGCATGTCGACGAACTCGGCGAAGCTGGCCTGGGCGGAACGCTGGCTGCTATAGCTGTTGACCACCACCGGCGTCGCGCCGCAGCGCTTGGCCAGATGCTCGAAACTCCAATGGCGCACCGCCGGCCAGTCGGCGGCGTAGCCTTCCAGAATCACCGGCCGCTGCTGGCGGCGGTATTCGCGGTCGAACGCCTCCTTGCTCAAGCCCCGGCGGCGCTCGATGCCCGGCGCCCGGCGCAGGGCCTCGGCGACGGGGCCGCTGGAGAACGCGTTTTCAACGATCTCCAGGCTGGCGACATCGCGCCGCTTCAGGATATTCGCTTCGATCAGAACGGGAGCGTGTTGCATGGATTCCTCCAATAGACTTAGAGCCGCTAACAAAACCTCGCAGAGAACCTGAGCCAAGGCGCGCCGACGCGGACAGTACAAGTCGTACGACAAGGCCGCGCAACGCGGGATCAGGGGTTTTGTTAGTGGGTCTTATTGGCGGGCGCGCGCCCGCAGAATGGTGTCCCTTATCGTCGTCAGCACTTGCGGCCGCAAAGCGTCCTGATGCGGCAGCCAGCGATGGATGAAATGCTCGCAGTCGTCCAGCCAGACCATCTTCTTGCTGCGGGCGTTCATGGCCGCGGCCAGATAGCCGTCCAGCGTCTCGGCCGGCACCACCGCGTCCTTGCCGGCGCCTATGATCAGCAAGTCGCCGCTGAATTCGCGCAGGCCGGCATAGGCCGGGGAGTCCGGATAGGGGCCGGGACGGGCCAGGCCGCCGTCGAAACGGGATTCGGCGGCGTCGGCCGGATAGCTTGCCGGGCAGAACAGCACCAGGCAGGCGGGCTTCAGCACCGGCGCGACCCAGGCGGCGAGATGGCCGCCCATGCTGGTGCCGATCAGGGTCAGCGGCTCGCGCTTGTCCAGGTGTTCGGCGGCGGCCAGCGTTTCCTCGTAACGACGCCGCAGGCAGGCCTCTTCCAGCGCCCCGCTGCTGTCGCCGTTGCCGGAGAATTCAAAGCACACCGAAGCCAGGCCGTGCCCGGCCAGGTGGTCCAACACATAGCGTATGGTGTGCCGGTTCGCGGTCTGGCCCAGCCCGTGCAGGGTGAGGACGCTGCTTGCCGCGCCGGCGTCCGGCTGCACGCGGGTAGCGGCCAGCCAGTGCTCGCCGGCGCTAAAGACGAAGTCTTCGGTTTTCATCTGCGGGCTCGCGGACATGTCGGGGGCGTCCATCTTGATGCCGGCCCGGCCGCTCAACGGCTTGCCGCGGCGGCCAGCGCCGGGAAGCGTTCGGCGCGGACCCGCTCCCATTCCTGGCGCAGCACGCTGTAATAGATCACATCGCGGCGACGGCCGCCGGGCATGAAGTTGAAGCTGCGCAGCACGCCTTCCTCCGTTGCGCCGATGCCGGCCAGGCCCGCGCGCGCGCCGGCGTTCAGCACATCGGTCTTGAACTCCACGCGCTCGCATTCCAGCGCTTCGAACGCGTGCTTGAGCAGTTCGAACTTGACCGCGCGGTTGATGCCGGTGCGCCGCGCGTCCCGGCACAGCCAGGACCAGCCTATCTCCAGGCGGCGCTCGCCCTCGGCGAGATTGCCGTAAGCGGTGCTGCCGACGATGCGGTCCGTTTGGCGGTCGATGATGGCGAACACGATGCGGCTGCCGTTGAGCGTGTCCTGTATCGCCTGCTCGACGAAGCGGCCCAGATCGTCCGGCGTCTGGATGCGGGCGACGAAGTACTCCCAGATGGCGGGCTCGAACACGATGCGCTCGAACGCCGCGTAATCGCCGATCTGAATCCGGCGCAAGCGCACGCGTTCGTTTTCCAGGGTGAGGTCCTTCAAATTACGCCAAGTCATGTATCGCTCCTTGCATAGGTTTAAGCGGGCCGCGTATCAGAAAGAAGGCTGCGGCGCCCGGCCATCCCGCACATACGCCGCGTCCGCCGAAAACGCTTCCGGCGTCCGCGCGTGGCGCGCATAGATGTCGTCCAGCTGCGCCATATAGCGCTGATGAATCATTTTGCGCTTGGGCTTGAATTGAGAAGTCAGCAGGCCGTTCTCGATGGAAAACGGCTCGTCGACGATGAGCGCCGCCAGGATGCGCGCCTCCTGGAAAACATCCTCGTTCAGCGCCCGGATATGCCGGCGCAAAGCCTCGGCGTCCGCCCCGGCCAAGGCCGGGGACAGGATGGCCGTGATGAAGGGCTTGCCGGTGCCGTACAACACGCATTCGTGCACGTCCGGATGCCGGCGCAAACCCTCTTCCAGCGGCCTCGCCAGCACATTGCGCCCGCTGGCCATGGTCAAGACGTCGTCCACGCGACCGTGGATGTACAAGAAACCGTCCTCGTCCACATGGCCCAGATCCCAGGTCTTGACCTCGGCGCTGGGCAGGAAGCTTTTTTCGCTGACGCCGGGATCGCACCAGGTATAGCGGCAGTTGACCGGATGGCGGCTGGCCACGATCAAGACGCCGTCCTGGTCGAAACGGATGGACTTGTTGGGCAGCACCTTGCCCACGCTGCCCAGGCGGAAGGCGCCGGGATGGTTCTTGGCGACGATGCAGGCCTCGTTGCTGCCGTATCCCTCGTACAGCGGCACGCCGGCATGGTTGAAGAATTCCAGCACCGTCCGGCTGGCCGGAGCGGAGCCGGTCCACAGATAACGGACGCGCCCGCCGAGGGCGGCCTGTATCTGCGCGCCGCGGGCGGCGGGATCGGCGTCCCCGTGCCGCTGCGACAGGCTGGCGCGCAAGGCTTCGTAAAAGCCCGGCACCCCCATGACGACGGTGGGCTGGCAGGCCTTGGCCATGTCCAGCGCCTGATCCAGATCGGAAAGCGTGAGGTCGTGTCCAAACGCCAGCGCCGAATAAATCCAATAGCGTTGCTGCAGCAAAGCCAGCCGCAGGAACACCAGCAGATTGTCGCCGTCCCCATGCCCGAACATCGCCTGCACTTCATTGATGGAACTGTTGACGCTGGCGACGGTGGCTTCCAGGCCCTTGGGCGCGCCGGTGCTGCCCGAGGTGAACTTGATCGCCAGCACGTCGGCCGGGTCGTAGCCGGCGTGCAGGGGCCGCTCCGCCGCGTCCGCCTCGACGCATTCGGCCCAGGCCTGGACTTCGGCGATGTCGAACACCGCGCCCGAGCGGTCCACGCCCTCGGCGAACAAGGCTTTCAAGCCGTAAAGGTCCACGATGCGCGCCGGCTCGAAACGCCCGGCCTCGAAGCCCGCGGTCACCGCTCCCAGTTTCAGGATGGCCAGGTCGAGCAACACGAACTCGATCCGATTGCGGGACAAAACGCCCACCCGGTCTCGCGGACGCAGGCCCAGCGCATGCAAGCGCCGGGCCACGCGCGCCGCCTTGCGGTCCAGCTCGGCCAGCGTCCAGGCGCGCACGACGCCGTCTTGCCGGAAGCGGATCACATGTCGCTCGTCATCGCATCCGCGCAGCGCGACGGCGTTGACCAGATCGACGTCCGGGCCGCGCGGCGCTTGAGACCCCAGTCCGCTCATGACCGTCCTTCCTCCGCCGCGCCCGCCCGGCGCAGCGGCGTGAAAAAGCGCTGCTCCGCCAAGTCCAGAGCGGCGCCCGGCGGCGACAGCTCCACGCTTTCCGGCCAGACGTCGACGCCTTCCATGCCCAGGGCGCGGCCCAGGCGCTGGGCGAAGCGCGGCATCAGCGGGCCGGCGGCCTGAGCCAGCAGGCGGGCCGTGGCCAGCTCCAGCGCGACCGCGGTCCGGTATTCGTCGCGCAGCGCCGGATTCCGACGGATGCGCTCGTTCGATTTGGCGAAGCGCAGCGCGCCGGCCACCAGCCCGTCCAGCTCTTCCGTCACGCGGTTGAGCGTAAAGCCGTCGGCGCCGTAATGGGTGCTCAGGCTGGTCAGCCGATTGCTCAGCGCGTCGAAATAGGCGGTGTGAGCGGCGGTCCAGTTGCCGGCGTCGGGCGCCCGCTGTTGGAAATCCTGCCTCAGGCGCTCGCCCAGGCCGCTCAGCCAGGCCTGCCACTGGCCCAAGAGCGTCCGCTCCACGCACGCATGGAAATCCTCCAGCGTGAAATTGGTCCGCTCCTGCTCGCCGCGCGTGCGCGCCAGGTAATAGCGCACCGCGTCCACGCTGTCAGGGCTCAGGATGTCCTTGCCCCATACCGCGTGCCGGCGGCTGGTGGAGAACTTCAGGCCGTCGAGCAGATAGAACTCGTTCTCGTTGTAGTCGATGTCGCACTGCCAGTCCGGAAAGGCCATCCGGTACAAGGCCGGGTACAGGATGGAGTGGTAATAGCTGTTGTCGTAGCCGAAGAAGTGGACGATCTTCCAGTCCGGCTGCGGCCGGTCGGCTTGCCAGGGCTTGCCCAGCCGGCCGCCCAGTTCGGCGATGCCGTACAGGAAGCCATAAGCCATTTCCGGCCACACCCAGATCACCTGCTCGCCCTCGACCTCCTCCGCCGGCGGCACGCCCCATTGCGCCGGATGGGTGATGGGCACCCAATAGTCCTTGCGCGCCAGCACCCGCTCCGCCAATTGCTGCAAACGCGGCGACACCTTGCCCAGGCGCTGATGCTGCTCCACCGCGTCCTTGAAGGCGGACAGATTAATCATGTAGCGGCGGATGGCGCCGGTGACCGGCGTCGCGTCCGACAGCCGCGAACGCGGCGCGTCCAGGTCCACGCAGTTGTTGGGCTCGCCGCACTCCTCGCAGATATTGCCGCCGCAGGGCGAGCCGCAGCTTGGACACTTGGCGGAAACGTCCACCTCGTACAGATAATCGCCGGTTTCGGCGTCGAACAGCGCCGCGTCGGAACGCAGCTGCGCGCCGCCCCGCACCAGGCGAGAGAAGAAATCGCGCAGGCCGGCCGCGTAAGCCGGGTCCCGGGTGGTGACGGTGTATTGATCGAGATGGATGTCCATCAGATCCAGCGTGGACTGGATCGCCGCCGAGTAATGGCTGGCCACTTGCTGGGGACTGCTGTTTTCCTGGCGGGCGCGGCCCACCACATAGCTCTGGTAATCGTCGCTGCCGGTCAGGTGGTAGGCCTCGTGTCCGCTGGCGCGCAGGAAGCGCACATAGACGTCGGCGCCCAGATAGGGACCGGACAGATGGCCAAGGTGCAGGTCGCCGTTGGGCGTGGGCGGCGTGGAAAACACGAATACCGGCCGCCCCTTCAGACGCGCGGCGCCGTTGTCCTGCGCGGCGGCCTCGCGTTTGGCCGCGTCCCGCCAGTAGAAGTCGCAGAAGCGCAGCGGCTGCCCGCCGGTATTGCGCAACACGTGTTTTTCAAACGGTTTGAACAGCACCAGGCTGCCGGCGCGCACCGGCTGGGAGCAGCCGTCGGCGTCGATGACGCCCTCGCCGCTCAGAATCAGAAAGGCTTCCAGCTCGTCGTGCTTGTGCGGCTGGCTTTCCCCGCCGGGCTCGACGACGCCGTAGGCCAGCCGCACCTGCTCCTGCTCGCCCAGGCCGGCGATGGACGCCATCTCGATGCCGAAAGCCGGCGACCGCTGCGCTTCGTTCAATTCTATGATGTGCATGATCGGCTATCCCTTGGTGAGAGTGTGATTGAGCAGGGCGACGGCTTCCGCGGCGACGCCGGGCGCCAGCCGGTAACCGGAACCGTTGCACGCTCCGACGAACAGAACGCGTCGATGACGGCCCAGGTATTGCGCCAGCGGCTCGCGGCTTGGGCTGTAGGCGTCGCAGAACACCCGGCCCGAGCTCAGCAGCGGCGCCAGCGCCGGCGCGACGCCCCGCAGCGCCTCGCGCGCCTCGGCGATCTCGCGAGCCTCCACCCCGGCCTGCCGACACTGTTCCGGCGACACGTCCCATTGCTGGCAGGTGTAGCTGAACAGCCAGTGCCCGCGGTGCGGCAGCGGCGCCAGAAAAGCGTCCTCGGCGGGGAAGAACAGCGCGGCGCCCTCCTCCGCCGGCCGCTGAAGATGCAGGGCCACCACTTTCTTGACGCGCACCCCCAGCCCGGCGGTCAGCCCGCTCCAGCAGCCCTCGTTGACCCACGGCCCAGGGGCCAGCACCACGGCATCGGCGGCCAGCTCCCGGCCGCTGGACAAGCTCAGGCGGACGCCGTCGGCGCTCTCGTCCAGCGCCTCGACCCCCACGCCTTCCAACACCTCGGCGCGGCCGCGCAGACGCTGCGCGTGCCATAAGGCCAGCCCCTGCACATCCGTCACATGGCAATCCGGCATCCGCCACAGCTCGCGGCCGGCCGGCAGATCCGGCGCGACGCGCGACTGTTCCTCCGCCGACAAGGGCAGCAGGCAGGCGCAGCGGGCGCGGACCTCATCGGCGTCGGCCGCGCCGGCCGCGACGAAAAAGTCGAAACCGTGCATGGGCAGCTGCGGATGGCGGGCGCGCAAGGTCTGGTAGTAATCCGCGCTGGCCGCGCTCAGTTGGCGCACGCGCTCGGAGCGGCCCACCGGAAAATGGACGCCGGCGGAATACATCGACGCTCCCGCGCCGACCAGGCCGCGGTCCACCAGGGTGAGCCGGACCCGCGGCTCGCGCTCCAGCAGGCGCGCGGCTATCGTGCAGCCGAGGATGCCGCCGCCGACGACGACGATGCGGGGCGCCGTCATGCCCATTCCCTCTTGTTCTTGCGCTCGTCCGCGCGCGCCGAGGCCAGCGGCGCCCAGGACACGAAGGCGGCGTCGACATCGCCGGCGCGCGGCGCGTCCAGCATGCGGTTGATGACGATCTGACTGCGCCAGGCGGTCAGGCTGAGATTGGGATCGGCCAGGCCGCGCTGCTGGCGGATGGCGTTCAGGATGAACAGGCTGCGATTGCGCGGCAGCTTGCCCAGCGCCGCGTAATCGCGGTCGACGGCGATTTCCTCGCCCTCGCGCTCCAGGCGCTCCTGCAGCGGCTGCAAGAAGGGCGTGGGCGCCGGCTTGAAGCCGCTGGCCCAGATCACCACGTCCGCTTCCAGCGTTTCCGGCGCGTTGGCGCCCAGATGGCGGGCGGCGATGGACCAGCGCTCGCCGTTCCGGCCGATGGCGCGCACCTCGCGGAAGGGCAGCAGGCGGATGTCGATAGGCGAGCGTTCGATGAAGCGCAGCGAGTAGATCTGTTGGTAGAGGCTGCGCAAGGTGCATTCGGAAATGCCGTCGCTGCTGAGCAGATTGCGCTTGATGAAGGCGCTGCGAAAGATTTCGTCCTGCTCGTAAAAATAATTGGAATGGGTGGGCGTATACAGATCGTTGGTGAACGGGGAATCATCGAGCGGGAAGTAATTCTCCCGCCGCGACAGCCAGCTCAGCGCCGCCGGCGCCTGGCCGCCGCCGCGGCGCAGCAAATCCAGCACCACCTCGGCGCCGGACTGGCCGCCGCCTATCACCAGCACGCGCTTGCCCGCCGCGACGCCGGCCTTGGCGGCGAACTCATTGACGTGGAAATGCGTGCTGTCGTCGAGACAGGAGCGCGCGAAGTCCGGCACCTCCGGCACAATGCCGACGCCGACGACCACATTGTCGCCCTGCACCCTCCGCTTCGTGGTCTGCACCACGAAGGCGCCGCCGTCGAAATCGACCTCCAGCACCCGCTCGCCAAAGCAGATATTGCCGTTGCTCTCCGCCGCCCATTTCAGATAGTCGCGAAACTCCAGCCGCGACACCTGATCGAAGCGCGCATTGAGAAACTGCAGCAATCTGCCGTGCTGGTGCAGATAGGACACAAAGGAAAAGCGGTTGGTCGGGTCCGCCAGCGTGACCAGATCCTTGAACAGGGAGACTTGCAGCCCCGCGCCGGGAATCATCATGCCGTCGTGCCAGGTGAACGCCGCTTTCTGTTCGAAGAAGATGCTCTTGATGTCGTGCTGGCCATGCAAGAGCGAAGCCACGCTCAGATTGGACGGCCCGCTGCCGATGCCGATGCAGTGATATTTCATGGTGTATTGGCACTTGAAGTGTATGCAAGACAAAAGGAGCCGCGATGAACTGCGTATCGCAGCGGCGGAAAATCCAACCGGCACTCTCATTCGCAATCAACAACAACCGCAAAACCGCCAAAACATCGCCGGGGGCGAAACGCCGCCCGCTCCGGCATGAACCTCCGCTATTTCGTCCAGACCAGTACCAAAGGCCAGGCCGTATCCCGTTGTAGAAACGCCTCAGGCCTCGTTTCGTCTCCGCCCTCGCCAAACGCCAAACCGCTGCGCCGCAGCGGACGGCCGCGCCGCAAACCCGCGTCCTCCGTGGCTAGGAGGCCTAAATCCGCAAGCCGTATCGATCAATATATTCCAATGTCATTCAAGCTATCACATGACTTTTGTCATGTCAAACAACATTAAAAACCAAAAATAGATGATATTCGTCAAATAGATACCATTAATCAGGACAGTTTTCGGTGAAAGAAAGGCTGTCATCATCCCGACGACAAGAGCGGCGCATCCGGGCGGACGCCGCCGCTTCAAACGCAAAACAGGCCGGGAATCCCGGCCTGTTTCGCTAGAGCGCCTGACTCGAAATCAGGCGTGGGTATCGCTGGCTCAAACCAGCTGGAAAGGGTACACCGAACCCAGGCCCAGGATGCCGCTCAACTCGTCCAGCGCGGTGCGGCTTTCGATCAGCAGCTGCGGATCGGCCAGGTCTTCGCTGCTCAGGCGGTCGCGATAATGGCGATCCACCCAGCCGTTGAGCGTGGCGAACAGCGCGTCGCTCATCAGCACCTTGGGATTGAGCGCGGCGATTTCCGCCGCCGACAGCGCCACGCGCAGCCGCAGGCAGGCGGGGCCGCCGCCGTTCTGCATGCTTTGCTTGAGATCGAACACCTTGACCTCGTCGATGGGACCGCCGCTGGCGACCAGCTTGCCCAGGTAGGCCCAGACGCGCGGCTGATTGCGGCACTCTTCCGGCACCACGATGATCATCTTGCCGTCCGGCTTGGACAGCAGCTGGCTGTTGAACAGATAGCTCTTCACCGCCTCCTCGACGCTGACCTCCGCCGCCGGCACCTCCACCGACACGAAGCGGCCGCCGACCGCCGCCAGCTTGGCGCTCAGCTCGGCCAGCACCTTGTGCTGGTCGACAAAGGATTTCTCGTGGTGGAACAGCACCTGGCGGTTGCCCACCGAGATCACGTCGTTGTGGAACACGCCGGCGTCTATGGTGTCCGGGTCCTGCTGCGCGTAGACCACGCACTCCGCGCTCAGGCCGTGCAAGCGCGCCACCGCCTGGCAGGCTTCCAGGGTCTGGCGCGCCGGGAACTTGGCCGGCTTGGGATAGCGGGCGTCGAAAGCCGCCGCGCCGAACACGAAGAACTCCACCCCCGCGCCGTCGTACTCGGCGCAGAAACGGGTGTGGTTGGCCGCGCCCTCGTCGCCAAAATGCATCTGCGCCGGCAGCGCCGGATGCACGGCGAAGCGGGACTCGTCGGCGAACATCGCCCGCAGCAGCCGGCCCGTGGTCGGATGCTCGATCGAACGGTGGAATTTATTGTTCAGATTGGCCGGGGTGAAATGCACGCGGCCGTCGGCGGTATCGCCGGACGGGCTGACGGTGGCGGCGTTGGCGGTCCACATGCAGGAGGCCGAGCAGGCCGCCGCCAGGATGGCCGGCGCTTCCCTGGCGGCGCGCGCCACCACCTCGGCGTCGCTGCCGCCAAAGCCCAGCAGACGCAGGCTGGCCACGTCCGGACGCTCGTGCGGGGCCAGCACGCCCTGCTTGAAGCCCAGATCGTGCAAGGCCTTCATCTTGGCCAGCCCCTGCTTGGCGGCCAGCTTGGGATTGGACGCGGCGCTGACGTTGCTGGTGGACGCCACATTGCCGAAGGACAGGCCGCTGTAATTGTGGGTCGGGCCCACCAGGCCGTCGAAATTCACTTCATAGGCGTTCATTTGGAGAATGCTCCCTTGCCTCAATCCATCTGAATGGCGGGACGGCCATCTGGCCCCTTCTCGCCACCTAACTCTTTTGCGTTGACTACACGCCCCCTCTCCCCCGCCCCTCTCCCACGAGGGGAGAGGGGAGAAAACCGCACCGCCCGCGCTTACTGCACGAATGAACGGGCGTCGCACTCAGCCTTCAGTCCCTCTCCCCTTGCGGGAGAGGGGTTGGGGAGAGGGGTGCTCTTAAAACACCATGCCGGGAGACAGCTGCGCCGGCACGGTCAGGCTGTCGCATTCCAGCGAGGCCACCGGATAAGCGCAGTAGTCGGCGGCGTAATAGGCGCTGGCGCGATGGTTGCCCGAGGCGCCGACGCCGCCGAAGGGCGCGGCGCTGGACGCGCCGGTCAAGGGCTTGTTCCAGTTGACCACGCCGGCGCGGCTTTCCAGCAGATAGCGTTCGTACAGCGCGCGCTCGTCGGACAGCACGCCGCCGGCCAGGCCGAAGCGGGTGTCGTTGGCGATGGCGATGGCCTGATCGAAATCGGCGTAGCGTATCACTTGCAGCAGCGGGCCGAAGTATTCCTCGTCCGGCCGCGCGGCGGCGGTGGTGTCGATGATGCCCGGGCTCAGCAGCGCCGCGTCCGGCGTCAAGCGGCGCATCTCCAGCAGCGCCTTGCCGCCGGCGGCCAGCATCGCGGCCTGGGCTTGCAGCAGCGCCTCCGCGGCGGCGCTGGAAATCACCGCGCCCATGAAGGGCGCCGGCTCGGCGTCGTATTTGCCGACGCGCAGCTTGGCCGCCACCTCCACCAGCCGCGCCAGCAGCGCGTCGCCCCAGGCGCCTTGCGGCAGCAGCAGCCGGCGCGCGCAAGTGCAGCGCTGGCCGGCGGAGACGAAGGCGGACTGGACGATGTGGTGGACGGCGGCGTCGATGTCCTGAACCCCTTCCACGATCAGCGGATTGTTGCCGCCCATTTCCAGCGCCAGGATCTTGTCCGGATGGCCGGCGAAGTTCTTGTGCAGCAGCGCGCCGGTGGCGGAACTGCCGGTGAAGAACAGGCCGTCGATGCCGGCATGGCCGGCCAGCGCCGCGCCGGTGTCGCGCGCGCCTTGCAGCAGCGCGATCACGCCGGCCGGCAGGCCGGCTTCGGCCCACAAGCGCACGGTTTCCTGCGCCGTCCACGGCGTCAGTTCGGACGGTTTGAAGATCACCGCGTTGCCGGCCAAGAGCGCCGGCACGATGTGGCCGTTGGGCAGGTGGCCGGGGAAGTTGTAGGGGCCGAACACCGCCACCACGCCGTGCGGCTTGTGGCGCAGCACCGCCTGGGCGTCGCCCATGGCGGCGGCGCGTTCGCCGGTACGCTCGTGGTAGGACTTCAGCGAAATATCCACCTTGTTGACCATGGTGGTCACTTCGGTCTGCGCCTCCCACAGCGGCTTGCCGGTTTCCTGGGCGATCACGCGGGCCAGCGCGTCCTTATTGGCGCTCAGGAGTTCGCCGAAGCGCTTGGCCACCGCCACGCGCGCGTCCAGCGGCGTGCGCGCCCAGTGCTTGAACGCGGCGCGGCCGGCGGCCACGGCGGCGTCCACCTGGGCGGCGTCGGCCGCGCGGCCCTGCCATAGCGGGCTATTGTCGGCCGGATTGGTTTTGCTCAGCGCCGCGCCGGCGCCTTCCTGCCACTGACCGTTGATGAATAAGCTGCTCACTATGCATTCTCCTTGGGGTAGAGCGCGACGCAGCGCAGATGGCCGCCCTCTTCCACGTTCAGCGCCTGCGCCTGTTCCGGCGTCAGCAGGATTTCATGGGTGGGCGCCAGCGTCTCGGCCAGGACGGCGCGGAAGCCGGCCAGCGAGTCGTTGGACACCAGGTAGAAGTTCTTGTCGCCTTCCGGCAGCGGGTCCGCCAGCCGCGCCGCGACCGTCGCGCTTTCCTTCACCGCGCGGATTTCGCTGGTATAGGTCTGCACCGTCGGGCCGGCGTCGAAGATGTCGACATAGCCCTCGTAGCGGAAGCCTTCGGATTCCAGCATCGCCACCGCCGGGCGGGTGTTTTCATGGGTCTGGCCGATCACCGCCTGCGCCTCCGGCGGCAGGAAGTCGATGTAGACCGGGTGCTTGGGCATCAGCTCGGCGACGAAGGCCTTCTGGCCGACGCCGGTCAGGTAATCGGCGTGGGCGAAGTCTATGGAGAAGAAGTGGCGGCCCAGACCCTCCCAGAACGGCGAACGGCCGGTCTCGTCGGACACGCCGCGCATCTCGGCCACCACCAGCTTGCCGAACAGCTGCGGGAACTGCGCCAGGAACAGGAAGCGGCTCTTGGACAGCAGGCCGCCGTTGCGGTTGGCGCGGTAGTCCGGGTGCAGGAACAGCGTGCACAGCTCGGAATAGCCGGTGTGGTCGTTGGACAGGAACAAGGTGTCGTGGCGCGAGTAGACGCCCAACTCCTCGGACGCGTGGACGATGGTGCCGACGCGGTAGTTGTACCACGGCTCCTTCAGGCCCACCGCGGCTTCCAGCGCGCAGATGCCGGCGATGGCGCCGGTGGCGCCGTCTTCCATCACGAAGACATAGCCTTGGTCGGCCTTGTCCAGCTCGCCGGCGAAAGACAGCACCGAGCGGGCGATGCGGCGCGACAGCCGCTCTTCGTTGACCGGCAGCGAGGTCAGGCCGACGCCGGCGCTGCGCGCCAGATTCATCAGGCCGTCCAGGTCCTTGTGGGCTACGGGGCGGATGAACATCATGCTGCGGACTCCTTCTGCTGCAAACCGGCCACTTGAACCTGACCGCCGCTGGCGAGACCCAGCGCGCGGGCGGCGTCGGGATTGATGAAGGCCACGCCGTCCACCACCGCCACGCGGCACACCGCGGCGGCGAACTCGCTGGACTCCAGATTGCTCAACAACTGCGGCTGCGCCTGCTCCGGCAGGCTGGCCAGCACTTCCACCGGGTAGCAGCGGCTGTTTTCCAGCGTTTTCAGCCGGTCCACCTCGGCGGTCAGCACCGCGCCGCCGTCGAAGATGTCGATATAGTTGTCGGCTTCGAAGCCCTCGTTGCACAGCAGCTGGCAGGAGCGCTCGAAGCTGGCGTGGATCTGGCCGATGGCGTGCTGCGCCTCGTCCGGCAGCAAGGGCACGTAGATCGGATAGCTGGGCATCAGCTCGGCGATGAAGGTCTTGCTGTGGCTGACGAAGGCCTGTTCCACCTGCAGGAAATCCATATTGAAGAAGCGGCGGCCGATGGCGTTCCAGAACGGCGACTGGCCGGCGTCGTCGTGAATGCCCTGCATCTCCGCGATCACGCGGCGGCCGAAGCGCTCGCGCTTGCTGGCGATGAAGAGCAGCCGGGCGCGCGACAGCAGCTCGGCGGCCAAGGGCTCCAGGTGGCCGTCCACGTAGAAGCCGCACAGCTGCACCATGCCGGTCAGGTCGTGGCACATATTCAGCACGTGCACGCGGTTGTTGACCTTCAGCGCGCGCGAGGCGTGCACGAAGATTTCGCTGCGGTAGCTGTAGAAGGGCTCGTCGAAGCCGGCGGAAGCGTTGATGGACGCGGTGCCCAACACCTGGCCGCCCTCCTCCAGCACGAACATATAGTATTCGCAGCCGGAGTCGCCGGTGGCCTCGTGCTCGAAGGCGGACACGGACTGCTGGATGCGCTCGAACAGCTTTTCCCGGTTATTGGGCAAGCTGGTGACGCCGATGCCGCTGGCCACCGCCATGCGTTCGATGGCGGGCAGATCGGAGGTGCGGACGGGACGCACGGTAAGCATGGGACATCTCCCCTATCGCTGAAATCCGGCCGGGCCGCGGCGGGACCGCGGCGCAGCATCACCCGCGCGCCTGCCAGGGGCGGGAGCGTGGGCGGATAACAGTATTGTGTCTTGGAGCAAGGGCGGCCGGCGGCCGCCCGGAATCAGTGCCGCGGGCGCTTATCGACCGGCAACCAGTTCGGCGATGGCCGCGTCGAAACGCGCCAGGCCTTCGTCGATGTCCTTATCCTCGATCACCAGCGACGGCGCCAGGCGCACCACGCTCAGGCCGGCCACCAGCAACATCAGGCCCTGCTTTTCAGCGGCTTTCAGGAACTCCTTGGCGCGGCCGGCGTAAGCGTCGGTCAGCACGCAGCCCAGCAGCAGGCCCATGCCGCGCACGGTCTTGAACACCTGGTATTTGGCGTTGATCGCGTTCAGGCCGTCGACGAAGCGCTGGTGCTTGGCGCGCACGCCGTCCAGCACCGCCGGCTCCTTGACCAGTTCCAGCACCTTGTGCGCCACCGCGCAGGCCAGCGGGTTGCCGCCGTAGGTGGAGCCATGGGTGCCGATGCCGAAGCTCTTGGCCACTTTCTCGGTGGTCAGCATCGCGCCGATCGGGAAGCCGCCGCCTATGCCCTTGGCGGAGCTGAGGATGTCCGGGGTCACGCCGTATTCCTGATAGGCGAACAGCGAACCGGTGCGGCCGACGCCGCTTTGCACTTCATCGAACACCAAGAGCGCATTGTGCTGGTCGCACAGCTGGCGCGCGGCTTCCAGGAAGGCCTTGTCGGCCGGCATCACGCCGCCCTCGCCCTGGATGGGTTCGATCACCACCGCACAGGTCTGGTCGGAGATGGCCGCTTTCAGCGATTCGATGTCGTTGTATTCGACGTGGGCGATGCCGCCCGGCACCGGGCCGAAGCCTTCGGTGTACTTGGGCTGGCCGCCGACGCTGACGGTGAACAGGGTGCGGCCGTGGAAGGAGTTCTTGCAGGCCAGGATCTGGTTCTTTTCCGGGCCGAAGTGATCGGAACCGTATTTGCGCGCCAGCTTGAAGGCGGCTTCATTGGCTTCCGCGCCGGAGTTGCAGAAGAACACGCGCTCGGCGAAGGTGGACTCGGTCAGCAGCTTGCCCAGCTTCAAGGCCGGCTCGTTGGTGAACACATTGGACACGTGCCACAGCTTGGAAGCCTGCTCGGTCAAGGCCGCCACCAGCTGCGGGTGGCAATGGCCCAGCGAGTTGACGGCGATGCCGCCGGCGAAATCGATGAATTCGCGGCCGCTCTGGTCCCATACGCGGGAACCCAGGCCCTTGACCGGGATGAAACCGGCCGGACCGTAATTGGGGACCATGACCTGGTCGAAATCGGCGCGCGTTACAGTATTGCTCATCTTGATGGTTCCCTTCCTGCTCTATCGTCGTTTCTTATCCGTATCATGAAATCCCAAGCGGCTGGCCGGACCGGTCGTGATGCCGGCTTTATCGATGATTTCATGAAGTTTCAATGATTCTAAGGTAAGCCCGTCGCAAATCCATATCCGGTTTGCGACACCGGCGTATACATTCTTTGATACAGCGCAATAAATTTTGTCCGACAACATCCATTACAGAGGGCAACTGTGCTCAATCCGGCTGTAAACGCCGCCCTCCGGCGCGCTGCGGGATCATCAAGATAGATCAACTCTATTGTCTTATCAACGCCGGGAAACCGCTCAGCCATGAAAAACGCCCGGACCGGCGGCCCGAGCGTCCTTACCTTGCCCGCATCGGCGCTCAGTCGCCGCCGCGCGCCTCCTGCCGGCTAAAGCGCGCGCCGTCGCCGCTGACGCCGCGCCAATAAGGCGCTTCCGCGCCCAGGCCCGGCCGGTACGGCGTCCAGTTGCGCCCGTCCGGCGAGAACTGCAGCGCCTGGCCGGGGAACTCCGTCAGCACCGCCGCCGCCCCGCTCGCCAGGCCCGGCGGCGCGATGCGCAGACCGATGCCGGCGCGCTCCAGCTTGGCCGCCTCGCGCCAGCCCAGCACCGCGGCGAACTGCTGCCAATCCCGGTTCAAGGCCGCGCGGTCCACCAGATGGCTGACGCCCAGCTGATAACGCTCGCCCTGGCGATAAGGCCGTTCCCAGCCCGCGCGGTGCCAGGCGCGCTCGGCCAATGCCAGCAGCCGCGGATAGGCCATGTATTCAAACTGGGCGTCGCTGCGCATCACCTCGCTCCAGGCCTGACCCTGGATGCCGGCGAAGCGCGCCGGCGCCGCCTCGCTGGGCACTTCGAAGGCCTTGCCCTGACGGTCTGTCATCACCTCGGCGTTCTGCGGCAGATTGTCCGGCGCGAAGCTGAACACCTTATAGCTGTCGGTAGCGCGCGAGGCCCAGTAATAGCCGCGTTCCTTGGGGTTCAACTCATAGGGGAAGTCGAAGTACAAATAATCCGGCATCGCCAGCACGGTCTGGAAACCCTTGTTGGCGAACTCGTGCGCCTCCTTGGCCGCGCCCCAGAACAAGGCGTCCCACTCGGTGACCATCACCTTGGCGGTGGCGAAATCCTTGGGCGATTTCGCGCCTTTCAAACCGTCCTGCCAGGCGCCCATCGTGGCGATGCCGTGCCGCGCCAGGATGCGGCTGACGTCCTCGGCGAACTGCAAGGGCAGATCGGCGACGGTTTTCCCCGGCCGCTCCGCCAGCAGCGCGCGGCAGGCCGGCGAGCGCGCCCAGGGCTTGTCCTGCTCCGCCAGCTTGATCTTGCCCTTGCCTGGGTCCTGGCCGGACAGGTCCTGGAAACCGCCGCCCAGCAAGATGTTCTTGGCCTCGTCGCCGCCAAAGTGCCAGACCGCCAGCGGCGCGCCGGCCTCGCGGTGCATGGCGGCCACTTCCGACACCACTTTGTCGACGAAGCGCGGCACGCCGGGCACGCAGGGATTGACATAGGTGTGACGGTCGTAGAATTGCACCGACAAGGTGTTGGAACGGTCTTGCGGATCGATCAGCCGGTAGGCGGAGGCGGCTTCCGGCTGCTCCAACTGACTGAGGTGGCGATAACGCCGCTCCATCGCCATCACCGCCGCGCGCGCGTGCGCCGGCATGTCGATTTCCGGAATCACCTCGATGAAGCGCGCCTTGGCGTAACGCAGCAATTCCACATACTGCTCGCGGCTCAAATAGCCGCCGCCGGAACGGTTGTCCGGACCGGACCCCAGTTGCGGCAGCAGGCAGCGGTCCTCGTTCAGATCGTGACAGCGGCGCGCGCCGACCTCGGTCAATTCCGGCAGGCCGTTGATCTGCAAGCGCCAGCCTTCATCGTCGGACAGATGCAGATGCAGCTTGTTGAGCTTGTAGGCGGCCATCTGTTCGATCAGGCGCTTGAGCGTGGCCGGCTGACGGAAATTGCGCGCCACGTCCACCATGAAGCCGCGGTGCGCGTAGCGCGGCGCGTCCTCCACCGTCAGCGTCGGGATCTCGCCGCCGCCTTGCGGCATCAGGCCCAGCAGGGTCTGCGCGCCGTAGAACAGGCCGGCGGCGTCATGCGCGTCTATGCGCGCGCCGCCGCGCCCCACCCGCAAGCGGTAACCGCCGGCGACGGCGATGTCGGCCGGCAGGCCCTTGACCACCGCGCCGCTGACCGGCAGGCCCTGCCCGGCCAGGCCCAGCTGGCGGCTGCGTTGCGCCAGCGCCGCGCGCGCGTCCGGAGCCAGCGCCGGCAGCCGCCAGCTCAGCCCCGCGGCCGCCGTCTTGCCGCCGTCCGGCTTGACGCGCAGCGCGGCGGGAATCACCCGCGCGGCCACATCGGCGGCGGCCAATTGCGGGCCGCGGCGCGCGAATTCGCGATAACGCTCGGCGGCGTCCATCAGGGGCCGCGCCTCGCCCGCCGGCGACTTCCATTCATCGCCCGGCAGCGGCAGCAGATAGCTGGCGTCGTCGTCGTCATTGCGCGCCAGCACCGCCGGCGCCTGGCCGTCGGTTACCAGATAAGGCCGCGGCAGCACGTCGCTGTTGTGCAACATCCAGTACTCGGCCACCAAGGGCAGTTCCAGCTTGGCGCCGGCGGCGATGCCGGCGAAGCCCGGCTTGGGCGTCAGCCGATACAGATCGCCGGTCAGATGACTCAGTTCGAAGTCCGGGCTGTCCACGCGCAGCAGCCGCCGGATGCTGTGCAGGTACAAGGTCCAGTCCTTGGCCGGGACCGCGGACCGGCCATGGTTTTGCAGGATCAGCCGCCCTTTCAGGCAACTGCCCCAGTCCGCGCCCAGTTCCACGCAGCGCGCGCCGGCGGCCGCGCCCTTATTGCTGTCCACCGCCACCGCCAGCGACAGGTCCCGCGCCATCGCCGCGACATCCGGCTGCGCCCAAGCCAGCGCGCTGGCCGACAACAGGCCCGCCGCCAATAGTTGTTTCGTCCTCATGCTCACCTCTGCGATTTGCGTGGCGCGCCGCGCGGCGAAACGCTATCGCCGCGACTCCCAATCGTCATCCGCATGCCACCGTGGGCACAGGCTAACTGGTATTAATGTGGTATTCAATGCTCAAGATCAAAATCGCGCATCGCCCTGGCCGGCTGCTAGCATGATGATGGCGGAATGCAAAGATGTGTGAAGCCGGGGAACGCCCGCGCCGCGCCGCCGGTCTAGCCGCGGTTGCCGCAAGCATCGCCGCAAGCCTCATACCCCATGAAACAGGAACGCCTCATGCGCAAGACCCTCACCTTCGGCCTGCTGTTGCTGGCCGCCCTGCCCGCTCTGGCCCAAGACGCCGCGGCCCCGCAGACCGTGTTCAGCCTGCCGCTGACCGCCTTCAAGGCAGCGGACCGCGACGCCTCGCAAAAGCTGTACCGGGCTCCGGACGCGCAGCTGAGCGCTTACAAATCCATCGTGGTGGAACCGCTGTACTTCATGCGCCACCAGGCTGACGGCGATTGGCAATTGCTGCAGAGCGGCGAGGAAAACCGGATCGCCGCCTATTTTCAGCGACGGATGACCGAGGAATTGCACAAGGTCGGCATCCCGGTCAGCCGCGAGGCGCTGCCGGACAGCGCCCGCCTGCGCGTGGCCGTCACCGGCATGGCTCAGGAACGGCCGGGCGTGGAGCCGCTGGACATCCTGCCGATCAAGGCGGTGTTCAATCTGGGCCGGCTGGCCGCCGGCAAGGAACCCTATCTGACCAAGGTGGCCAGCATGGGACAACTGGAAGACGCCAATAACGGCAAGCTGCTGGCCGGCAGCGTCAATCTGCGCAAAAGCGACAAGAGCCGCCAGCGCGGCGAGGCGGTCAAGCTGGAAAGCCTGGAAAGCCTGATCGACGACTGGTGCCGCGACAGCGCCCGGCTATTGGCGCGCGGGATGGCGATCAAGCCGGCCCAGCCCTGAACGCTGACCATGAAAAATGCCGGCCCCTTCCACGGGTACCGGCATTTTTATATCCAAGCTCTCTTTAGAAGCTAGAACATCACGATTTGCACACGCTCTTGGCAAAAGCATCAAAGCCCATATTCTTACGCTTGGCCAGACACATTGAACGGCAAGCCTTATCGAAGGCCGCCGGCTTGTAGCTATCGTCAAGCTCGGCGATACCGCGTGCGCTCCAGCCGGGAAAATTATCGCGCAGCTTCGCATTACAATCATTTCCGTTTTGACCGGCGTCCACACATGAATCGGCGTACTTATAAACCCACTGGCAGTTCTCCTTGCTGAGTTCCGCTTTGGACTTGATGCGCTTAACCGTCTTCGCCGGCTTTTCACCATCAAAAACCACGGTTTCCTGTCTACCGTTTTCCGGACTGAAAACCACTTTCAAACGTTCGCCTTCAACACGGGCGGTCGCCTCGGCACCCATGGAGAAATCCCCCAGCTTGAATTTTTTGCTGGCACCTCCCTTGCTTACCGTCAGCAGATAAAAGCTTTGCTCCTCACAGCCGCTGCCACCGCAATGGCTATTGAACAAGACCACATCCTTGTCCTTGAGCTGAAAGCTTCCTTGCAGATAAATATTATTACCATCCGCGTCATGCAGTAGTTTCTTGCCTAAGTGCAGTTGGCCAGCGCCATCTTCAGAAACCGTGCCATAGCGGGTTTTCAAACTTTCGGCGATACCGACATTGGCTAGCAATAGATTGAACACCAAGGCGCAAAACAATAATTTTCTCATCATCAACCCATTCCTAATATTCAAAAGCCTCTCATTTTGTCATTTTCATGCATAACATTCCAATCAAAAGACATGTAAGTTAGCACGACAAACATAAAGACCCTACATGACGGCAATAAGCAAGCGCTAAAAGCGGACGTAAAAAAACCCCCTGCCATGGCAGGGGGTGATGCTAGCCGGCGGCCGTTCCGTATCGGAGCGGCGCTCAGGCTGGCTTACTGGGTTTTCAGACCGAAGGAATCGGCAGTCGCCTGCGCGGTCTTGGCTTCTTCTTCCAGCAGGGCCTTGATGGACAGGCGGATGCGGCCGCGGTCGTCCATTTCGATGGCCTTGACCTTCACGACCTGGCCTTCTTTCAGATAGTCGGCCACGTTCTTGATGCGCTCGTTGGCGATCTGGGAAATGTGGACCAGACCATCTTTGCCCGGCAGGATGGACACGATGGCGCCGACGTTGTTGTCGAGGATCTTGACCACGGTGCCTTCGTACACCTTGCCCACTTCCACTTCAACGGTGATCTCTTCGATGCGCTTCTTGGCGGCTTCCGCGCCTTCGTTGCTGACCGAAGCGATGGTGATGGTGCCGTCTTCCTCGATATTGATCTCGCAGCCGGTGTCCTTGGTGATGGAGCGGATGGTTTCGCCGCCCTTGCCGATCACTTCGCGGATCTTGTCCGGGTTGATCTTCATCACGTACAGACGCGGAGCGTGAGCGGACAGCTCTTGCGGGCCGTCCACGGCTTCCTTCATCAGACCCAGGATGTGCATGCGGCCTTCTTTGGCCTGATCCAGCGCCACCTGCATGATTTCCTTGGTGATGCCCTGGATCTTGATGTCCATCTGCAGCGCGGTCACGCCTGCGGCGGTACCGGCCACTTTGAAGTCCATGTCGCCCAGGTGATCTTCATCGCCCAGGATGTCGGTCAGCACCGCGAAGCGGTTGCCTTCCAGGATCAGACCCATGGCGATGCCGGCCACGTGCGCCTTCAGCGGCACGCCGGCGGACAGCAGCGACAGGCAGCCGCCGCACACGGAAGCCATCGACGAGGAGCCGTTGGATTCGGTGATTTCCGACACCACGCGCATCGAGTAGCCGAATTCCGATTCCGGCGGCAGCACGGCAACCAGCGCGCGCTTGGCCAGGCGGCCGTGGCCGATTTCACGGCGCTTCGGCGGGCCCATGCGGCCGGCTTCGCCGGTGGAGTACGGCGGGAAGTTGTAATGCAGCATGAAGCGCTCGGTGTATTCGCCGGCCAGCGCGTCGATGATCTGCTCGTCCTGCTTGGTGCCCAGCGTGGTCACCACCATGGCTTGGGTTTCGCCGCGGGTGAACAGCGCGGAACCGTGGGTGCGCGGCAGCACGTTGTTGCGGATGCTGATCGGGCGCACGGTGCGGGTGTCGCGACCGTCGATGCGCGCATCGCCGGCCAGGATCTGGCCGCGAACGATTTCGGCTTCCAGGCCCTTGAAGATGCCCTTGATCTCATTGGCCTTCAGGGTGTCGGTGTTTTCGTCGATCAGACCGGCTTTGACCGCGCTCCAGGCTTCGTTGATGGCCACGGTGCGGGCTTGCTTCTGACGCAGGCGGAAGGCGTTGGCCAGTTGCTCGCCGGCGATGGCGCGCACTTGGGCGATCAGCGCCTCATCGGCCACCGGAGCGGCCCAGTCGAACATCACCGGGTTCACTTCGTCGGCCAGTTCGTTGATGGCCTTGATCGCGGCTTGCATCTGCTCGTGACCGAACACCACGGCGCCCAGCATCACGGCTTCCGGCAGTTCCTTGGCTTCGGATTCCACCATCAGCACCGCGCGCTCGGTGCCGGCGACCACCAGATCCATTTCGGACGCGGCCAGCTCGGTGCGAGTCGGGTTCAGGATGTATTCGCCATTGGCGTAGCCCACGCGGGCGGCGCCGATCGGGCCGGCGAACGGCAGGCCGGAAATGGCCAGAGCGGCGGAAGCGCCGATCATCGCCGGAACGTCGGAATCCACTTCAGGATTCAGCGACATCACGGTGGCGACGATCTGCACGTCGTGGAAGAAGCCTTCCGGGAACAGCGGGCGGATCGGACGGTCGATCAGGCGGCTGGTCAGCACTTCCTTCTCGGACTGCTTGCCTTCGCGCTTGAAGAAACCGCCCGGGATCTTGCCGGCGGCGTAGGTGCGCTCCAGGTAATCCACGGTCAGCGGGAAGAAGTCCTGGCCCGGCTTGACGTTCTTGCCGCCCACCACGGAGACCAGCACGACGGTGTCTTCAACGGAGACGATGACGGAACCAGACGCCTGACGGGCGACTTCGCCGGTTTCCAGGGTGACGGTGTGACGGCCGTACTGGAAAGACTTGGTGATTTTATTGAACACAGGGTTTCCCTATTTCTTTGTGTGTGACAAATAATCGCAAGCCGAAAAAACAACGGGAACCCCTAAAAATTCCGACCAACAGCGCCGATCCGAATTTTTAGAGGCTCCCCCCGTTGTTACAGCAATAATGCTCGCGATCTTGCATGCGGCATGAAAAAGTCGCAGCACGCTGCGACTTTTCCAAAACCCAACCTTACTTGCGCAGGCCCAGGCGAGCGATCAATGCGCGATAGCTATCGGCATCGGTGCGCTTCAGGTAATCCAGCAGACGACGGCGACGGCTTACCAGCTTCAACAGGCCACGACGGCTGTGGTGGTCCTTGGTGTTGGCTTTGAAGTGCGGGGTCAGGTCGTTGATGCGAGCGGTCAACAGAGCCACTTGCACTTCGGACGAACCGGTGTCGCCTTCGCTGCGCTGGAAGTCTTTAACGATGTCTGCTTTTTGAGCGGCGGTCATTGCCATTTGGGGTAACTCCAAATTATCAGTAGGGGTCTTTCAACCCGACAAGTGCAGCGAGCAGCCAAGGCCGAAACCCTCGCAACCCATCAACACTCCGGTAAAGCGGCCTTGCGGCCGTCGGCGTTCAAGACGTCGCCGCCTTGCTCGCCAGGAGCCGGATCGGATGCAGGCGACCATCGTCGCGCGCCTCGCCCAGCCCCAAGAATTCCCGGCTTCCCTCGCGGTAAATCCGGAAACGCTGCATTTTCGCACATTTTTCGGTAAAACGCACGGGCTGTCCGTGCATGAATTTACCGGCCTCCTCGGCCGCCAGTTCCGCCTCGGGCAGATGGCGCACCAGGATGTCCGCCGGCAACAGCAAGGCCTCGCGCTGCGGCATTTCCAGCGCTTCGATATCCGCCAGTTGCAAGGCCTCGTCCAGCGAAAAACCGCCGGTGGCGGTGCGGCGCAGGCCGGTCAGATGCGCGCCGCAGCCCAGGGCTTCGCCGATGTCGCAGGCCAGAGTGCGGATATAGGTGCCCTTGCTGCACAGCACGTCGATCACCGCGGTGTCGCCGTCCAGGCTGATCAACTCCAGCTTGCGGATATGCACCCGCCGCGCCTCGCGTTCGATCTCGATGCCGGCGCGCGCGTACTCGTACAAGGGCTTGCCCTGATGCTTGAGCGCCGAATACATCGGCGGCACCTGGGAAATTTCGCCGCGGAAGGCCGCCATCGCCGCCAGCAGGCCGTCGCGGTCGAAAGCCGCCGGACGTTCGGACACCACCTCGCCCTCCACGTCGCCGGTGGTGGTCACCACGCCGAACTTCACCGTGGCGCGGTAGCCCTTGTCCGCGTCCAGCAGATAGGAGGAAAACTTGGTGGCCTCGCCCAGGCAGACCGGCAGCAGGCCGGTGGCCAGCGGGTCCAGCACGCCGGTATGGCCGGCCTTGGCGGCGTTCAGCAGCCAGCGCGCCTTTTGCAGCGCGCCGTTGCTGGAGATGTCGTAAGGCTTGTCGATCAGCAGCACGCCGTCTATCAGGCGGCGATTGCTGCGCGGCTTGCTCATTCCTTGCCCTCGGCGCCGTCCTCGCCGGCCGCGGCTTCCTGGCCGCCGAACTTCTCGGCGTCCTCGCGCGCCACCTGATTGATCAGGCTGGTCATATGCATGCCGCGCTCCACCGATTCGTCGTAGACGAAGTGCAGCTGCGGCGTGGTGAAGATCTTGATGCTGCGGCCCAGCTCGGAGCGCAGATAGCCGGCCGAGCTTTCCAGCGCCTCCTGGGTGGCTTCGCGCGTCTTCTCGTCCATCACGGTGTAGAACACCTTGGCGTGCGAATAGTCGCGGGTCACTTGCACCAGGGTGATGGTGATCCAACCGGCGCGCGGATCTTTCAGGCCCTTGCGGGTCAGTTCCGCCAGTTCGCGCTGAATCTGCTCGGCGATGCGGTCGGAACGGGAGAAACCTTTTTTGGCTTTGGCCATAGCATTTCCAATAAATTGATTAATTAGCCACGGAAGCACACGGAACGGCACGGAAAACGCGCATCGGCGGCGCGCCCCCTTGTCCACCGAATCAGGCCCCCTCATTCAGCGCCATTCATTCCGTGTACTTCCGTGGCTAATTCAAACAAGAAAAAAGGCGAGCGCCCGCCGACCTCACGGTCAGACCGGCGCCCGCCCTTGGCGTCTCGCTTACAGAGAGCGCGCCACTTCCACGATTTCGAACGCTTCCAGCTGGTCGCCTTCTTGGATGTCGTTGAAGTTTTTCAGCATCAGGCCGCATTCGTAGCCCTGCTTCACTTCCTTCACGTCGTCCTTGAAGCGCTTCAGGGAGTCCAGTTCGCCGGTGTGCACCACCACGTGGTTGCGGATCAGACGGATCGAAGCGGTGCGCTTGATCATGCCGTCGGTCACCATGCAACCCGCGATATTGCCCACCTTGGACACCGGGATCACCTGACGGATTTCCACCGTGCCCAGGATCTGTTCTTTCTTCTCCGGAGCCAGCATGCCGGACAGCGCCGCTTTCACTTCGTCCACCGCATCATAGATGATGTTGTAGTAGCGGATGTCCACGCCTTCGCTCTCCGCCAGCTTGCGGGCGGCGGCATCGGCACGGGTGTTGAAGCCGATCACGATGGCCTTGGAGGCGATCGCCAGGTTGACGTCGGATTCCGAGATGCCGCCCACGCCGGAGTGCAGGATGCCCACGCGCACTTCGTCGGTGGACAGCTTTTGCAAGCTGCCGGCCAGCGCTTCGTAGGAACCTTGCATGTCGGCCTTGATGATGATGGACAGGGTTTGCACCTCGCCCTCCGCCATCTGCGCGAACATATTCTCCAGCTTGGCCGCCTGCTGCTTGGCCAGACGCACGTCGCGGAACTTGCCGGCGCGGAACAGGGCGATTTCACGCGCCTTCTTCTCGTCGGTCAGCACCATCGCGTCTTCGCCGGCTTGCGGCACGTCGGACAGACCCAGGATCTCCACCGGAATCGCCGGACCGGCGGATTCGATGGCCTTGCCGTTTTCGTCCATCATCGCGCGGACGCGGCCGAAGGCGGTGCCGGCCAGTACCACGTCGCCCTTCTTCAGGGTGCCGGATTGAACCAGCAAGGTGGCCACCGGGCCGCGGCCCTTGTCGAGGCGAGCCTCGACGATGATGCCCTTGGCCGGCGCTTCCACCGGAGCCTTCAGCTCCAGCACTTCGGCTTGCAGCAGGATGGCTTCCAGCAGCGCGTCGATGTTCTGGCCCATTTTGGCCGACACTTCGACGAACTGAGTGTCGCCGCCCCAGTCTTCCGGCACCACTTCATGCGATACCAGTTCCTGACGGATGCGCTCGACGTTGGCGCCCTGCTTGTCGATCTTGTTCACCGCCACCACCATCGGCACCTTGGCCGCTTTGGCGTGGTGGATGGCTTCGATGGTTTGCGGCATCACGCCGTCGTCGGCCGCCACCACCAGCACCACGATGTCGGTGGCCTTGGCGCCGCGGGCACGCATCGCGGTAAACGCTTCGTGACCCGGGGTGTCCAGGAAGGTGATCATGCCGCGCGGGGTTTCCACGTGGTAAGCGCCGATGTGCTGAGTAATGCCGCCGGCTTCGCCCGCGGCGACCTTGGCGCGGCGGATGTAGTCCAGCAGCGAGGTCTTGCCGTGGTCGACGTGACCCATCACGGTCACCACCGGGGAGCGCGGCAGTTCCACGACTTCCACCGCGGACTCGGCGCCGCCCAGTTCCAGGTAGGCTTCCGGATCGTCGGCCTGAGCCGCCTTCGGCACGTGACCCATTTCTTCCACCACGATCATCGCGGTTTCCTGGTCCAGCACCTGGTTGATGGTCACCATCATGCCCATCTTCATCAGCGCCTTGATCACCTCGACGGCCTTGACGGCCATCTTGTGCGCCAGATCGGCGACGGAAATGGTTTCCGGCACCAGCACTTCATGCACGATGGGTTCGGTCGGCGCCTGGAAGGCGTGCTGATTGTTCTGCTTGTGACGGTTCTTGCCGCCGCGGGATTTCCAGTCGTTGCCGGCATCGCCGCCCTTGGTCCTCAGACCGCGGCCGCCCTTCTTGCCTTCGTCCCAGCGATCGCCGCCCTTCTTGCCGCCGCCGCCTTTCTTGGCGTCGGGACGGCCGGCCACGGTGGCCGGAACCGCCGGGGCGCCGGGCGCGCCGGCAGCAGCCGGGCGCGGACCGCGGTTATCGCCAGCCGGACGCGGGCCGCGGTTGTCGCCAGCCGGGCGCGGACCACGGTTGTCGCCAGCCGGGCGCGGGCCGCGGTTGTCGCCAGCCGGACGCGGGCCACGGTTGTCGCCAGCCGGGCGCGGGCCGCGGTTGTCGCCGGCGCCGGCCGGACGACGGTCGTCGCGGCGCGGTTCTTCGCGGCGAGCCGGCGGCTCAGCGGCGCGCACCGGCTCGGGAGCCGGCGGCGGTTGCAAGGCGGCCTGGCGCGCGGCCTGGCGGCGCTCTTCGCGCTCGATCTTTTCGCGCATCAGCGCTTCCTGACGGGCGCGGAAAGCGGCCTGGCGCTTTTCCTCGGCTTCGCGAGCGGCGATTTCTTCCGGGCTCAGGATGGAGGCCACGGTCGGACGCTGCGCCGGAGCGGCCGGCTTGGGAGCGGCCGGTTTGGCGGCTTCCTGGCGCGGCGCTTCAGCCGGCTTGGGCTCGGGCTTGGCTTCCGCGGCTTGCGGAGCCGGTTCCGGCTTGGGCTCGGGCTTGATTTCCGGTTTCGGTTCGGGCTTGGCTTCCACCGCCGGAGCCGGCGCCGGTTCCGGCGCCTTCACCGGCTCGGCCGGGCTGGACTCGGCCGCGGCGGGCTGAGCCGCGGACGCCTCTTCCGGACGCACCACGAAGCGCTTCTTGCGGGTCTCCACCTTGACGGTGCTGCCGTCGGCGGTCTTGATCTCGCTGGTGGACTTGCGCGTCAGGGCGATGCGCGACTCTTCGTCGCGCGCGCCGTGGGAGCGCTTCAGATAGTCAAGAAGCTGGGACTTGTCTTGCGCGGATAGCGCGTCATCCGGCGAGCGTTTGCTCACGCCGGCCGCGCCCAGCTGTTCCAGCAGGCGTTCCGGTGTGAGGTTAAGCTCACTGGCAAATTGTTTTACGTTTGTCAAAACCATGCGTCTTCCCAAATTCTGTAAATTCTTTCCGGACAGGCCTTACTGGTCGAACCAGTGCTCGCGCGCCTTCATGATGACGGCGCGGGCGGTCTCGGCCTCCATGCCGGTCATGTCCACCAGATCGTCCACGGCCAAATCGGCCAGATCGTCGCGGGTGATCACGCCGCCTTCGGCCAGCTTGCGAACCAGCTCGGCGTCCAGGCCCTCGATATCGCGCAGGCCATCGGAAACGCTTTCCACCTTTTCTTCGGACGCAATAGCCTGTGTCAAAAGAGCGTCACGCGCGCGGATGCGCAGATCGTTGACCAGCTCCTCATCAAACCCTTCAATCTCCAGCATCTCCGCAATCGGCACATACGCCACTTCTTCCAAAGCGGCAAAGCCTTCTTGCACCAGTACGGCGGCGACGTCTTCGCTCACGCCCAGGGCGCTCACGAACAGATCACGCACGGCGGCGTCTTCCGCCTGATGCTTTTCTTCAGCCTCGGCAACGGTCATGATGTTGAGGTACCAGCCGGTCAACTCGGCGGCCAGCTTGACGTTCTGGCCGCTGCGGCCGATGGCCAGCGCCAGTTGCTCCTCCTCCACCACCACGTCCATGCTGTGGTTGTCTTCGTCCACCATGATGCGGCTGACTTCAGCCGGCGACAGCGCGTTGATCACGAACTGAGCCGGTTCCGGCGCCCACAGCACAATGTCGATGCGCTCGCCGCCCAGCTCCTGGCTGACCGACTGAACGCGGGAACCGCGCATGCCGATGCAGGTGCCCTGCGGATCGATGCGCGCGTCGTTGGCCTTGACGGCGATCTTGGCGCGCATGCCGGCGTCGCGCACGGCGGCCTTGATCTCCAGCAGGCCTTCGTCGATTTCCGGCACTTCCAGCTCGAACAGCTTGGTCAGGAAATCCGGAGAGGTGCGCGACAGCACCAGCTGCGGGCCGCGACCCAGACGATCGATGCGCAACAGGAAAGCCTTGACGCGGTCGCCCACGCGCAGGTTTTCCTTGGGGATCATCTGATCGCGCGGCAGCACCGCTTCCAGCTTGCCGCATTCCACGATGGCGTTGCCGCGCTCGATGCGTTTGATGGTGCCGGTCACCAGGTGCTCGCGGCGCTGCAGGAACTCGTTCAGCAGCTGCTCGCGCTCAGCGTCGCGAATGCGTTGCAGGATCACTTGCTTGGCGGTTTGCGCGCCGATGCGGCCAAACTCCACCGCCTCCATCGGCTCCTCGATGAACGCGCCCACTTCAATGCGCGGATCGCGCTCGCGCGCGTCGATTACGCCGATTTCCTTGCTTTCCGATTCCAGCAGCTCGTCTTCCACCACCAACCAGCGGCGGAAGGTCTGATATTGACCGCTGTGGCGGTCGATTTCGACGCGCACGTCCATCTCGTCATCGGTAAACTTTTTCTTGGTTGCCGAGGCAAGCGCCATCTCAAGGGCGGAGAACACCACATCCTTGCTGACATTCTTTTCGCTCGCCAGGGCATCCACCAGCAACAAAATCTCGCGACTCATTCATTCCTCTCCGATTTTTGTCCTTTTGCGTGGCTTATGGCCGTCCAGACATCAAAACTCAGGCTCCAGCCTGGCCTTGTCGATATTGGCAAACGGAATCGCCACGATGCGGCCATCCACATCCAGCTTCACAGAGTCTTCCTCGACCCCGGCAAGACGACCGGTAAATTTCTTCTGCTGCTCGATCGGCATGCGCGTCTTGATCTTGGCAAGCTTACCGGCGAAGCGGACGAAATCAGCCTCTTTCTTCAGCGGACGGTCCAAGCCCGGCGAAGACACTTCGAGTCGCTCGTAGTCGATGTTCTCGACCATGAAAAGGCGGGTGAAGTGATTGCTCACCTGGACGCAATCTTCCACGGTGATGCCACCCGGCTTGTCGATAAAAACGCGAAAACCGCCCCCTGGGGTCATTTCGAAATCGACCAACTCGTAGCCCAGACCCGGCAGGGTGTTTTCCAGCAGCAAACGAACATCCATTGCTTTTTCCACAAATAAAAAATGGGCGAAACGCCCATCCCTAACCGACGCGATTGTAACCTATTCCATTGAAAAAGAAAACCGGCGAACCGCCCGCCTCCAACGGGACCGGACGGCTGTTTGCGCCGGACTTCTTTGCGAGCGGTTCCAGTTACGGTACATTACCGGGCACTCAAACAGCAGTTTGACGTCATGAGCGGCCAAGCCGCCGCGACATAACAAATATATAGTCACCAAATAGGTACGACGCCCGCCGGCGCGCGATACGCTGGCGCGACTCTCGTTAACCAGCACGATGGAGAAACCGGGATTTATGGAAAAGGTGTGGCTCAAAAACTACCAGCCGGGCGTAGCTCACGAAATCGACATCAACCAGTTTCAATCCGTGGTCGAAGTCTTCGACCGCAGCGTCAAGAAATTCCATGACCGCCCCGCCCTGGCCTGCATGGGCAAAGAACTCAGCTACCGCGAGATGGACCAGCTCTCCGGCCAGTTCGCCTCCTATCTGCAGCATGAGCTGAAGCTCCAGAAGGGCGACCGCGTGGCGGTGATGATGCCCAATCTGCTGCAATATCCGGTCGCGGTGTTCGGCACCTTGCGCGCCGGCGGCACCGTGGTCAACGTCAATCCGCTGTACACCCCGCGCGAGCTGGAGCATCAGCTGAAGGACTCCGGCGCGGAAACCATCGTGATCCTGGAGAACTTCGCCAGCGTGCTGGAGCAGGTGCTGCCACGCACCCAGGTCAAGCACGTGATCGTGGCCTCCATCGGCGAGATGCTGGGCTTCGCCAAGGGCATGCTGGTCAACTTCGTGGTGCGCAAGGTCAAGAAGATGGTGCCGCCGTGGCGCCTGCCCGGCCATGTCCGCTTCGGCGACGCCCTGTCCCGCGGCGCGCGCGCGCCCTACCGGCCGGTGGAGCTGGGCCACGACGACATCGCCTTCCTGCAATACACCGGCGGCACCACCGGCGTCTCCAAGGGCGCGATGCTGGTTCACCGCAATATCGTCGCCAATATGCTGCAAGCCGGCGAGTGGGTGAAGCCGGTGATCCGCCCGGGACAGGAAATCATCGTCACCGCGCTGCCGCTCTATCACATCTTCTCCTTGACCGCGAATCTGATGGTGTTCACCGAAGTGGGGGCGCTCAACATCCTGATCACCAATCCGCGCGACATCCCCGGCTTCATCAAGGAAATGGGCAAGTACCCGATCACCTGCATGACCGGGGTCAACACCCTGTTCAACGCGCTGCTGAACAATCCGGAATTCGCCAAGCTCGACTTCTCCACCTGGCGCCTGGCGCTGGGCGGCGGCATGGCGGTGCAAAAAGCGGTGGCGGACAAGTGGAAGCAAGTGACCGGCGTCACTCTGGTGGAAGCCTACGGCCTGACCGAGGCCAGCCCGGCCGTGTGCATGAACCCGCTGGATCTCGCCGCCTACAACGGCACCATCGGCGTGCCGGTGCCCTCCACCGAGATGCAGCTGCGCGGCCCCGAGGGCGAGGAAGTGGCCCCCGGCGAGCAGGGCGAGCTGTGCATCCGCGGCCCTCAGGTGATGAAAGGCTATTGGAACCGCCCGGACGAAACCGCCAAGGTGCTGAGCCCGGACGGCTTCCTCGCCACCGGCGACATGGCCATGCTGACGCCGGACGGCTTCGTCAAACTGGTGGACCGCAAGAAGGACATGATCCTGGTGTCCGGCTTCAACGTTTACCCCAACGAGATCGAAGACGTGGTGGCCGGCCACGCCGGCGTGCTGGAAGTGGCCTGCATCGGCGTGCCGGACGACAAGTCCGGCGAGGTGGTCAAGGTCTTCGTGGTGCGCAAAGACCGCGCGCTGACGGAAAAAGACATCATCCAGCACTGCCGCGACAATCTGACCGGCTACAAGGTGCCCAAGCTGGTGGAATTCCGCGACGAGCTGCCCAAGACCAATGTCGGCAAGATTCTGCGCCGCGCGCTGCGCGACGAGAACAGCGGCGCCAAACCCGCCTGATCCATGCGGACGCCATGAAATCGCCGCCGCCCGCGCTGTCGGGCGGCGTTTTTTTTGGGCGCGGGCCGGCTACACTTTAAAGAACCGTTCCATTGATAAACCTTGCCGCTTCGGGTGCACGATTATGTTGATGCTGCCGTTTTTCAAATTGATGGCCGAACGCCGCGCCAGCGATCTGTTCTTCACCAGCTTCTCCCCGCCGATGATCAAGCAGAACGGCGAGCTGCTGCCGATGAACGAAAAACCGCTGACCGCGGATATGGTCAAACAGCTGGCCTACAGCCTGATGAGCGAAGAGGAAATCGGCGTCTTCGAACAGGAACGCGAAATGAATCTGGGCCACCCGGTGCCCGGCCTCGGCAGTTTCCGCATCAATATCTTCTGGCAACGCGGCTCGGTGGGCATGGTGGTGCGCTACATCCTGCCCAATATTCCGTCGCTGGAGCATTTGCAGCTGCCGCCGGTGCTCAGCGAACTGATCAAGCTCAAGCGCGGCCTGATCCTGGTGGTCGGCTCCACCGGTTCCGGCAAAAGCTCCACCGTGGCGGCCATGCTGCAAACCCGCAATCAGAGCATGAGCGGCCACATCCTCACCGTGGAAGACCCGATCGAATTCCTGTTCCGCCACGACAAGTCCATCGTCAACCAGCGCGAAGTGGGCTTCGACACCCTCTCCTACGCCCGCGCGCTGAAAAACGCGATGCGCGAGGCGCCGGACGTGCTGATGATAGGCGAGATCCGCGACCCGGAAACCCTAACCCAGGCGGTGACCTACGCCCAGTCCGGCCATCTGTGCATCTCCACGCTGCACGGCAACAACAGCTATCACATGCTGAGCCGGGTCATCAACTTCTTCCCGGCGGAAAGCCGCGCCGCCTTGCTGATGGACCTGTCCTCCGCGCTGAAGGCGGTGGTTTCGCAACGGCTGATCCCCACGGTGGACGGCGCCCGGGTGCCGGCGATCGAAATCCTGATCAACACCGCGCGCATTTCGGAGTTGATCCGAAACGGAGAGATAGACAAAATCAAGGAAGCCATCGAAAGCAGCATGAGCGATGGCTCGCAAACCTTCGAACAGGCGTTGTACCGGCTCTACAGCACGGGGCGCATCAGCCTGGACGAGGCCCTGAGAAACGCCGACTCGCCCACCAACTTGTACTGGTTGATCAATCAGAGCAAGGAAAAAGCGGCGAGCGGCGACGATAAGCAAGCCGGCGGCGAGCCGCCAAGCTTCGACAGCATCAAACTGGACCTGTAAACCCACCCATGATTACTCTTTACGGCATACCCAATTGCAGCACCGTCAAAAAAGCGCGCCAATGGCTGAGCGACAACGGCCTCGACTACCACTTCCATGATTTCAAGAAACAAGGCGCGGACGCCGCCAGCCTGGAGCGCTGGGCCGCCGCGGTCGGCCTCGCCAAGCTGATCAACCGCCAGGGCACCACCTGGCGTGCGCTGCCGGACGAGGCCAAGGCCGGCGCAGAGCAACTGCCGGCCGCGCTGGCCTTGATGCAGGCCAATCCCTCGGTGATCAAGCGCCCGGTGCTGGACGCCGGCGGCAAAATCAGCGTCGGCTTCGTCGAAGCCGACTGGGCGGAGCGCCTGCTGAAATGAGCGCAACCTTAGAATTGGCGCGGCAGCTGATCCGGCTGGATTCGGTCACCCCGCGCGACCAGGGCTGCCAGGAATTGATGATCGCCCGCTTGGAAGCCATAGGCTTTCGCGTGGAGCGCATGCGTTTCGGCGAGGTCGACAACTTCTGGGCCCGCCGCGGCGACGCAGCTCCGCTGGTCTGCTTCGCCGGCCACACCGACGTGGTGCCCACCGGTCCGCTGGAGCAATGGGACAGCCCGCCCTTCGAACCCACCATCCGCAACGGCCTGCTCTACGGCCGCGGCGCCGCCGACATGAAAGCCTCGCTGGCCGCCTTCGTCACCGCCTGCGAAGACTTCGTCGCCCGCCATCCCGGACACCCCGGCTCCATCGCCCTCCTGATCACCTCGGACGAGGAAGGCGTGGCGGTGGACGGCAGCGTCAAGGTGGTGGACGCGCTGGAGGCGCGCGGCGAAACCATAGATTATTGCATCGTCGGCGAGCCCACCTCGGACCAGGCGCTGGGCGACACCATCAAGAACGGCCGCCGCGGCTCGCTGTCCGGCCATTTGATCGTGCACGGCATCCAGGGCCACATCGCCTATCCGCACCTGGCCAAGAACCCGGTTCACCTGATGGCGCCGGCGCTGGCCGAACTGGCGGAGACGCGCTGGGACGAGGGCAACGCCTTTTTCCCGCCCACCAGCTGGCAGGTGTCCAACATCCATGCGGGCACCGGCGCCAGCAACATCATCCCCGGCCATTGCGACATCCGCTTCAACTTCCGCTTCTCGCCGGAGAGCAGCGCGGAATCGCTGAAGGAGCGCGTCTGCGCCATTCTGGACCGCCACGGCCTGGGCTATGAGTTGCACTGGCAATTGTCCGGCCAGCCTTTCCTGACGCAGCCGGGCAAGCTCACCGAGGCGCTTGGCCTCGCCATCGCCGACGCCACCGGCCGCCGGGCCGAGCTCTCCACCACCGGCGGCACCTCCGACGGCCGCTTCATCAAGCGCATCGCGCGCGAGCTGGTGGAGTTCGGCCCGGTCAACGCCACCATCCACAAGCTGAACGAGTGCGTGGAGGCGGCCGATGTCGAGCCCTTGTCCGCCATCTATCGCCACACGCTGGAACTGCTGCTGAACACTGACTAAGCCGAATTCCGGCTATGCTGAAACCGGTTGCGCCTGGCGCGGCCGGTTTTTTTGCTTTGCGGCGCGCCGCCGTGGCGCGGCGTCGACGCTTCTCGTCTCCCGCCTGAATGCGGCGGCCTCCAGCGAAAGGTATGATCCGAACCATGGAAGTCGAAATCGCAAAAATATTCATCGCGCTGCTGGTGCTGGTCAATCCGCTGGGCGCCATTCCCATCTTCATCAGTCTGACGCCCACCTCCAATCAGCTGGAGCGCAAGAAGATCGCCAAGACCACGGCCATCGCCGTGGCCATCGTGCTCTGCCTGTTCGCCGTCGTCGGCGAGACCCTGCTGCGCTTTCTCGGCATCAGCGTCGGCTCTTTCCAGGTGGGCGGCGGCCTGTTGGTGATGCTGATCGCCATCGCGCTGATGAACGCCAAACCGGGACCGACCAAGACCACCAAGGTGGAGCGCGAGGAAGCGGAAACCAAGACCAATATCGCCGTGGTGCCGCTGGCCATCCCGCTGATGACCGGCCCGGGCACCATCTCCACCGTGATCATCTATGCGACGACGGCCTCGTCGTGGGTACAGGTGGTTTACCTTTTGGTAAGCAGTTTGCTGGTGGCCATCACCTGCTACGGCGCGCTGGTGCTGGCCTCGCCCTTGTCCCGCCTGCTGGGGCAGACCGGCATCAACATCGTCAACCGGGTGATGGGCATGCTGCTGGCGGCGGTGTCGGTGGAAATCATCGTGGATGGGATTTACCGGCTTTTTCCGCAGCTTGCACGATAAAATCCCAAAAAACCCACAAACTCGGCAGGATTATTGTGCTGAGGCGATCAGCACAGCGCCTGGCGTTCAATACCAGACAAAGCGGGGCAAGACCCGGGCTCCGCCCGTTCGCCGCATGGAAAACCCCTTGTTTTTACTTGGGGTTTTCCATGTCCACGCTCAAGCCCAAGCCCGCATCTGTATATAGACAGACGGCGCTGTATACACATTTTCAAAGACAACTGTTCATTGTTTGTACCGATCCCAAGCAGTACTAATAAGGGGTTTTCATCCAATGGTCATTTTGCCATGTCTAGCCAGCAAGCCGTCCCCATCAAAATCTATCCGCGCCTGACCACCGGCCGCTTCAACAACGTTCGGGTGTTCATGGTTCTCGCTACCCAACTGGCGTTCTTCGGCCTGCCCTGGTTGCAGTGGAACGGCAGGCAGGCTGTGCATCTGGATCTGGAACAACATCGCTTCCTGATCTTCGGCCTCACCTTCTGGCCGCAGGACTTCATCTTCTTCGCCGCCTTGCTGGTGATCTGCGCGCTGGGCCTGTTCCTGTGGACCGCGCTGGCCGGCCGGCTCTGGTGCGGTTACAGCTGTCCGCAGACAGTCTACACCCAGATCATGTTGTGGATAGAACGGCTGACCCTGGGCGATCACAACGCCCGCCGCAAACTGGACGCGGCGCCGATGAGCGTGAACAAGTTCACGCGCAAGACGCTGTCGCACGGGCTGATGGGCTTGTTCTCGCTGATCACCGGCTTCACCCTGGTCGGCTACTTCACCCCGGTGCGCGAGCTGGCCGCCGCCGCGCCCAGCCTGGCCTACGGCCCGTGGGAAAGCTTCTGGATCCTGTTCTACGGCGGTTTCACCTGGCTGCTGGCCGGCGTGCTGCGCGAGAAGGTCTGTCTGCACATGTGCCCGTACGCGCGCTTCCAGGGCGCGATGTTCGACAACGACACCCTGATCATCTCCTACGACAACCGCCGCGGCGAACCACGCGGCAAGAGCAAGCAGGCGGCCGACAAGGCGCGCGGCAGCTGCATCGATTGCGGCATCTGCGTCCAGGTCTGCCCCACCGGCATCGACATCCGCAACGGCCTGCAATACGAGTGCATAGGCTGCGCCGCCTGTATCGACGCCTGCGATCAGGTAATGGACAAGATCCATGCGCCGCGCGGGCTGATCAGCTACACCAGCGCCGCCGCGCTGGAAGCCGCCGGCAAGCCGGAACGCCCCAGCAGCAGCCATCGCCCGCGGGTCATCGTCTACTCCAGCTTGCTGGCCGGCATCATCGCCCTGTCCACCACCGCGCTGATCCTGAAAAAACCGTTCAAGGTGGACGTGCTGCGCGACCGCGCGGTCCTGGTGCGCGCCACCGACGACGGCCTGCTGGAAAACAGCTATAACCTGAAGCTGATCAACACCAGCGAACAGGCGCAGCGCTTCAAGATCCAGGTGGAAGGCCTGCCCAGCCTGAGGCTGGACAAGCCGGGCCAGGTGGTCGAAGTCGCGCCCACCCGCACCGAGACCGTCACCGTGCGAGTGCAGGCCGAGCCCGAGCACGCCACCCGCGGCGCGCACGACATCTACTTCGTGGTCAGCTCGCTGAGCCATGACGGTAGTATGATCAGGGAAAAATCCAGCTTCATCGGCGAATGAATCTAGGACCCGCCGATGTTTTTCAGCGCCAAGCAAACGTCGGCGGCCCTAGGCAGTCCATCAGGAGTCATGCCGCGGCGCAACGCCGCCGCGGCTCAACCGCCAGGAATACAATGAGCAAGACCAGTCAACTGAGCCAGCGCTTTCGCCATGCCATCGAGCAAGGCCATCTGCGCCCCGGCGATCGCATGCCTTCGCTGCGCAAGCTATGCCTGGACCACAAGGTCAGCATCACCACCGCCCAACGCGCCTACGCCGAGCTGGAGAAACAAGGCCTGATCGAGTCCCTGCCCCGCTCCGGTTTCCGGGTGCTGGGCCTGTCCTCGCTGTCGCTGCGCCAATCGCCGCCGCTGCCGGACCACCCGGGCGAGTTCCGCGCCGAGCACCTGACCATGGCACTGCCCATGCCCTGGGGCTGCCCGTTCATGAACCCGGTATTGATCAACACCACGCCGCTGACCCGCGCGCTGACCCGCGCGCTCAGCGATTACCGCTACGCCTTGTCCAGCACCGACAGCGAGGGCTACGAGGGGCTGCGCCGAGAACTGGCGCTGCGCTATCTCGCCCAGGGCGTGGAGCTGGACGGCGAGGAAATGCTGATCACCTGCGGCGGCATGGAGGCGCTGAACCTGGCGATCCGCTCGGTGGCCCGCCTCAGCGGCAGCGACTGCATGCTGGTGATCACCCCGGCTTTCCCGCCCATCTTCGAACAACTGGAACACCTGGAACTGCGCGCCGTCGGCTTCAACTGTCCGCCGGGGCAGCCGCTGGACCTGGAGCGGCTGGAGGCGCTGCTGATCCAGCACCAGCCGGCCGGCATCATCGCCATGCCCAATTTCCAGCACCCCACCGGCCAGGTGATGAGCGATTCGCAAAAAGCCGCGCTGCTGGCGCTGGCGGAACGCCACCGCGTGCCCATCATCGAGGACGACACCTATCGCGAGCTGTACTTCGGCGAAGGCGCGCCCTTGCCGCTCAAGGCTTTCGATCAGCGCGGCAGCGTGCTGCACTGCTCCTCCTTCAGCAAATCGCTGGCCCCCGGCTATCGCGTGGGCTGGATCGCCGCCGGACGCTTCCGCGACAGCATTCTGGGCCTCAAGCTGTGCAGCTCGCTGGCCACCCCGCTGCCCAGCCAGATGGCGCTGGCGCGCTTGCTGGCCGGCGGCCATCACGAGGACATGCTCAGCCTGTTGCGCCAGCGTCTGCAAAACAATCTGGCCGCGCTGCAACAGCAGATCTCCGCCCATTTCCCGGCCGACTGCCGGATGGCCCGGCCGCAGGGCGGCTACTTCCTGTGGGTGGAGCTGCCGCCCGGCGTCGACTGCCGCCGCCTGCTGCCGATGGCGATGCAACAGGGGCTGCACTTCGCGCCGTCCCAGATGTTCCACACCCCGGGACAGGACACCGGCAACGCGATGCGCTTGAACTTCAGCTTCTTCGATCCGCTGCAACACCGCTCCGGCGTCCCCCTGCTGGCCGAGCTGCTCAGCCCGGCCAACGTCCGCTGAGCCTCAGATCCGCTCATCCGCCAGCTTGACCCGCTTGCGCTGCCCCAGCAGGGGCAGCAGCAAGACGGCGGACAGCATGGTGGTCACGGACAAGGCCAGGAAAAACCCGTCCCAGCCCCAGGCGTCGGTCACCTTGGCCAGCGGGTAGCCGGACAGCGCCGCCCCCAGATAGCCGAACACGCCGACGAAACCGGTGGCCGCGCCCGCCGACTCCTTGTGCGCGGCCTCGGCCGCCGCCATGCCTATCAGCATCTGCGGGCCGAAAATAAAGAAACCGATGAAGAAGAAGCTGCCGGCGATCAACAGGTAGTGATCCACCCGCAAGGTCCACAGCAGCAGCACCGACAGCAGGATGCCCAGGGTGAAGATGATGTTCATCGGCACCCGGTTGCCGCGGAAAAAACGGTCCGAGCCCCAGCCGGCGACGATGGTGCCGATGAAGCCGCCCACCTCCAGCCAGAAAATCGCCGAGTTGGCCTTCAGCAACGCGTAACCGTGCTGCTCCTGCAGAAACTTGTTGCCCCAATCGTTGATGCCGATGCGCACCACGTAGACGAATAGATAAGACGCGGCCAGCAGCCAGATGAAGCGGTTGCCGAACACATAACGCCGCAATACCTGCCACATCGGCAGCTTGGCGCTATTCCTCTCCTGCTCCAGCTCCAGTTCGTCCCGCCGCCAGGCCCCCACCGTCGGCAGGCCCATGGACGCCGGCCGATCGCGCAGGCGGACGCACAGCAACAGGCCGACGGCGATGCCGATCACCCCCGGCACGATCATGCCGTAGCGCCAGCCGTAGGCCATCGCCAAGGCGCCCGCCAGCAAGGGAATCAGCGCGCCGCCGACATTGTGCGAGGTATTGCAGATCGCCCACCAGAAACCGCGCTCGTTGCGCGAGTACCAGGCCGTCATCAACTTGGCGCACGGCGGCCAGCCCCAGCCCTGGAAGAAGGCGTTCAGCGTCCACAGCGCGGTAAAGGCCAGCAAGCTGCTGCTGAAGCCGAACAGAATGTTGATGACGCCGGTGGCGATCAGGCCCAGGCCCATGAAGTAACGCGGATTGGCGAAGTCGCTCATCATGCCGGACACGAAGCGCGACACGCCGTAGACGATGTAGAACATCGACAGGATGGCGCCGCCGGCGGCCCGCTCCCAGCCCAGGTCGTCCAGCATCGCCGGCAGGATGGAATTGAAACTGCGGCGGGTGAAATAGTAGACGGCGTAGCCGGCGTACAAGCCCAACATGATGTGGAGGCGCCAATGGCGGTAGCTGGCGTTGATTTCCTCCTGGTTCTTGTCCACCGGCGCCTCCGGCTGCGCGCGCAGCCAGCTCAGCCATGTTCTCAGCGACATGTGCGTTCTCCTCTGTCCGCGCCACCGCGACGGCGGCGCCGTTGTGACCGGCGCGTCTTTGCGCGCCTTGCCTCAAGCCAGCCGCTGAATCAGCTCCAGCGCCTCGCGGTGGCGGGCCGGATCGCCGGCCGCCACTACCCGGCTGCCGCTGTCCAGCGTGATCGCCCGACCCTCCCAATCGCTGATCACGCCGCCGGCGCCCTCGATCACCGGCCGCATCGCCGCGTAGTCGTAGAGCTTGAGGCCGGCGTCCAGCGCCAGGTCGGTGCGCCCGGAAGCCAGCAGGCCGTAGCTGCGGCAAGCGCCGCCGTAGACCCGCCAGCCCGTGCGCTCGCAAAAGCCCTGCCATACCGGCCTTTCTTCCGGCAGGAAAAAATCCGGGCTGCTGACCGAGACGAAGGCCCGCTCCAGGCTGGCGCAGGCTCGGGTCCGGCATTCGCGGCCGCCGTCGCGCTTGAACAATAAGGTGGGCAGGCCGCGACGGCCTATCCAGCAGTCGTCGGTGGCCGGCTGGTCGATCACGCCCAGCACCGGCACGCCCTGATGCAAGAGCGCGATCAGGCTGCCGTAGACCGGCATGCCGGCCATGAAGGAGGCGGTGCCGTCGATGGGGTCCAGCACCCACAGCCATTCCGCGTCCCGCTCCCTGGCGCCGAACTCCTCGCCCAGCACGCCGTGGTCCGGATAACGCCGCAGGATGCGCTCGCGCAGCTTTTGCTCAATCTCCAGATCCAGTTGAGTCACCAGAGTGCGGTCCGGCTTGAACTGCGAACTCCAGTCGGTACGGGAAGCCAGCAAGCCGCGGCTGTCCGCCACCAGCTCCCGCGCGAATGTCAGCCATTCATCCAATTGTCCTTGGGCATACCGCCTCATCCCACCCTCCTTTCACTGCCTCACTGCATCACCGCCCGTGTCGTCCACTGGCCGTTCTTGACTTCGGAAATCGTCACCGCCGCCTTGTTGAGATCGCCCTTGGCGTCAAAGGAAAAATCGGTGCTGACTCCGGCGTAGCTGAGCTTGGCCAATACCGGCATGAATCGCGCCGGCTCCACCGAACCCGCCTGCTGCATGGCGGCCGCCACCATCATCATGCCGTCGTAGAACTGCGGCCCCAGCCTCACCACATCCTGCTTGAAACGCGCCTGATAGCGCTGGCGGAAAGCCTTGCCCGCCGGCCTGTCGTTCAACTGGCCGCCGGGAATGCCGGCGAAGTGGCCGCCGGCGCTGTCGCCGGCCAGGCTGAGGAAGGTGGGCGTTTGCAGCATGTCGCCGCCCAGCAGGCGCGCGTCCAGACCCAGCCGCTTCATCTGCTTGGCCATGGGCGCGGCCTGGGCGTCGGCGCCGCCGTAGAAGATCACCTGCGGCCGCAGCGGCTTGACCGCGGTCAGGATGGCGGAAAAATCGCTGGCCTTGTCGTTGGTGTACTCGCGGCGGGCGATCTTGCCGCCGCTGGCCTGCACCGCCTTGGCGAACTCGTCGGCGATGCCCTGGCCGTAGGCGGTGCGGTCGTCTATCACCACGATGCTGCTCGCCTTCAGCGTCTGCACCGCGAAGCGGCCCAGCGCGGCGCCCACCTGGCTGTCGCTGCCCACCAGCCGGAAGGCGGTGCGGTAGCCCTGCCGGGTATAGGCCGGGTTGGTGGACACCGATAGCTGCGGAATGCCGGCGGCGGCGTAAAGACGCGCAGCCGGAATCGACACTCCGGAATTGAAATGGCCGAGCACCGCCTTGACGCCGGAGTCGACGAAGCGTTGCGCCACCTGGGTGCCGATGCGCGGATCGGCCTGGTCGTCTTCCGCCAGCAACTGGAAGCGCACCGGCTGGCCGCCTATCTGCGGCTTGCGCGCGTTCAATTCGTCCACCGCCAGCCGCGCGGCGTTTTCATTGTCCTTGCCGTAATGGGCTTGCGGGCCGGACAAGGGCGAGGCGAAGCCTATCTTGACCAGGGTTTCGGCGGCCGCCGGCCAGGCGCCGATCAGCAGCGCGGCGCCGGCGAGCGCCGCCCGCAGGGGGAAAATGGTTTTCATCTCGTCTCTCCTTTGTTTTGGATGGGTGCTGCGCAAAACGCCCGGCGCCGCGCCGGCGGCGCCGGGCCTCAAGCTAGTTCACGTACCAGATGGTCTTGGTCTGCTGGTATTGCTCCAGCGCCTCAAGGCCTTTGTCGCGCCCGCCGAAGCCGGATTGTTTGAAGCCGCCGAAGGGCGTGGTGATGTCGCCCTCGGAGAAGCCGTTGACCGACACCGTGCCGGCGCGCAAGGCGGCGGCCACGCGCTGCGCGCGCCTGACGTCGCGGGTGTACAGCGAGGCGGCCAGGCCGTAGACGCTGTCGTTGGCCAGGCGCACCGCCTCTTCCTCGCTGTCGAAGGTGCTCACCGCCAGGATCGGGCCGAAGATTTCCTCCTGGAAGACGCGCATCTTGGCGTCGACCTGGTCGAAAATGGTGGGTTCGATATACCAGCCGCTGCCCAGCTCGGCGTGGATGCGGCCGCCGTGCACCAGCCGCGCGCCCTCGGCCTTGGCCGCGTCCAGATAGGCTTTCACCCGCTCGAAGTGGGCTTGTTCCACCAGCGGCCCCACCTGCACCGTCGGGTCGGTGGGCAGGCCCAGCTTCCAGCCGGCCAGCCGCCGCTTGAGCTTCTCCAGCAAGGCGTCCTTGACGCCGGCGGCGACGATCAAGCGCGAGCCGCAGCTGCAGTTCTCGCTCATATTCCAGAAGGCCGCGGCCAATACGTCGTCGACGATCTCGTCCAGCTCGGCATCCTCGAACACCAGCTGCGGACTCTTGCCGCCCAGCTCCAGCACCACTTCCTTCAGATTGCTCTCGGCGGAATACTGCAGGAACAAACGCCCCACTTCGGTGGAGCCGGTGAAGGACACCATGTCCACGTCCGGATGCCGGCCCAACGCCTCGCCCACCGACTGGCCGGAGCCGGTGACCAGGGTCAGCGCCGCGGCGGGAATGCCGGCCTGATGCGCCAGCTGGGTGATGCGATAGGCGCTGAGCGAGGTCTGCTTGGCCGGCTTCACCACCACCGAGTTGCCGGCGGCCAGCGCCGGAGCCACTTTCCACGCGTACATCTGCGCCGGGAAGTTCCACGGCAGCACCGCGCCCACCACGCCTATCGGCTCCTTGACGATGAAGCCCAGCGCCTCCGGCCCGGTGGGCGCCACCTTGCCGTAGCACTTGTCTATCGCCTCCGCGTACCAGCCGAAGGTGTCCAGCGTGGCCGGCAGATCGGTGTTCAGACATTCGGTGATGGGTTTGCCGGCGTCGATGCAGTCCAGCGCCGCCAACTCCTCGACGTGTTCTTGCAATAGCGCCACCCAGCGCTGCATCGTCTGCTTGCGCTCGGCCGGCGGCCGGCGCGACCATTCGCCGGACTCGAAGCCGGCGCGCGCCGCCGCCACCGCGGCGTCGACGTCGGCGGCGTCGCCGGCGGCGACATGGCCGATCAGGCTGTTGTCCATCGGCGTCCGATTGTCCAGCCGCGCGCCCTTGCCCTCATGGCCGGGGATCAGCAGGCCGGCCCATAATTGCCCGGCGCGGGCCTGCTCGAATACCGTTTCCTTGCTTAATGGCATCTCAGTCTCCTGTTAACGATCGAACGCGGCCAGCGCGTCGAGGAAGGCCTTGGCTTCCGCGCCCGGCAAGGGCAGCAGCGGCAGGCGCACATCGCCGGCCTCGACGCCGTGGCGACGCACGCCCAGCTTGGCCTTCTGGTTGTAGCCGCCGGATTCCATCGCCTGGATCGCCGGATACATCGCCGCCATCAGCGCGCGCACCCGCGCCCAGTCCTCAACCTTGGCGGCGTTCAGCATCGCCACCTGTTCGCCGGGAAAGACGTTGGCCGCGCCGCTGATCCAGCTGCGCACGCCCCAGAACAGAAAATCCGCCGCCTGGTCGTCGCAGCCGCAGATCACCTCGAAATCCGGCAAGTTCGCCTGGATCAGCGCCAGCGCGCGGCTGAAATCGCCGCTGCTTTCCTTGATGCCGACGATATTGGGCTCGCGGCTCAGCTCCGCCACGCTGTCGATGTCGATGCCGACCCCGGCGCGCGCCGGGAAGTTGTAGAGGATGATGGGCAGCGCGCTGGCGGCGGCCACCGCCTTGAAATGGGCGACGATGCCGGCCTGGTCCGGCAGGCTGTAGGCCGGCGGCGCCAGCATCAGCGCCTCGTAGCCCAGCTCCGCCGCCTGGCGCGCGCGCGCGATCGCGCCGCGGGTGGACAGGTCGTTGGCGCCGGCGATCAGCCGCAGCCGGCCCTTGCCCGCCTGGGCCACGCACTCCAGCACTTGGCGGCGCTCGCCCTCGTCCAGCGCGTAGTATTCGCCGGTGGTGCCGCAGGCGACGACGCCGGCGACGCCTTGCTCGATGAAACGCTCGATCAGCTGCCGCAGCGCCGCCAGGTCCAGGCGGCCGTCGCGGTCGAACGGCGTGACGATGGGAACCAGAATGCCTTGTTCTTGCATGGGAGTTTCCTTTGTACTTACGGGTGGAAGAAGGTCGCGCGGCTCAAGCCGGCGCGGCGGCGGCGGGCGCGGAGCGGACGCGCCAGATCGCGATGTCGGCGTAGCCGTAGAACACGCTGATGGCGATCACCAGCAGGTGGTACCAGAGAAAGGGCAGATACTGCAGCGTGGACACGCCCAGCGTCGCCGCCATGAACACGCCGCCGTCGCTCCAGGGCACCATGGGCGCGGTCACCGTGCCGCCGGCTTCGACATTGCGCGACAGCACCCGGCGCTCTATGCCCTGCAGATCGTAATTGCGCTCGGTGATGGTGCTGGCGGTGATCAGCGACACATAGGCGGCGCCGCCGAAGAAGTTGCCGAAGAAGCCGCCCAGAATCGTCGAAACGGTCAAACGGCCCGGATTATTGGCCCAGCGCAGGAAGTTGGCGCTGATCACCTCCAGGATGCCGGCGCGCTCCATCAGGCCGCCCAGACCCAGGGCGAACAGGATCAGCGCGATCACGCTGAGCATGGATTCGATGCCGCCGCGGTTGAGCAAGGTGTTGAGAAACTCCACGTCGGACGCGGTGCGGTTGCCGAAGTACGCGGTGCGCACCGCGTCCAGCACGGGCATGTCCTGCGCCCACCAGGCGCAGACGATGCCCATCACCGCCCCCGAGCAGATCACCGGGATGGACGGCAGCCGCATCGTCAACATCGTGATCACCGCCGCCGCCGGCAGCAGCAGCCAGCCGTTGACGGTGAAATGCGAGCCCAAGGCCTGCATCGCCAGATCGGCGCGGCCGGTGTCCAGGCCGGCGTCGACATAGAAGAAACCGACGCCGAGGAACAACAGCGCGGTCAGCAAGGTGGCCGGCACGCTGACCCACATCATCGAGCGGATGTGGTCGATCAGATCCACCTTGCACAGCGAGGCGGTCATCACCGTGGTGTCCGACAGCGGCGACATCTTGTCGCCGACATAGGCGCCGGAAATCACCGCGCCGGCCACCAGCGGCAAAGGCATTCCGAAGCTGTAGCCTATGCCCATCATCGCGATGCCCGCCGTGCCGGCGGTGCCGAAGGAGGTGCCGGTGGCCAGCGAGGTCAGCATGCAGATGATGAAGGCCGCGCACAGAAAGATCTGCGGGCTCATGATGGCCAGGCCGTAGTAGATGATGGCCGGCACCACGCCGCCGGCGATCCAGGTGCCGATCAGCGCGCCCACGGTAATCAGCACCAGCACCGCCACCATGCCGTTGTGGATGCCCTGGATCAGGCCTTGCTGCATATCGTCGTAACTGCGGCCCAGCCAGTTGCCCAGCCCTATCACCAGGAACCAGCTGCTGAACAGCGCCAGCTGGATGGGCAGGTCCAGCACGTTAAGGAATAGAAACATGATGGCGATGAAACCGGCCATCACCGCGACAACCTGGGTTGCGCTCGGCAAGCGCGGCGATCTTTGTTGCATGGCGTTTCTCCTCTGCTCGGGTGGGCGGCCGGCGGCGTCGAGGCTGCCGGCGCGGAGGGGCCGCGGCGCTCAGAACCTGTTTACGGTCTGCTGCGCTGCTGCGATACCGCATTGAAAACGACTTCGACATGCTCATGCACCACGGGTACATTCCGCTTCCTCGGCCGTTTTCGCCTTGTCTCGCTCTAACTCGCGAGATCGAAAACACGTTCTAAAAGCGCGCCAGGCGGTAAGGATGCAAATCCAGATCCGGCGGACGCCGCAACACCATGTCGCGCAGCAGCGCGCCGGTGGTGGCGGCCAGCGTCAGGCCCAAATGGCCGTGGCCGAAAGCGAAATACAGGCCCTGGCGATCCGGGGCCGGGCCGATCACCGGCACGGTGTCCGGCAGCGACGGCCGGTTGCCCATCCACAGCGTCATGCCTTCGGTGGAAAAATCGCCGACGATGCGCCGCGCCTTGTCCAGCAGGATCTCGGCGCGCCGCCAGTCCGGCGCCGCGTCGCGGTGGGCCAGTTCCACGGTGCCGGCCAGCCGCAGGCCGCCGTCGGCCAGCGGCAGGATCACGAAGCTTTCGCTGGCGCACTGAATGAAATGGCGCAAAGCCACGCCGGCCTTGGGCAGGTTGACGTGATAGCCGCGCTCGCTTTCCAGCGGCACCCGGTAGCGGCACTGCCGGGTGAAGCGATCGCTCCAGATGCCGGCGGTCACCACCACCTGGGCGGCGGCCAGCGTGCGGCCATCGGCGCAGACCACGCCGTCGACCTTGCCCTCGCCTTCGCTCAGGGCCGCCGCCTCCGCTTGTTCGAAGCCGCCGCCGGCGGCGACGAAGGCGTCGAACAGGCCCCGGCAGAACAGATAGGGATCATCGACATGGGACCAGGACGCCACCTTGACCGCGCGCGCCCAGCCGTCCAGCAGCGCCGGCTCGCAAGCCTGGGCCGCCGCCTGATCCAGCGCCTGCCAGCCCACGCCGTGCTCGGACTTCCGCCGCCAGGCCGGCAAGGCCCGCTCCAGCTCGGCCGCGTCGCGGTACAAGGTCAGCGCGCCGTGCCGCCGCCACATGCCCTCCAGCCCGGCCAGCTCCACCAGCGGCGCGTAATCGGCGGCGGCCCGGTTCAGCAAAGCCGCCAGCGCGCGGGTCAGGGCAGCCACCCGCGCCGGCCGGCTGGCCAGCGCGAAACGCGCCAGCCACGGCGCCAGCGTCGGCAGATAGCGCCAGCGCACCGCCAGCGGCCCCAGCGGGTCCAGCAGCCAGCCGGGCAGGCGGCGCCAGACGCCGGGCTCGGCCAAGGGAATCACATCGCTGACCGCCAGCGCGCCGGCGTTGCCGTAGCTGGTTTCCCGCGCCGGTTCGCCGCGGTCCAGCAGCAACACCTCCAGCCCGGCTTGCCGCAGTTGCAGCGCCGCGGCGATGCCCACCACGCCGGCGCCGACGACAATGACGCGCGCGCTCATCTCAGGCCACCTCGAAGCCGTGGACATAGGGATCGGCGTCGTCCAGCAGGATGCGGTTGTAGCCGGTGAAGCGCGCCCAGCCCCGCACCGAGGGCACGATGGCCGGGTAATCGCCCACCCGCGTTTCCGCCAGCACGCGGCCGACGAACTGGCTGCCGATCAGGCTCTCGTGGATGAAATCCTCGCCGACGGCGAGCAGGCCGCGCGCGTGACGCTGAGCCAGCCGCGCCGAAGTGCCGGTGCCGCAAGGCGAGCGGTCCAGCGCGGACTCGCCGTACAACACCGCGTTGGCGGCGCTGGAGCCGGCGTTCTTGGCCGCGCCGGTCCACTGGCAATGACGGACGCCGCGGATATTGGGGTCCAGCGGGTGGACGATGTCGTAATGCCGGTTCAGGTATTCGCGCAGTTCGCGCCCCATCGCCACCAGCTGCGCCGGCGAGTAATCCGCCATATCGCGATAGCCCGGCTGCGCCTCGACGATGGGATAGAAATTGCCGCCGTAGGCGATGTCCACCCGCAAGCGCCCCAACGCGGACACCTCGGCTTCCACATCGCGCAGGTAGAGGAAGGACGGCACATTGGTCAAGGTCACCGCGGCGACCTTGTCGCCCTCCATCCGGTACTCTGCCGCCACCTTGCCCGCCGGCGTGTCCAGATTCAGCACCCCGGGCGCGGCCGGCGTCACCAGACCGTGCTCCAGCGCCATGGTGACCACGCCTATGGTGCCGTGGCCGCACATCGGCAGGCAGCCGCTGGTCTCGATGTAAAGCACCGCGATGTCGCAATCCTCCCGCGTCGACGGATACAGAAAGGCGCCGGACATCTGCGCATGACCGCGCGGCTCGAACATCAGCCCGGTGCGGATCCAGTCGTAGCGGCGGATGAAATCCAGCCGCCGCTCCGCCTGGGTTTCCCCTTCCAGCCGCGGACCGCCGTTCACCACCAGCCGCACCGGATTGCCGCAGGTATGGCCATCGAGACATTCGAATTCGCGCACCGCCATGTTCTTGCTCCTCGCTTGTGATGGGGCCACTCTAACCGCGCTCTTTTTTGAATACAATTTTTGAGGCGCGCAGCAGACAAGCGCTTGCGAGAATATTGCGTTATCTCACATGTGAAATAATTAATTTCACAATAAAATCAACATGTTATTGCGTGTTGTTTTTTAATCACCTTGCATTGCAGCATCGCTACCAACTCAAAAACACCTTAAAAAAGGGATGAAACCGCGAATAATTGAATACAAAATTACAGCAGACACACCCATAATCCATGCCAAAACAAAGACTGGACGCGGCCATTGCCCGCCCTCCCCGCGCCTGTGATAATTTGAAAACTCCAACCGCCGATTTCGCCATGCCCCAAACCACCGCTCCGCGCCAAACCCTCACCGCCACCACCACCGACACGCTGCGCCAGCGCATCCTGCTGGGAGAGTGGCCGGCCGGCACCCAACTGCGCCAGGAGGCGCTGTCCAAGGAACTGGGCGTCAGCCGGGTGCCGCTGCGAGAGGCGCTGCGTCAACTGGAGGCGGAAGGATTGGTGGCCATCACCGAACGGCGCGGCGCGGTGATCGCCCAGCTGTCGCTGCCGGAAGTGCTGGAATTGCTGCGGGTGAGAGTGCTGCTGGAATGCGATATGTTGCTGGAGGCGGTGCCGCGGCAGACCCAGGCGGATCTGGACGCGGCCGGCGCGCTGCTGGCGCAGTTCGAGGAGGCGCTGCGCCGACGGGATGTCGGCGCCTGGGGCATTCTGAATTCGCGCTTCCACCTGGCGCTGTACCAGGCGGCCGACCGGCCTCAAACCCTGGCGCTGATCGAGCAGTTGCACAATCGCACCGATCGCTACACCCGGATGCAGATTCTGCTGACCAATTTCAGCGACCGCGCCCATCGCGAGCACAGCGAAATGCTCGAACTGTGCCGCCGCAAGGACGCGGTCAGCGCCGCCGCCTTCCTGAGACAACACATCCTGAACGCGGAAGAAGCCCTGGAGGCCTGGCACCAGGAGCATCAAGGCGAAAACGGCCGCGGCGCGCGCAAGCCGGCTTGAATACCGCCCGCCAAGCGCGGCAAGCACTTGGTTTCAAACAGAAAAGTCTTTAGACACACTATATCCAATGGCTAAAATAATGATGATGACATCACCTTTCTAGCCATTTGATCATAATCAAATAATGCACAGTTTTGAAAATGCTATACGCATTAAAATAACAGAAAAATACATTATTCCAACGGTCTAGTCACGCGCAAAAACCAAGCAACTCACTGTTTTTCAAAAACAAATACAACACAAACGCCCGCCGATCCCCTGCTGCGCCCGCCAATCTGTATACATCTGATCACAGTAATCTGTACATTGCCTGTACCCATACAATGCGATAACAATGCTTGCGACAATTAAAAAGCGATTCATCATAATTAGGCTACGGCAATCGCCAAATAGCCTGATTGTCTGACCATAGTCAGGCGTGACCAAATCGCTCGCCGCCGGAAGCGACTGTCCACTCCGCGCTCCATCCGGCGCTCCCTTATCGTGTCAGTAGAACCAAAACGAGCTATTTCGATGCCAAATTTAGACAGAAAATATGACATTCAGAAATTGAATGAAGATCAAATCGCCATCAACATCAATGGCAATACCGTCGCCGCCGCGCAGGGCGAGACCGTGCTCAGCGTGCTCAACGCCGTCGGCTTGCGCCGCGTCAGCCGCAACGACAGCCAGCAAAGCATGGGTTCCTATTGCGGCATGGGCGTCTGCCATTGCTGCCTGGTGCGCATCGACGGCCGCTACAAGCGCCGCGCCTGCCAGACCGTGGTGCAGCCCGGCATGACCGTGGAAACCGCGGCCAATCGCATCGAACTGGAGGGCCTGCAATGAGCGCGCGTCCCATCATCGTCGGCGGCGGCCCCGCCGGCATGGCCGCGGCCATCGAGCTGGTCAAGCACGGCCTGCCCTGCACGCTGATAGACGAAGCCTCGCGCCTGGGCGGCGTGGTTTACCGCGGCCCGCTGCGCCAGGGCGTGACCCTGGACTATTTGGGCGAGCGCTACCGCGACGCCATGCAGGCGCTGCACGCGCAGTTCGCCGAAGTCAGCCACGCGGTGGAGATCAAGCTGAACACCCGCGTCGTCGGCGGCGAAGCCGGCCAGTGGCTGTACGCGCTGAATGAACAGGAAAAAGTCGAAAAGATCGACTTTGAACAATTGCTGCTGTCCGCCGGCTGCCACGAACGCAGCGTGCCCTTCCCCGGCTGGACCCTGCCCGGCGTGATCATGCTGGGCGGCCTGCAATTGCAGATCAAGAGCGGCGTGGTCAAGCCGCTGGGCCGCACCACCATCGTCGGCACCGGTCCCTTGCTGCCGCTGGTGGCCTGTCAACTGCACCGCGCCGGCGCCGACGTTCAGGGCGTCTACGAAGCCAGTTCCTTCGGCCGCATCGCCAAGGAAACCCTGGCCATGCTGAACAAGCCGCAGCTGTTCCTGGACGGCCTGAGCATGCTGGCCTACCTGAAACGCCACGGCGTGCCGCTGCACTACGGCTGGGGCGTGGTGGAGGCGAGCGGCCAGCAAGAGGTGCAGGAAGTCACCGTCGCGCCTTACGACGACAACTGGACGCCGGACCTGAACCGCGCGGTCAGCCTGGCCACGGAAACCCTGGCGGTGGGCTACGGCTTCATTCCGCGCACCCAGCTGACCCAGCAAATGGGCCTGCGCCACGCTTACGACGCCGACGGCTTCCTCAAGCCGGAAATCAACGGCTGGCAGCAAAGCAGCGAAGCCCACATCCACCTGGCCGGCGACATCGGCGGCCTGCGCGGCGGCGAGGCCGCCATGCTGAGCGGCCGCATCGCCGCCCAGTCCATCCTCAAGCAACGCGGCGCGATCAGCGCCGAACTGGCCGAGAAAAACCGCCAGCGCTACCTGACGGAACTGAAAACGGTGCTGCGCTTCCGCGTGGGCATAGACAGCTTCACCCAACGCGGCAGCGGACAGCTGACGCTGCCGCAGGAAGACACGGTGATCTGCCGCTGCGAGAACGCGCTGCGCAAGGATATCGACGCCGCGCTGGAACAAGGCGTGCAGGACTTGATCAGCCTGAAGATGCGCACCCGCGTCAGCATGGGCGATTGCCAGGGCAAGATGTGCGTCGGCTATTGCAGCGACCGCCTGCGCGAGCACACCGGCAAGGCGGACGTGGGCTGGATCCGCCCGCGCTTCCCGCTGGACCCCTTGCCGTTCTCCGCCTTCCAAACCGAAACCGAAGAGGCCTGACCATGAGCAGACAATACGACATCGTGATCGCCGGCGGCGGCGTGATCGGCGCCTCTTGCGCCTACCAGCTGTCCAAACGCAAAGACCTGAAAATCGCGCTGATCGACGCCAAGCGCCCCGGCAACGCCTCGCGCGCCTCGGCCGGCGGCCTGTGGGCGATCGGCGAATCGGTGGGCCTGGGCTGCGGCGTGATCTTCTTCCGCATGACCTCGGCCAAGAACAAGCGCGAGGCGGCCGGCGCCGCCATCGCCGTGGACGCCAGCACCCCCCACATCCTGCCGGAGTCCTTCTTCAATTTCGCGCTGGCCTCCAACGCGCTGTATCCGGCCCTGCATCAGGAGTTGATCGAAAACCACGGCATGGATTTCAAGTTCGAGGAAACCGGGCTGAAATTCGTGATTTACGACGAGGAAGACCAGCTCTACGCCGAACACATCGCCGCGCAGATTCCCCACCTGTCCGATCAGGTGCGCTGGGTGGACCAGGCCCAACTGCGTGAAAACGAGCCCTACATCAGCCACGAGGCCACCGGCGCGCTGGAATTCCTGTGCGACCACCAGGTCAGCCCCTTCCGCCTGACCGACGCCTATACCGAGGCCGCGCGCCAGAACGGCGTCGACGTGTTCTTCAACACCAATGTCACCGGCGTGCTCAAGCAAGGCTCGCGCGTCACCGGCGTGCGGACGCTGGAAGCCGGCGAATTCCACTGCCACACCCTGATCAACGCGGCCGGCTCCTGGGCCGCCGAGTTGAGCCAATGGGCGACCGGCATCGATATTCCGGTCAAACCGGTCAAGGGCCAGATCGTGCTGTCGGAAAAGATGCCCAAGCTGTTGCGCGGCTGCATCACCACCAGCGATTGCTATATCGCGCAGAAGGACAACGGCGAAATCCTGATCGGCAGCACCACGGAGGACAAGGGCTTCGACGTCAGCAACACCTATCCGGAAATCGCCGGCCTGGTCAAAGGCGCGATCCGCTGCCTGCCGGAGATGAAGAACATCAACATCAAGCGTTGCTGGGCCGGCTTGCGCCCCGGCTCCCCGGACGAGCTGCCCATCCTCGGGCCGATGCAGGGCGTGGACGGCTATCTGAACGCCTGCGGTCACTTCCGCACCGGCATTCTGACCTCGGCCATCACCGGCGTGATGCTGGACGCGCTGGTGCGCGGCGAAACGCCGCCGCTGGACGTGACGCCCTTCCTGGCCGACCGCTTCAACGCCCCGGCCGCCAAGCCGACGGTGCAGGAAGCCGTCGAACTGGCGCTCTCCTAAACCAGCGACGGCCCGTCGCTCCCGCGGCGGGCCGTCCCACTGATTCAGATGTTCCTCTGTTACAGGCCGGCTAGTCCGGCCTGCTTTTTTTGCCCCGCCGCGCCACCCTCTTAGAACCTGTTTACGATCTCGCGAGCTAGAGCGAGACAAGGCGAAAACAGCTGAGAAAGCGGAATGTACAGAGGGTACATGAGCATTTCGAAGCGGTACTCACCGTGTCACATTTCACAACGCGCAGCAGATCGTAAACAGCTTCTTACTGGCCTACGCCGCGGCGCTCGTACACCGCCTGCGCCAAGGTGCCCAGGTCGACGTACTCCAGCTCGCCGCCCACCGGCATGCCGCGCGCGATGCGCGTCACTTTGAGGCCGCGCTCCTTCAACAGCTCGGCGATCATATGCGCGGTGACCTCGCCCTCGGCGGTGAAATTGGTGGCGATGATCACCTCCTCCACCGCGCCGTCCGCCGCCCTCACCAGCAGCTTGTCCAGATTGATGTCGCGCGGGCCGACATTGTCCAGCGGCGAGATGCGGCCCATCAGCACGAAATACAGGCCGTCGAAGCATTTGGCCTGCTCCAGCGTCAGCAGATCCGCCGGCATCTCCACCACGCACAGCAAATCCTGCCGGCGCTCCTCGTCGGCGCAGATCGGACATAGCGGCGTTTCGCTGAAGGTGTTGCAGCGTTCGCAGTGGGTCAATTGGGTCAGCGCGCGGTCCAGCGCGCGCGCCAGCTTGTCCGCGCCCTTCTTGTCGCGCTGCAACAGGTGGAAGGCCATCCGTTGCGCGGTCTTGGGTCCGACCCCCGGCAACACTTTCAGGGCGGAAATCAGATGGTCTAGAGCGGGAGGATTCTTCATCGCTTTCACAATCGGGAAAAACGGCGGCGCAGACGCGCGTGCCGCCAGGCGAAAACCAGGCGGAAAATGCCGTAATGCAGTGTCAACAAGCAGGGCGCGCGCGGCGCGAAGCCGATGCGGTCCACCACTTCGCAGCCGCCGGACAAGGCGCGCACCCGCCGCCGGTGCAGCCAGCGCCGCTGGGTCAGCATGGTGGAGCGCTCGTCGAAGGCGCCCGGCTCCAGCCGCGTCAGCTCCAAGTCGTCGCATTCCACCGGCAACAGGCCGAACAGCAGAATCCGGCACGGTCCGATGCGCGCCGGCGGCCTCAAGCCGTCGGGCAGCTCGCCGCCCGGCAAGCGCATGCGGAGCCAGGGCCCGAGCTCGTCGTTGATGTCGGCGGCGCTGGCGGCGTGCGCCCACACCCTGTCGGCGTCGGCGCGCAGCCGGCTGCGCACGGTGAAATGGGCGAATCCGCGCATGGCGACCTCGGAAACAACGTAAAAATGGCCCGGCGCGCGCCGAGCCATCCGGATGCCGAAACCGATGCGATCAGAACGGCAGCTTCATGCCGGCCGGCAGGTTCAGGCCGGCGGAAAAACCGGACATCTTTTCCTGAGTGGTGGCTTCCACCTTGCGCACCGCGTCGTTGAACGCGGCGGCGATCAGGTCTTCCAGCATTTCCTTGTCTTCCTTGGCGTCGTCCAGCAGGCTGTCGTCCAGGCTGACGCGCTTGACGTCGTGAGAGCAGGTCATCACCACCTTGACCATGCCGGCGCCGGATTGGCCTTCCACTTCCACCGTGGCCAGTTCTTCCTGCGCCTTCTTCATATTGTCCTGCATTTGCTGGGCCTGCTTCATCAGGCCGGCGATACCACCTTTGCCAAACATAATCGTTTCACTCCTTCACGGGTTGAATGGTTTCGATGAGCAGCGTCGCGTCGAATTCGCGCACCATTTGCTGCACCACCGGATCGTTTTTCATATTCTCGCGCGCGATGTCCAACTGCTCCTGCCGATGGCGGGCGTCTTTCATCGCCGGCGTCTCCAGGCCCAGCTCTTCCACCGTCACCGCCAATTCCACCGGCCGGCCGAAGCGCTCGCTCAAGGCGAGCTTGAGCTTGTCCTGGTAATCGCGGCTGGTCATGTGGCGGAAGCTCTCCGGCACCGCCAGCGCCAGGCGTTCCTGGTCCCAGTCCTTCAATACCGCATTATGGGCCAGCATGCGCGCCGCGCCCAGCTTGACGCCCAGTTCGGTCACCAGCGCCTGCCAGTCGCCGTCGAAGCGATAGTCGGCCGGCTCCTCCGGCGGCGCCTGCAAATAGGACGGCATCTCCTCGTCCGCCGCCGCGCCCTGATCCCAGGGCACCTCGTCGGGACTGACGTCGCCGTCGTCCGACGCGTCTTCCTCCTCGGGCTCCGGCTCGGGCGGCGGCGCGGCCTGACGGACCGGCGCGGCCGGCGCAGGCGGCCTGGCTTCGGGCGCGGCAGGCTCGGGTTCGGGTTCCGCCGCCGGCGCGCTGTCCTGAACCGGCTGCGGCGCGGATTGTCGCGGCGCCGGCGAACTCAGGCCGGCGGCCTGCAAGGCCCGCGCGGCCGGCGAAATGCCTCCCGGCGCGGCCGGGACCGGCTGCGCTTGCGGCGGCTGCGGGCGAGCCGGCGCGCCGGCGGCCGGGCGCGGAGGCGCGGCTTCGGCCCGGGCGTTGGCCGGATGGAAGGCCAGCATGCGCAGCAGGGTCATATTGAAGCCGGCGTGCTCGTCCGGCGCCAGCGCCAGGTCTTTGCGGCCGTGGATGGCGATCTGGTAATACAGCTGCACGTCCTGCGGCGCGATGGCGTCCGCCAGCGCCTGCAGCGCGTCGCGCTCCGGCTCGTCCTGGGCAACCGCCTGCGGCACGGTCTGCATCAGCGCCAGCTGCTGCAACAAGACCGCCAGTTCGCTCAAAGCGCCTTCGAAGCTGACCCCGCGCTCGGCCAGGCCGTCGGCCTCGGCCATCAGCTGCGGGCCGTCGCCGGCGGCCAAGGCCTGCAGCAAGGCGAACAGATAGCGGCGGTCCACCGCGCCCAGCATCGCGCGCACGCCGTCTTCCTTCACCTCGCCCAGACCGTAGGCGATGGCCTGGTCCAGCAGCGACTGCGCGTCGCGCATCGAACCGGAGGCGGCGCGGCCCAGCAAGGCCAGCGCCGGCGTCTCGTAGGCGATGCCCTCCACGTCCAGCATGTGGGCCAGATGGCCGGCCACTTGTTGCGGCGTCATATTGCGCAAGGAGAACTGCAGACAGCGGCTCAACACCGTGACCGGCACTTTCTGCGGATCGGTGGTGGCCAGAATGAATTTGACGTGGGCCGGCGGCTCCTCCAGCGTCTTCAGCATCGCGTTGAAGGCGCTCTTGGACAGCATGTGCACTTCGTCGATGATGTAGACCTTGAAGCGGCCGGACGTCGGCGCGTACTGGGCGTTTTCCAGCACTTCGCGGATATTGTCGATGCCGGTGTTGGACGCGGCGTCGATCTCCAGCAGATCGACGAAGCGGCCGGTGTCGATCTGACGACAGGCCGAACATTCGCCGCAGGGTTCGGCGGTGGTGCCGGTTTCGCAGTTCAGGCTCTTGGCCAGAATCCGGGCGATGGTGGTCTTGCCCACCCCGCGCGTCCCCGTCAGCAGATAAGCGTGATGCAGACGCTGTTCTTTGAGGGCGTTGGTCAAGGCGCGCACCACGTGCTCCTGGCCGACCAGATCGGCAAAGCGCTTGGGACGCCACTTACGGGCAAGGACTTGATAGCTCATGGGGGCGGATTTTAATGGCAATTGCCGCGCGTGGCGACAGGTTTCGCGCCGCCGCGGCGGGCGGCGCGCGGCGTCACGGCTGGGCCGCGGCCTGGCCCGCCAGATAGCGCTGGCGCAGCTGATCCGCGATTTCCTGCACCGCCTTGGCGTACAGCGTGCTGCGGTTGTAGCGGGTGATCACGAAGAAGTTGTTGAGGCCCAGCCAGTATTCGGTGACGCCGGGCGCCGTTTCCAGAGGCACCAGCACCGCCGGCACGTCGTCGGCCACCGGCGACTGCGGCGTCACGCCCATTTTCTTCAGCTCGCCCACGGTGTAGTGCAGATTGAATTTGTCGGCGATCAGCTGATCGATCTGCGGCCCCGGCTGCACGCTGGCCGGCAGGATCACGTCGTCGCCGTGGCGCCAGCCGTGGCGCTGGAAGTAATTGGCCACGCTGCCGATCGCGTCGTCCGGATCGCTCCAGATGTCGCGGTGGCCGCTGCCGTCGAAATCCACCGCCCATTTGCGGAAGCTGGACGGCATGAACTGCGGCCAGCCCATCGCGCCGGCGTAGGAGCCCTTCAGCGTCAGCGGGTCCTTGCCCTCCTCCTTGGCCAGCAGCAGGAACTCGGTCAGCTCCTTGCGGAAGAATTCCGCGCGGCGCGGGTAATCAAAGCCTATGGTGGACAAGGCGTCCACCAGGCGGAACGATCCGGTGTTGCGGCCGTAATGGGACTCCACGCCCAGGATGGCGACGATGAGCTCGGGCGCCACGCCGTATTGCTGCTCGGCCCGCGTCAGCGCGGCCGCGTTGGCGCGCCAGAACGCCACGCCGTCGGCAATGGTCTTTTCCCCCACCGTGGAATTGCGGAACTGATACCAGGGGCGCGAGGTGGACGGCTTGTCCAGAATCTTGATGATGTTGGGCTTGAGTTCGACATTGGCGAACACCGCCTCCAGCTCCGGGCGGTTGAACTGGCCGCCGGCCACTTGCTCGTCGATGTAGCGCTGCACGTCCGGACGCGCCAGAAAGGCCGCGTCGGCCTGCGCCAGCTGGAAGGAGAACAGAGCCGCCAACGGGGCCAGTTTAAGCAAAGATTTCATGGGCTGGTTTCTGAATAAGCGTTTTTGACTTAGCCGCGCTCCTCGAAGAACGCGGCGCGAAAACTATAGCCGCAGACCTCGCGTCAAGCCTTGCGGCGGCCAAAACCGGCGCACGGCCGGCGCACGGGCGCTAGGCCCGGAACGACAAGGCGCTGGACACCAGGCGCGCGGTAATGTCGACGATAGGGATCACCCGCTCGTAAGCCATCCGGGTGGGACCGACCACGCCCAGCGCGCCGACCACCTGGCCGTTGATCCGGTAAGGCGCGGTCACCACCGAGCATTCGTCCAGCGTCATCACGCCAGACTCCTCGCCGATGAAAATGTTCACGCCTTGCGCTTCCCGCCCCTGGTTCAGCAGCTTTAGCAGCTCGGTCTTGCGTTCGAACACGCTGAACAACTGACGCAGCCGCGACAAGTCCTCGGACAGGTCGCTCACCTCCAGCAGCCGGCTGCCGCCGGCCACCACCACCGCGGCGCTGCTGGCCGCCATCGAGCTCTGCCCCAGGCGGATCGCCGCCGACATCAGTTCGGCGATGTCGCCCTGCAGCTGGCGCAACTCGTCCGCCACCCGGCTGGCGATGCGATCCAGCCCCTGGCCGGCGTAATGCTGGTTGATGAAATTGCCGGCCTCTATCAATTCCGACGGCGTGTAATCGCGTTCGGTGGTCAGCAGATGGTTCTGCACGTCCCCGTCCAACGTCACCAAGATCATCAGCACCCGCCGCTCGGACAGGCGCAGGAATTCGATCTGGCGAAAAGCGATGTCGGAGCGCTGCGGCGTGACGATCACGCCGGCGAAATGCGTCAGCTCGGACAGCAAGGAGGACGCGGACTGGGCGATGCGCTGCGGGCTGTCCGGCTGCAGATTCAGCTCCAGCTCGTGCAGCGCCGCCTCTTCCAAAGGCCGGATGGTGAGCAGACGATCGACGAACATGCGGTAGCCGCGCGCGGTGGGCACCCGGCCGGCCGAGGTGTGCGGCGCCGCGATCAGCCCCATCGCCTCCAGCTCCGCCAGCACATTGCGGATGGACGCGGACGACAGCTCGACGCCGGGCAGCATGGACAGGGTTTTGGACCCCACCGGCTGGCCGTCGACGATGTAGCGTTCGATCAGGACCTTGAGCAGGTGTTGCGCGCGTTCGTTCATCATGATGGCTTCATTGTACACAGGGTGGACACTTGTAAAAGTGGTCGCAATCACAACTTTTTCAAGCGAGATCGCGGTTTCCCGTCCCGAAGGACGGTATCGCCGGCAAGCGGCTCTGCCGTTGGCCAAGGCTTTATGAGATAATCGACGGCATCTTTTCGGCTATCGGCGCGGCAAGCGCGAGCGCGACGGGGCAAGCCCGCCGGCGCCGCGCAAACCCCTGTCCGGCATCGGGTTTTCCCCGCCGCCATGGACACGGCCCGCCGCTGGCCGAGCATTCATTTTGTTTAGCGCCCCCCACACTGGAGACAGCATGGCATCCGAAGACAAGAGCAAAGCGTTGGCCGCGGCCCTTGCCCAAATTGAAAAACAGTTTGGCAAGGGTTCGATCATGCGCATGAGCGACAACCAGATCAACGAAAACCTGCAAGTGGTCTCCACCGGCTCGCTGAGTCTGGACCTGGCGCTGGGCGTCGGCGGCCTGCCGCGCGGCCGCGTGGTGGAAATCTACGGCCCGGAGTCGTCCGGTAAAACCACCCTGTGTCTGCAAGCGGTGGCCGAGATGCAAAAATTGGGCGGCACCTGCGCCTACATCGACGCGGAAAACGCGCTGGACCCGCAATATGCGCAAAAGCTGGGCGTCAAGGTCGACGACCTGCTGATCTCGCAGCCGGACACCGGCGAGCAGGCGCTGGAAATCTGCGACATGCTGGTGCGCTCCAGCGGCGTCGATCTGATCGTGATCGACTCCGTCGCCGCCTTGGTGCCCAAGGCTGAAATCGAAGGCGAGATGGGCGACAGCCACGTGGGCCTGCAAGCCCGCCTGATGAGCCAGGCGCTGCGCAAGCTGACCGGCAACATCAAACGCACCAACACCCTGGTGATCTTCATCAACCAGATCCGCATGAAGATCGGCGTGATGTTCGGCAACCCGGAAACCACCACCGGCGGCAACGCGCTGAAATTCTACGCCTCCGTGCGCCTGGACATCCGCCGCACCGGCGGCATCAAGAAGGGCGAGGAAGTGATCGGCAACGACACCCGCGTCAAAGTGGTGAAGAACAAGGTGTCGCCGCCGTTCCGCCAGGCCGATTTCGAAATCCTGTACGGCGAGGGCATCTCCCGTCAGGGCGAGATCATCGAACTGGGCGTCAAGCACGGCTTCATCGACAAATCCGGCGCCTGGTACGCCTACAACGGCCAGAAGATCGGCCAGGGCAAGGACAACACCCGCGAATGGCTGAAGTCCAACCCGGAAATCGCCGCTGAAGTGGAACGCAAGATCCGCGACGCGGTGGGCATCAAAGTGGAAATCACCGAAGGCCAGCCGGACGAAGAGTTCGCCGACGACGCGCTCGACGCCTGATTCCCTGAATGGAAAAAAGCCTGAGGGCGCGAGCCGTCGATCTCCTGTCCCGCCGCGAATACACGCGGCGGGAACTGGAGCGGCGGCTCGCTCCGTTTGCGGAGAGCCCGGAACAATTGACGGCCTTGCTGGATGATCTGGCCGAACACAGCTGGCAGTCCGATCAGCGTTTCGCCCAGCAGTTCGCCGACAGCAAGGGCCAGCGCTACGGCAGCCGCCGCCTGCAACAGGAAATGCGTCAACGCGGCGTGGACGCCGAACTGATCCGCGACGCCTTGCAAGGCCGCGACGACCTTGCCGCCGCCCAGGCGCAATGGCGGAAGAAGTTCGGCCAGCTGCCGGACACGCCGCAGGAGCGCGCGCGCCAGATCCGCTTCCTGGCCGGACGCGGCTTCCCGATGTCCGTGATCGGGAAGGTGCTCAGCGGCGCCGCCGACGACGACTTTCCCGCCGACGAGGACTGAGCATGCAAACGCGCGGCATCGCCACCCATATCGACATAGACGCCGCGCCGTCCGCGGTCTGGCGCGTGCTGTGCGACTGGGCAGCCTACCCGGAGTGGAACCCCTTCATCGTCGGCCTGCACGGCCGCCAGCAGATAGGGTCTCGCCTGGTGGTCAGCGTCCATCCGCCCGGCCGGCCGCGGCTGACCTTCCGCCCGCGGCTGGAAGTCTTGCAAACGGCGGAGGAGCTGGTCTGGCTGGGGCGCGCGCTGCTGCCCGGCCTGCTGGACGGCCGCCACAGTTTTCGCCTGGAAGCGCTGGAAAACGGCGGCACCCGCCTGCATCACGGCGAAACTTTCAGCGGCCTCTTGCTGCCGCTGTTCGGCCAGACGCTGCTGGCCGACACGCGCAAGGGTTTCGAATTGATGAACCAGGCGCTCAAGCGCCGCGCCGAAACCCTTGCCAGCGCCGGCGCGGCTTGACACAATCAGCTGTCCGCGCCGCTCTGGGTTCAAGCCCCCAAAGCGGCCCAGAATTCGCAATCTTACGAAATCAAACATGAAAACCTCTGAAATTCGCCAGAAATTCCTGGATTTCTTTGCCGGCAAAAACCATCAGGTAGTGCCCTCCAGCAGCCTGATCCCCGGCAACGACCCCACGCTGATGTTCACCGTCGCCGGCATGGTGCAGTTCAAGGACGTGTTCCTGGGCTTTGAAAAACGCGATTACAGCCGCGCCACCACCAGCCAGAAATGTCTGCGCGCCGGCGGCAAGCACAACGACCTGGAAAACGTCGGCTACACCGCGCGCCACCACACCTTCTTCGAAATGCTGGGCAACTTCAGCTTCGGCGATTACTTCAAGCAGGACGCCATCACCTTCGCCTGGGAATTCCTGACCGGCGAGCAATGGCTGAACCTGCCCGAGGACAAGCTGCTGGTCACCGTCTACGCCTCCGACGACGAAGCCTACGACATCTGGCACAAGAGCGTGGGCCTGCCGGCCGACAAGATCATCCGCATCGGCGACAACAAGGGCGCGCCGTACGCCTCCGACAACTTCTGGACCATGGGCGACACCGGCCCCTGCGGCCCCTGCACCGAGATCTTCTACGACCACGGCCCGAGCGTGGCCGGCGGCCCTCCGGGCAGCCCGGACGAAGACGGCGACCGCTTCATGGAAATCTGGAACAACGTGTTCATGCAGTTCAACCGCGACGAGTCCGGCACCCTGCATCCGCTGCCCAAGCCGTCGGTCGACACCGGCATGGGTCTGGAACGCCTGTCCACCGTGCTGCAACACGTCAAGTCCAACTACGAGACCGACGCGCTGGCCTGCCTGGTGCGCGCCGCCGCGCGCGAAACCGGCATGGCCTACAGCCAGGACGTGCCGTCGCTCAAAGTGATCGCCGACCACATCCGCGCCTGTTGCTTCATGGTCGCCGACGGCATCTTGCCGTCCAACGAAGGCCGCGGCTACGTGCTGCGCCGCATCGCCCGCCGCGCCATCCGCCACGGCTACAAGCTGGGCCAGAAAGGCCTGTTCTTCCACAAGATCGTCGCCGACCTGGTGGCCGAGATGGGCGACGCCTATCCGGAACTGCGCGAGAAGCAGGCGCATATCGAAGACGCGCTGCGCGCCGAGGAGATCAAGTTCGCCGAGACGCTGGAAATCGGCATGGGCCTGGTGGACTCCGCGCTGGAAGGCGGCAAGACCAAGCTTGACGGCGACACCATCTTCAAGCTCTACGACACCTTCGGCTTCCCGGTGGACCTGACCGCCGACATCTGCCGCGAACGCGACATCCACGCCGATCTGGAAGGCTTCGAGCGCGCGATGGAAGCGCAGCGCGAGCGCGGCCGCGCCGGCTCCAGCTTCAAGATGACCGGCAAGGTCAGCTACAGCGGCGCCGACACCTGCTTCCACGGCTATGATTCCGCCAGCACCGACGCCAAGGTCCTGGCGCTGTTCAAGGGCACCGAGGCCGTCGCCGCGCTGGAAGCCGGCGAAGAAGGCATCGTGGTGCTGGACGACACCCCCTTCTACGCCGAAGGCGGCGGCCAGGTCGGCGACGTGGGCGAGATTTCGCTGCAAGGCGGCATCGGCGCGCTGTTCGACGTCAACGACACCCAGAAGATCCAGGCCGCGGTGTTCGGCCACAAAGGCAAGCTGGCCCGCGGCCGCCTGGCCGTCGGCGACAGCGTGACCGCCACCATCGATCTGCACGCGCGCGCCGCCAGCGCCCGCAACCACTCCGCCACCCACCTCTTGCACGCGGCGCTGCGCCACGTGCTGGGCGACCATGTCGCGCAGAAGGGCTCGCTGGTGAATCCGGAGCGCACCCGCTTCGACTTCGCCCACGGCGAACCGGTCAGCGCAGAACAGATCGCCGAGCTGGAGCGCGTGGTCAACCGCGTGATCAGCCACAACTTGCCGGTCAAGGCCGAAGTGATGAGCATGGAAGCCGCGCAGAAATCCGGCGCGATGATGCTGTTCGGCGAAAAATACGGCGATGAAGTGCGCGTGCTAACCATGGGCGACTTCTCCGCCGAACTGTGCGGCGGCACCCATGTGCAGCGCACCGGCGACATCGGCCTGTTCAAGATCGTGGCGGAAAGCGGCGTCGCCGCCGGCGTGCGCCGCGTCGAAGCCGTCACCGGCGAAGGCGCCATCGCCCACATCCAGGCTCAGGACGCCCTGCTCAAAGAAGCGGCCGGCGCGCTGAAAGCGCAGACGCTGGACGAAGTGGCCGCCAAGATCGGCAGCTTGCAGGACAACGTCAAGACCCTGGAAAAAGAGCTGGCCAAACTCAAGGGCCAACTGGCCGCCTCCGCCGGCGACAGCCTGGCCGACGGCGCGGCCGACGTCAACGGCGTCAAGGTGCTGGCGGTGGAACTGCCGGGCGCGGACAACAACGCGCTGCGCGAAACCCTGGACAAGCTGAAGGACAAGCTGGGCTCCGCCGCCATCGTGCTGGCCGCCAAGGGCGACGGCAAGGTGGCGCTGGTGGCCGGCGTCACCGCCGACCTCACCTCCAAGCTCAAGGCGGGCGAACTGGTCAACTTCGTCGCCCAGCAAGTGGGCGGCAAGGGCGGCGGCCGTCCGGACATGGCCCAGGCCGGCGGCACCCAGCCGGAAAACCTGGCGGCGGCCTTGGCCGGCGTGCAGGCCTGGGTGGCGGCTAAGCTGTAAGAACGTGTTTGCGATCTCGCGGGCTAAGGCAAGACAAGGCGAAAACGTTTTCAACGCCGTATCGCCGACGCGCAGCAGATCGGAAACAGGTTCTAAGCCTCCCAACTCTCGTCAACAGACCGCGCCTGCTGCGCGGTCTTTTTTTGTCTTCCACGCCGTCGGCCTTGGCTGCCGCCGCTTTCTTGCTCCAGGTCAAGGGCATCAGGATTACGAAATACTAATATTGAGAGGCTTAATGATGGCTTCTCCTTTTGTTGTTTGCATTTCAGCCCTGCTCGCCTCTCCGATCAGGGCGTTTTTTTTGCGCGCGGCCATGAAAAAAGGCGGCCTGAGCCGCCCTGTCCCGTCATGCCGCGCCGCGGCTCACAACACCAGCTTGCCGCCTATCACCGCCAGCATCACCGCCAGCGCCGGCCGCAACCAGCCCTCCGCCAGCCGCCGCGTCAGCTTGCTGCCCAGCCAGATGCCGGGCAGGGAGCCCGCCAGCAGATTGAGCAAGAGCGTAAAATCCACATTGCCGAGCCCGGCGTGTCCCAGACCGGCCACCAGGGTCAAGGGCACCGCGTGGGCGATTTCGGTGCCCACCAGCCGCGAAGTCGGCAAGGCCGGATACAGCAGGAACAAGGCCAGGGTGCCCAGGGCCCCGGCGCCGATGGAACTGAGCGTCACCAAAACGCCCAACACCACGCCGGTGGCCACGGTCAAGCCTATCCGCGGCTCGAACGACGGGCTGGCCGCGCCGGCGCGGCCCAGCCAGCGCAAGAGCAAGGGTTTGCCCAGGATGGCCGCGGCGGTCAGCAGCAAGGCGACGCCCAGCACCAGCTTGAACAGGGTGTCCAACATTTTTTCCGGCAGATGCAGATAGGACAGACCGGCCAGCACCAGCAGGGCCGCCGGCACGCTGCCGGCGGTCAGCCAGCCGGCGATGCGCCAATCGACATGGCCTTGGCGATGATGCACCGTCACTCCGCCCATCTTGGTCAAGGCCGCGTATAAGAGATCCGTGCCCACCGCGGTGGCCGGAGAGATGCCGAACCACAGCAAGATGGGCGTCATCAGCGAACCGCCGCCCACGCCGGTCAGACCAACGATGAAGCCCACCGCCAAACCCGCGATCGCATACCCCCACTCCATAAAACCGCTCCTTGGCCGCGCCATTCGATAGCGGCATGCTACGCCAGTTTCATATAACGATTTATACCGTTTCGAAACAACATTATTCGAAAAGTTATTTACCTCAAAGACTTGCCCCGGACGCCCGCTCCATCATGCTGCGGTAACATCGCGCCGGTAGCGTGGGCGGAGTCCGCTGGAATGCCCAAGTCCGATTTGCTCCTAATCACAAGCAAACAGGGCTTTACAAATCGCGAAAATAGCGTCAATGTCAAAGGGTCAGGGTTTGCCCTGGCCTCACACAAGTACGTGACCGAGAGGTGCAAGGATGATGACTTCCCGTATTCCTCTGAGTGTTCGCAGAAAGCAGGCTAGAGACCAGCACGAGAGTTTTCTCTATGCGGTCGCCAAGCCTCAGTTGAGTGATGCTGAGAGGTCGCGCCAGCAGAAAGTGCGCCAGCGCGCGCACGATCGGGACGATGCCCGATTCCTGGCCGACCGCTGCGACGACCTGTTCTGAACACCTTGCCCACTGGCGGCTTGCCGCCTGTTGACGGTTAGCGGCCCAGCCATACGCCACGCCGCAACCTCCCTGCCTTGAAGCGGACAGCGCGCTTGCCGCCTGTGCCGAGCCGCCCGTTTCGTTTCCCGCCGCCGCGCCCGCGTCCAGCGACGCCGGCCGTTCGCCCGTTGTCCCCTGCGTCTCCGCCTCCGCGCGCATAAAGAAAATTCCTTTTCCCGCCGAAATCCGTCCGAATTTGCGCCAAACGGCGATTTCCCATCGATTTTTACGCGATTTTTATCTCTATCCAACGGCTTTTATCGGGTTTTTGACGCCGGCTTCAGTACCTTTCCATTACTGATTCAAATGGAGATTTTCATGATGGATGTCGTCTATCTGGGACTCGTCCTGTTGTTCGGCGCGCTGGCCTGCGGCTTCGTCGCCGGCTGCCGGAAACTGGGAGAAAAGGAATGAGCGTCTGGTATCTGCTCAGCGCGCTGATCGCGCTGGGCCTGCTTGGCTATCTGATCTACGCACTGCTTAAGCCGGAGAATTTTTAATCATGTTCGCCAATTTCATCGGCTCGGCCGCACCCTTGCAGCTGGGCTTGTTCCTGCTGGTGCTGCTGGCGCTGGCCTGGCCGCTGGGCGCCTATATCGCCCGCGTGATGCAGGGCGACAATGTCGGCCCCCTGCGCCTGTTCGCGCCGCTGGAGCGCGGCTTTTACCGGCTGGCCGGCGTCAAGCCGGACGAAGACATGGGCTGGCGCGGCTACGCCGTCGCCTTGCTGTTGTTCAATGTGCTGGGCGCGCTGGCCTTGTATCTGCTGCAACGCTTGCAGGGCTGGCTGCCGTTCAACCCGCAAGGCATGGGCGCGGTGGCGCCGGATTCCGCGTTCAACACCGCGATCTCCTTTGTCACCAACACCAACTGGCAAGGCTATGGCGGCGAATCCACCATGGGCTATCTGGTGCAGATGCTGGGCCTGACGGTGCAGAACTTCCTGTCCGCCGCCACCGGCGCGGCGGTGGTGCTGGCCCTGGTGCGCGGCTTTGTCCGTCACGGCTCGGCCAAGATCGGCAACTTCTGGGTGGACGTCACCCGCTTCACTCTCTACGTATTGCTGCCGCTGTCCTTCGTGTTCGCGCTGGCCTTCAGCCAGCAAGGCATGATCCAGAACCTGTCCGCCTATAAAAACGCGCAGACGGTGGAAACCACCCATTATCAGCAGGCCAAGACCGATGCTCAGGGCAACGCGGTCCTGGGCGCCGACGGCAAGCCGGTGATGGCGGACGCCAGCACCCAGCAGCAAACGCTGCCCATGGGGCCGGTGGCCTCGCAAGAAGCGATCAAGCTGCTGGGCACCAACGGCGGCGGCTTCTTCAACGCCAACTCGGCGCACCCGTTTGAAAACCCCACCCCGCTGAGCAACTTCCTGCAAAGCCTGGCCATCTTCCTGATCCCGGCGGCGCTGTGCTTCGTGTTCGGCCGCATGGTGGGCGACCAGCGCCAGGGCTGGGCCATCATCGCCGCGATGACGGTGATGTTCGTCTGCGCGGTCGTAACGGCCACCGGCGCGGAACAGGCCGGCGTGCCGCAGCTGAGCGCAATGGGCGTGGATCAGCAGGCCAGCCATTTGCAGGCCGGCGGCAATATGGAAGGCAAGGAAACCCGCTTCGGCGTCATCGACACCTCGCTGTTCATCGCGGTGACCACCTCCGCCTCCTGCGGCGCAGTCAACGCCATGCACGATTCGCTGACCCCGATCGGCGGCCTGGTGCCCACCTTCCTGATGCAATTGGGCGAGGTGGTGTTCGGCGGCGTCGGCTCCGGCCTGTACGGCATGCTGATCTTCGCCATCCTGGCGGTGTTCATCTCCGGCCTGATGGTGGGCCGCACCCCGGAATACCTGGGCAAGAAGATAGAAATCCATGAGATGAAGATGACGGCGATCACCATTCTGGTCACCCCGGTTCTGGTGCTGACGCTGACCGCCATCGCGGTGCTGGCCGCCTCCGGCAAGGCCGGCGTCCTCAACCCCGGCGCCCACGGCTTCAGCGAGGTGTTGTACGCCTTTACCTCGGCCGCCAACAACAACGGCAGCGCCTTCGCCGGCCTGTCCGCCAACACGCCCTTCTACAACGTCGCCACCGCGGTGGCCATGTTCTTCGGCCGCTTCTTCATGATCGTGCCCATCCTGGCCATCGCCGGTTCCTTGGCCGCCAAGAAGCGGCTGGCCGTCACCGGCGGCACCCTGCCCACCCATGGCCCGCTGTTCGTGGTGCTGCTGATAGGCACCGTCTTGCTGGTGGGCGCGCTCAACTATGTTCCCGCGCTGGCGCTGGGCCCGGTCGTCGAGCAATTGCAGATGATCAGCGGTCGCTGAACCTTGCGGGAGGACTCATAAAATGAACGATATCAATCATTCCAAACTGCCGGCCGCCCAGCCCGTTCAAGCGGGCCACAGGAGCGCGGCCAAATCCATGCTGGACCCCAGCCTGGTGAAACCGGCCATCGTCGACTCCTTCAAGAAGCTGTCGCCGCGCGCCCAGTGGCGCAACCCGGTGATGTTCGTCGTCTACATCGGCAGCATCCTGACCAGCGCGCTGTGGGTTCAGTCCCTGGCCGGCCAGGGCGAGGCGCCGTCCGGCTTCATCCTGGCGGTGGCGCTGTGGCTGTGGTTCACCGTCTTGTTCGCCAACTTCGCCGAAGCGCTGGCCGAGGGCCGCAGCAAGGCCCAGGCGGCCAGCTTGCGCTCGGCCAAGAAAAACGTGGTGGCCAAGAAGCTGTCCGGCCCCAGCCACGACGCCGGCAAGACCGTGATCGACGGCAGCAGCCTGCGCAAGGGAGACTATGTGCTGGTGGAAGCCGGCGACGTGATCCCGGTGGACGGCGAGGTGATCGAAGGCGTGGCCTCGGTGGACGAGTCCGCGATCACCGGCGAATCCGCGCCGGTGATCCGCGAGGCCGGCGGCGATTTCTCCTCGGTCACCGGCGGCACCCGCGTGCTGTCCGACTGGATCGTGGTGCGGATTTCCGTCAACCCGGGCGAAACCTTCCTCGACCGCATGATCGCCATGGTGGAAGGCGCCAAGCGCCAGAAAACGCCGAACGAGATCGCGCTGACCATCCTGCTGGTGGCGCTGACCATCGTCTTCCTGGTGGTCACCGTCACCCTGCTGCCCTTCTCGCTGTTCAGCGTGGAAGCGGCCAAGGCCGGCTCGCCCATCGGCATCACCACCCTGGTGGCCTTGCTGGTATGCCTGATCCCCACCACCATCGGCGGCCTCTTGTCCGCCATCGGCGTGGCCGGCATGAGCCGGATGATGGGCGCCAACGTGATCGCCACCTCCGGCCGCGCGGTGGAAGCCGCCGGCGACGTGGACGTGCTGCTCTTGGACAAGACCGGCACCATCACCCTGGGCAATCGCCAGGCCTCGGCCTTCATTCCGGCGCCCGGCGTCAGCGAACAGGCTTTGGCCGACGCCGCCCAGCTGGCCTCGCTGGCCGACGAAACCCCGGAAGGCCGCAGCATCGTGGTGCTGGCCAAGAAGCAGTTCAATCTGCGCCAGCGCGAGCTGGCCAGCCATGAAGCCGCGTTCATCCCCTTCACCGCGCAAACCCGGATGAGCGGCATAGACTACGACGGCCGCCGGATCCGCAAGGGCGCCATCGACGCCATCCGCCGCCACATCGCCGAACTGGGCGGCCAGTTCCCGGACGCGCTGGCGAAAAGCGCCGATGAAGTGGCCCGCCGCGGCTCCACCCCGCTCTTGGTGGCGGAAGGCAATCGCGCCTTGGGCGTGATCGAACTGAAGGACATCGTCAAGGGCGGCATCAAGGAGCGTTTCGCCGAGCTGCGCCAGATGGGCATCAAGACGGTGATGATCACCGGCGACAACCCGCTGACCGCCGCCGCCATCGCCGCCGAGGCCGGCGTGGACGACTACCTGGCCGAAGCCACGCCGGAAGCCAAGCTCAAGCTGATCCGCAGCCATCAGGCCGAGGGCAAGCTGGTGGCGATGACCGGCGACGGCACCAACGACGCGCCGGCGCTGGCCCAGGCCGACGTGGCGGTGGCGATGAACACCGGCACCCAGGCGGCCAAGGAAGCCGGCAATATGGTGGACTTGGATTCCAATCCCACCAAGCTGATCGAGATCGTGGAAATCGGCAAGCAGATGCTGATGACGCGCGGCTCCTTGACCACCTTCTCCATCGCCAACGACGTGGCCAAATACTTCGCCATCATTCCGGCCGCCTTCGCCAGCACCTATCCGCAATTGAACGCGCTGAACGTGATGGGCCTGAACAGCCCGGCCTCGGCCATCATGTCGGCGGTGATCTTCAACGCCGTCATCATCGTGTTCCTGATCCCGCTGGCGCTGAAGGGGGTCAAGTATCAAGCCAAGAGCGCGGCGGAGCTGCTGCGCGGCAACCTGCTGATCTACGGCCTGGGCGGCCTGCTGGTGCCCTTCGCCGGCATCAAGCTGATCGACATGCTGCTGGGCGCGCTGAGCCTGGCATAAGCACTGAAAGGACAAAGCAAATGAAACTGTTACGCCCGCTGCTGGTGGTGTTCGGCGGCCTGACCCTGATCACCGGCCTCGCCTACCCCTTGCTCACCACCGGGGCCGCCCAGGCGCTGTTCCCTTTCCAGGCCAACGGCAGCCTGATCGAACGCGACGGCAAGATCGTCGGCTCGCGGCTGATAGGCCAGAACTTCACCGGCCCGCAATATTTCTGGGGCCGCCCGTCCGCCACCAGCCCAATGCCGTACAATGCCGGCGGGTCCGGCGGCTCCAACCTGGGCCCCACCAACCCGGCGCAGCTGGACGCGGTGAAGGCCAATGTGGAACGCATCCGCGCCGCCCATCCGGGGCAGACCGGCCCGGTGCCGGTGGACCTGGTCACCGCCTCGGCCAGCGGCCTGGACCCTGAAATTTCCGCCGCCGCGGCTTTCTACCAGTTGGAGCGCGTCGCCGCCGCCCGCAAGATGGAGCCGGCCGCGCTGCGCAAGCTGGTGGAGAGCCGGGTGATAGGCGAAACCTTCGGCCTGCTTGGCGAGCCGCGCGTCAATGTGCTGGAATTGAACCTGGCGCTGGACCAGCGGCGCGGCTGATAAGAACGAGCTGCGGAATCCCCGGTTTCCGCGGCTAAAAAACAGGACAAGCCATGCCCGACATCCGTCCCGATCCGGACGCGCTGCTGGATGAACTGAAACGCGAAGAACTGGACGCCCAACGTGGCCGGCTGAAGATATTCTTCGGCGCCTGCGCCGGGGTCGGCAAGACCTACGCCATGCTGGCGGCGGCCCGCGCCCGGCGCCAGGAAGGCGTGCAAGTGCTGGTGGGCGTGGTGGAAACCCACGGCCGCAAGGAAACCCAGGCGCAACTGGCGGACCTGGAATTGCTGCCGCCGCGGCGGATCGCCTACAAGGGCCACGAACTGTCCGAGTTCGATCTGGACGCGGCGCTGGCGCGCCGGCCGCAGCTGATCCTGATGGACGAATTCGCCCACTCCAACGCGCCCGGCTCGCGCCACCCCAAGCGCTGGCAGGACGTGGAGGAGCTGCTGGCCGCCGGCATCGACGTCTACACCACCCTCAATGTCCAGCATCTGGAAAGCCTGAACGACGTGGTCGGACAGATCACCGGCATCGTGGTGCGCGAAACCCTGCCCGACCACGTGTTCGACCGCGCCGACGAAGTGGCGCTGGTGGACCTGCCGCCGGACGAGCTGCTGGGCCGGCTGGCCGCCGGCAAGGTCTATCTGCCGCAGCAGGCCGAGCGCGCGGTGAAGAACTTCTTCCGCAAGGGCAACCTGCTGGCCTTGCGCGAACTGGCGCTGCGCCGCACCGCCGACCGCGTGGACGCTCAGATGCGCGCCTACCGCGCCGACCAGTCCATCAACCCCGTCTGGCACGCGCGCGAGCGCTTGCTAGTGTGCGTCGGCGCCAGCGCCGGCATCGACAAGCTGATCCGCAGCGCCAAGCGTCTGGCCGCCAATCTGGACGCGGACTGGATCGCCGTCTACGTGGAAACGCCGCGCCAGCAAAAACTATCCGAGGAGCAACGCGCCCGCGTGCTCAAGGGCCTGAGGCTGGCGCAGGAATTGGGCGCGGAAACCACGGTGCTGGGCGGCAACGAACTGGCGCCCACGCTGCTGGCCTACGCCCGCAGCCGCAACGTCTCCAAGCTGGTGGTGGGCAAATCCGTCCGCGGCCGCTGGTCGCGGCTGTGGCGCCCTACCCTGGTCAACGAGCTGAGCCGCCGCTCCGGCGACATCGATCTCTACGTGGTGGCCCACGACTTGGAAGCGGAGGACGCCGGCGCCGCCAAGACCGGCGCCAGCCTGTTGTTTGAAGAGCAGGACAGCCCGCGCTCCCGCGCCGGCTACATCGCCGCCGCCGTCGCCTGCCTGCTGACCACGCTGCTGGCCGGCCTGCTGATTCCCCATGTGGCGCTGGCCAACGACATCATGATCTACCTGTTGGTGGTGGTGCTGGTGTCGGTGCGCTACGGCCGCGGCCCCGGCATGCTGGCCTCGCTGCTGTCGGTGGCGGCCTTCGACTTTTTCTTCGTGCCGCCGCAGATGTCCTTCGCCGTCACCGACACCCAGTACCTGATGACCTTCGTGGTGATGTTGCTGGTGGCCGCCATCATCAGCCAGCTCACCGCCCGGCTGCGCTTCGCCGCCAATATCTCCACCTATCGCGAACGCCGCACCCGCGCGCTGTACGATCTGGGCCGCGAACTGGCCGGCGCGCTGACCGCCGCCCAGATCGTGGACACCGCCGTCGGCCGGCTGGAGCCGCTGTTCGCCGCCAAGGTCAACCTGTTCCTGCCCAATAGCGGCGACGAACTGCGCCTGGCCGGCGAAGACCGCGGCCATGCCGACATCGGCGTCGCGCAATGGGTTTACGATCATCAGCAGCCGGCCGGCCTCGGCACCAACACCCTGCCCGCCAACGCCGCGCTCTACGTGCCGCTGCGCGCGCCGATGCGCAACCGCGGCGTGATCGCGCTGCTGCCGGAAGTCACCGATCAGGCCTTTCTGCCGGAACAGCAAAGACTGCTGGAAACCTGCGCCGCCCAGATCGCGCTGGCGCTGGAGCGCGTGCATTACGTGGAAGTGGCGCAGGACGCCATCGTGGCGATGGAATCCGAGCGGCTGCGCAACAGCGTGCTGTCCGTGGTGTCCCACGATCTGCGCACCCCGCTGACCACCATGGCCGGCCTGTCCGAGCGGCTGTGCTCGCCCAATGTGGACGACGATCAGCGCGCCGAGATCGCCGCCGCCATCCAGGACGAGGCGCTGCGCATGAACAAGCTGGTGACCAATCTGCTGGACATGGCGCGGCTGCAATCCGGCGTCAAGCTGAACAAGGAATGGCAGATGCTGGACGAGGTGGTGGGCAGCGCGCTGCGCGCCGCCGAACGCGGCCTGCGCGGCCGGGAACTTAAGCTGGAGCTGGACCCGGACCTGCCGGTGCTGGAATACGACGCCGTGCTGCTGGAGCGGGTGCTGGTCAACCTGCTGGAAAACGCCGGCAAATACACGCCGCCGGGCAGCCGCATCACGCTGGCGGCGCGGCGCGAAGGCGCGGAGGTGCTGGTGTCGGTCAGCGACGACGGCCCCGGCCTGCCGCCCAATATGGAACAGCGCGCCTTCGACAAATTCTCGCGCGGCGCGGCGGAGTCCAGCACCCCCGGCGTGGGGCTGGGCCTGGCGATCTGCCGCTCCATCGTGGAAATCCACGGCGGCCGCATCAGCGCGCGCAACCGCTCGCCGCACGGCGCGGAATTCCGCTTCAGCCTGCCGGCCGGTCAAGCGCCGGCGCTGCCGCCGGATGAGACGCCCTAACTCAAAAGAAAACCATGACCATGCAAGACGCACCGATCAGCATCGTCGTCATTGAAGACGAGAAACCGATACGCCGCTTTCTGAGCGCGGCGCTGGAAGAAGAAGGCCTGACCGTCCACGAGGCGGAAACCGGCAAGCAAGGCCTGATCGAAGTGGCCACCCGCAAGCCGGACCTGGTGATCCTGGACCTGGGCCTGCCGGACATGAACGGCCAGGACACCATCAAACAGCTGCGCGAATGGACCGACCTGCCCATCCTGGTCTTGTCCGCGCGCACCCAGGAAACCGAGAAGGTGGCCGCGCTGGACGCCGGCGCCGACGACTATCTGACCAAGCCCTTCGGCGTGGCCGAATGCCTGGCGCGCGTCCGCGTGCTGCTGCGCCGCCGCACCCACGGCAGCGCCGCCGCGCAACAGGTGTTCCAGTTCGGCGACATCAAGGTGGACCTGGTCAACCGGCAGGTGGCCAAGGCGCAAACGGCGGTGCATCTGACGCCGATAGAATATCGGCTGCTGTCCACCTTGATACGCAGCGCCGGCAAGGTGATCACCCATCGCGAGCTGCTGCTGGCGGTATGGGGGCCGTCGTTCTCGGAGCACAACCAGTATCTGCGCGTCTATATGGGCCATCTGCGGCAGAAGCTGGAAGACAATCCGGCGATGCCGCGCCACATCCTCACCGAGACCGGAGTCGGCTATCGGCTGGTGGAGGGCTGAGCGGACCGCCGCTTAGAAGCTGTTCATGGGGGCCAGGGCCGCGCGCAGCCGCTCACGCGCTGCGCCCCACCCCGTTCTCCACCGCGAACACCGCCGCCTGCACCCGGCTGCTGAGGCTGAGCTTCTTCAGGATGTTCTGCACATGGATCTTGACCGTGCTCTCGGCCAGATCCAGGCTGCGCGCGATTTCCTTATTGCTCTTGCCCTGGGCCAGAAAGCCGAGGATTTCGCGTTCGCGCGGGGTCAGCCGGTCCAGCTCCTGTTCCGCCGGCTCCACCGGCGGCGCCGCGCCGTGGCGGAACTGGGCCATCAGCTTGGCGGTCATCGAATCGCTCATCACCGATTCGCCGGCGGCGGCGCGCGCCACCGCCTGGGTCAGAAAGTCGGCGTCGATGTTTTTCAATAGATAGCCGCGCGCGCCGGCCTTCAAGGCCGCGGTCAGGTCGTCGGCCTCCTCGGACACCGTCAGCATCACCACCGCCCGTTTGGGCTGGTCCTGCAGCATCAGGGTCAGCGCCTCCACGCCGGAAATGCCCGGCATGTTCAGGTCCAGCAACACCACGTCCGGGTCCAGCTGCTTGGCGAGCTTGACGCCCTCGGCGCCGTCGGCCGCCTCGCCGACAACGTCGAAAGCCGCCTGGCGCGCCAGCAAGGCCTTGATTCCGCTGCGGAACAAGGTGTGATCGTCCACCAGCAAAATGCGTATGGTCTGTTCAGACATCATCGAGTCCGGGTCTTTCAAATTCAGATATAGACAGTATGAGAGCTGTCTAGCCGCCGCGCCAGTGGCTCAAGCGGCCATGCGCCGCGCGCGCGGCAGCAGCAGGCTGACCAGGGTGCCCGCCTCCGGAGTGGATTCGATGTCCAGTTGCAGGCCGGCGCGCTGCGCGCGCTCCTGCATGATGGACAGGCCGAAATGGCCGTCGCCCTTGTTGCGCACGGTATCCAGATCGAAACCGACGCCGTTGTCCAGCACGCTGAGCACGAAGACCTCGCCGTCGTCGCTGAGGCTGACCGTGACCTGGCTGGCCTCGGCGTGCTTGCGCACATTGGACAGCGCCTCCTGCAAGATGAACAGGATCTGCAATTGCTGTTCCGGCATCAGCGGCGCGCCGGCTCCGGTGGAGCGCAGCTCCACCCGCATCCCGGTCTGCTTGCGGAATTTGTCCAGCAGGCTGCTCACCGCCTGGCTCAGGCTTTCCGACAATTTGGAACGGAAGTTGTTGAGCAGCTCGCGCACATCGTCGTAGCTTTCCTTGACCCCGGCCTCGAACAAGGCCAGCGTGTCGTCCACCAGGCCCGGGTCGCCGCTGTCCAGCGCCTGGCGCATGATCTGGGTTTGCAGATTCAGGAAGGACAGGCCCTGGGCGATGCTGTCGTGCAGGCCCTGGGCCACCAGATTGCGCTCCTCCAGCACCGCCAGTTCGCGCTCCTTAGCCGCCAGCCTCAGGTTTTCTATCGCCACCGCCAGGTGCTGGCCCAGCATCTCCAGTTGCCGCACCTGCTGCGGCGGCAGGATGCGCGCCTGTCGGAAATGCAGATTGAAAATGCCCAAGGTGCGGTTTTGCGTCGCCACCGGGAAGGCGCTGACCACGCGGAAACCTTCGCGGCTGCACTGTTTGTCCGGCAGGCCGCGCATATTCTCCACCCGGCTCTCGGCCTTGGCGGCGGCCTCGCCGCACAGGCAGTCGCCCACTTTCAGGCAATGCTCTTCGCGCAGCAGCCCTTCCGGCAAGCCGTCGTCGGCCACCACGAACACCATGCCCTGGCCGTGATCGGTCAAGCGCACCGCGCCGCCGTCGGCGTCGAAGGCGCGCATCACCCGGGCGAGGAAGCCCTTGCACAGCGCTTCCAGCGGCTGGGATTGATTGCAGAAGGAGGTGATTTCGTACAACAGCGCCAATTCCTGGTTTTTCTGCTGCAGGCTGGCGGTCTTGCCGCGCACCCGCTCTTCCAGCGTGGCGTGGGATTCGGACAGACAGGCCGCCATCAGATTGAAGCCGGTGCTGACCTGGCCGAATTCGTCGTCGGTCTCCACCGGCACCCGCACGCTGTAATCGCCGGCCGCCAGCCGGCGTATGCCCTGGTGCAGCTTGTCCAGCGGCCGCAGCACGATCAACAGCATCAGATAAATCAGCGCGACGGTGCCCACCACCGCCATGCTGGCGAGCAAGAGCTGCAGCAGGCGCAGATAATCGGTGTTGCGCGCGTTGTAGGCCTCCATGCCGCTGACGAAGGTGTTGATGTCCGCCACGTAGAGCGCCACGCGCTCGGCGAAACGGGCGGCCTCCGCCGCGTTGTCGCCGGGCCGCGTCAGCGCGTCCTGCAACACCGGTTTCAGTTGCTCGCGCCACTGCGTTTCCACCTGGGTCAGCGCCTGCTGGATGTCCGCCTGACGCGGCACCAGCAGCGGGCGCGCCGGGTCGCCGCGGCGCAGCCGCTGCAAGATGGCTTCGTAATTGACCATGTCGCGGCGCAGCGCGTCGGCGCGCGCGCCGTCCTGGCCGCTAAGCTGCAAATCCAGCGCCAGCCGGGTGACGCGCATGCGCAGGCTGCCGGCGTCGTTGATCGCCGCCGCGCCGCCCTCCTGCTGCCAGGACAGCCACAGCGTGGCGCCGATGGAACCCAGCGCCACCAAGAGAAAAATCGCCAGCACGCCGACGATCTTGGCGCTGAGCCGCTGGCCCAGCGGGCCGCCCAGCACCGGGGACACGTTCAGCCGCATCGCCGTCGCCCTAGCCACCGGTCATCGACATGAAGCGCACCAGCTTTTTCGGCTTCTCGCTGAATTCATGTCGCTCCGGTTTCAGTTCTATCGCCGCGCGGATCGCCGCTTCCAGTTCGGCGTCGCTGACGCCGGCGCGCAGCAGAGGGCGCAGTTCGAAACTTTCTTCCTGGCCCAGACACATGTAGAGCGTGCCGTCCACGGACAGCCGTACCCGGTTACAGGTGGCGCAGAAATGTTGGGAAATGGGCGTGATCAGGCCCAGCGAGAAACCGCCGTCCCGGGTTTTCCAGTAGCGGGCCGGGCCGCCCCCCAGGGTGGCGGCCTGTTCGACCAGGTCGAATTCGGTTTGCAGCTGACGCAGCACCGGCTGCAAGTCCAGGTAACTGGCGGCGCGGCCGGTGTCGCCCATGGGCATGGCTTCGATCAGCCGCAGCACGAAGCCATGCTGGATACAGAAGGCGACCATGGCGCCGATGTCGGCGTCGTTGACGTCCTTCATCGCCACCATATTGATCTTGATCGGGGAAAAGCCGGCCTCCTTGGCCGCCATCAGCCCTTCCATCACCCGCGGCAGGCTGTCGCTGCCGGTGATGTCGTGCACGCAATCGCGGCGCAGCGAGTCCAGGCTGACGTTGACGCGGCTGACTCCGGCGGCGCGCAGCGCCTGGGCGTGGCGCGCCAACTGAGTGGCGTTGCTGGTCAGCGACAGGTCGTTGAGGCCGGGCAGCGCGGACAGGCGCGCCGCCAGCTCCGGCAGATTGCGGCGCAGCAGCGGTTCGCCGCCGGTCAGCCGCAGCCGCCGCGTGCCCAGGCGCGCGAAAGCCGCCACCACGCGTTCTATCTCGTCGAAGGTCAGCCAGTTGGCCGGCTCTTCGAAGCCTTTGAAGCCTTTGGGCAGGCAGTAATTGCAACGCAAGTCGCAACGGTCGGTCACGGACAGACGCAGGTATTCGATGGAGCGCCCGAAGCGGTCGGTAAGCATGAGTTCCTCCATGGCAGCCAATGATACCGCTTAGTCGCAACCAAGTGGCCCGGCTGTCGCCGCCAATCTGATATTTCCTGATTCCATTTTACTAGCTAGCCCAACAATTCGCAGTCCAACCAAAGCACGCCGGCCCCTAGTCACTTGTGACTAGGGGCCGGCCGGCGAAATGCGAGCGCAGGGTGAAGGGAACAGGCGCGTCCGGCGATCAGGAGCGCCCCCGTGGAAAATCGGCGCTCAGGCGTGTTTGAACTTGTCCACCAGACCCACCAGCTCGCTGGCCGAGGCGTTGAGGCGGTCGGACAAATCCGCCACCTCTTGCACCAGGCCGGAATTCTCCTCCGCCAGCGAAGCGATCACGCTGATATTGTTGGCCACCTCGCCGCTGGCCGCGGTCTGCTGCGCCATCGCCACCGCGGTGCCCTGGCTCTTGGCCGCGGCCTCGCTGGCTTCCTGGTGGATTTCATCCAGGTCGTGCACGGTCTGGCCCACCAGCTCCAGACCGGACTCCATGCGCTGACGCGCCTCCTGCATGTGGTGGGCGGCGGTCTGGGTCTCGCCGCGGATATCCTCGATCAGCGACGTGATGTCCAGCGTCTCCTTGCCGGTGCGCTCGGCCAGTTTGCGCACCTCGTCCGCCACCACGGCGAAGCCGCGGCCCATCTCGCCGGCGCGCGCGGCCTCGATCGCCGCGTTCAAGGCCAAGAGATTGGTCTGGTCGGCGATCTCGCGGATGGCGGTGATGATGGAGCGGATGTCTTCGGACTTCTGCTGCAAGGATTCTATCCGGCCGCCGGCGTCGTCCAGCACCGTCGAGGTCTGATTCATCGCCTGCGTGGTGCTGCGCATGCGTTCGCGGCCGTCGCTGACGCTGCTCTGCATCTGCTGCGCCACGTTCAGCGACAGCCGGGTGTTGGCGCTGACCGACTCGATGCCCGCGCTCATCTCCTCCACCGCCGCGGCGATGCCGGCCGCCGACTGGCTCTGGGTTTCCGAAGCCTTGGCGGCGCGATGGGAAATCGCCAGCATCGCGTGCGCCGCCTCCACCAGGCTGTGGGCGTTGTGATTGACTTGGTTCAGGGTGCGGGCGAAGGCCTCCACCAAGTGGTCGAAAGCCTTGCCCATGCGCGCGATTTCATCGTGACCGCGGATGTCGGCGCGCGGCCTCAGGTCGAAATCCCGGCTCATCGAGGTCATCAGCAGTTCCAGCCGCTGCACCGGCACATGGATGCCGCGATAGATGGCGAAACCCAGGCCGCCCAGGGCCAGAATCACCAGGGCGGAGCCGCCCAGCGTCACCCACAGGTCGACGCGGGCCTGGGACACCTTGGCCGCCACCAGGCCGGCCAGATCGGACAGCAGCTTGTCCTGCAGCGTTTTCAACGCGCCGATGCGCTGGGTCGCCGCCTGAAACCACGCCGCCGGCACCACGCCGGCCGGCTGGCCCAGGGCCTGGCCCAAGAGTTTATCGCGCAGCGCCTGCAAGGCCTTGGCCTCGTCGCCGCCTTCCACCGCGTCCATCTGGGCGCGCAGCGTATCGTCCGCCATCAGCCGCAGCTGTCCGGCGCAGGCGTCCTGCTTGGCCTTGAGGCCCACCGCCTGGGCAAAGCTTTTTTGATCGAACGCGCCGCCGTTGAGCACGCCGTTGACGTAGCCGCGCTCGCGGCCGGCGAACTCCTTCTCGCATTGCAGGCTGAGCAAGGCCGCGGTGCTGCGCAGCAGATCGCCGTCGCTATTGGCCTGCGCCAGCTTGGCGATCAGGCCGATCAGGGCGTCGATGCGGCCGGAATAGGCGGAGAAGGCCTCGGCCGCCGGCGTCGCGCGTTTTTCCACGCTGTCGCGCAGCTGGGACAGGCCGTCCAGTTGACTGCTCAGGGCGGACAGATCGCCGGCCAGGCTGCTGGCGGCGTGATTGACCGCCTCGTCGCGGAAGGCGGCCAGGTCCTTGTCGCTGACCGCGCGCGCCTGCTGCAAGGGCGGCGGCAAGCCGGCGGCCTGGCCGCTGAGGAAGCCGTTGCTCAGGCCGCGTTCGGTCTGCAAATCGTGGATCAACTGGCTGGAACGCGCCGCCACCTGGATCAGGCGATCCGAGCGTTGCAGTTCCGACAGGGTCTGGAAGCGATCGACGGCCAGCACCGAGGCCAGGCCGATCAGGGCGGCGGAAAAAGGCAGCAGCAGCAATAGCAGCTTGCTGGCGAGGGATAGCCTGGACAGCATGGCGGGCTCCGATCTCTATCGACTGTTTCTCTTGATTTTCCATGACAATGGAAACCAACACCCATCAATATAGATCAAGCCCGGTTCATGCTGAATACTGCAATGGGTTTAATGCCAATGGCCGGCTGGACAGCCGCGGCGGCTCAGCAACGGCCTTTCTTGGCCTGGCCCGGCGGGCAGAAATAGCCTTTGTCGCGGTGATGGCGATGGCGGTGCTTGCGATAGCGGCGGCCGTCGTCGTCGCGGCGTTCCGACGCCGCCGGCTTGCCGTAGTCGTGGCCGATGGCCGCGCCTGAAGCGCCGCCCACCGCGCCGCCGATGATGGCGCCGTTGCGGCCGCCCACCGCCTCGCCCACCGCCGCGCCGGCCGCGCCGCCCAGCGCGCCGCCGACGATGGTGGAGGTGTCCGCCAGGGCGGTGGAGGCCAAACCGGCCAGGCTCAGCGATAAGATGACAAGTGCGCGTTTCATGCGGCTAACTCCTGAATTTAAACGGATGAGGCAGCTTAACCGTTTGGTTGACAGCCGGCTGTTTCGAATTGTTAGGAATTGTTCTCTCTTGTTATCGCTTCACAACTTATCGAATTTATATGTAGCCGGATGGCATGAAAAACGGCGGAGCATCCAAGGATGCCCCGCCGCGACCTCATGCTGAATCTTGGCAAACCCGCCGGATCAACCCCGCGGCCGCACCAGCTGCCAGGCCCGGCCCAGATAAGTCACCGCGCCGAAGCCGCTCCACACGTGCACCAGACGGGTGAACGGGAAGATCACGAACAAGCTCATGCCCATGAACAAGTGCGCCTTGAACACCGGCGAGGCGCCGACGATGAAGATGGCCGCGTCGCCGCGCAGGGTGACGATGTGCTGGGCCCAGCTCATCAGCAACACCATCTCGTGGCCGTCCAGATGCTGCGCCGACACCGCGATGGTGCTGAGGCCCAGCAGCAAGGTGGCCAGAATCCACAGCAACACCAGCTTGTCGCGCCAGGTGGTGTTGGCCGCCAGCCGGTCACAGGTAAAGCGACGGTGCAGCAAGATCAGGATGCCGATCAGGCACAGGCCGCCCATGATGCCGCCGGCCGTCATCGCGAACACTTGCTTGAAGCTGTGGCTGACGCCCAGCGCGTCCCATACCGCCACCGGCGTCAACAGGCCCACCAGATGGCCGAAGAACAGGCCGATGATGCCGAGGTGGAACAGGATGTTGCCCAGCCGCAGCTGGCCGCGGTACAGCAGCTGCGAGGATTCGCTCTTCCAGCTGTATTGCTCGCGGTCGAAGCGGATCAGGCTGCCCAGCAGGAACACCGCCAGCGCGATGTAGGGGTAGATGCCGAATACGAATTGGTGCAGATAGTTCATGTTGCTCTCCTGGCAGCGGGATTCAGCCCTGCGGCCGCTGCGGGTAAAAATTCACCGGGGCGATGGCCGGCCGCGCCGGCTTCAGCAGCGGCTCCACGCCGTCCGCGCCGGGGCCGAAGGTCTCCAGCATCTCGTCCATGTCGCGCACCGGCGGCACGGTCAGCGCTTCCGGCTCCACCGGCGACAGCAGCACCAGCCCCTGCAGCACGCCGGCGTAGTGGGAATGGCTGTCGGCCAGCTTGCCGGCCACGTGGGCGATCACGTGCACCGCGTCGGAGAGCAGCCGGGCGGCCTCCTCCGGCTGGCACTGCGCCAGGAACTCCAGGAACAGCGGCAGATAGTCCGGCAGCTCGTTCGCCGCCGGCTCCAGGCCCTGGGCCTGGTATTCGGCCAGCAGGTCCACCATGGCCTGGCCGCGGGCGCGGTCCTCGCCGTGGATATGCTCGAACAGGTGCAGCGAATGGCTGGGGTTGCGATCGAAGGTCTGCACATAGCGTTCTTGCAGCGTGATCAGATCCTCGCCCTCCAAGGACAGCAGCAAGGGCTCCAGCAGCCGGGCGATGCGCGGCTCGGCCGCCACCTCGGCGCGGATATCATCCGCCGCCGCGATCAGATCCGGCTCCGGGTAGCACAGCAGCGCCGATAAGGCCTGATAGATGCGCATGGCGTTCTCCTTCACTGACCGGAATTGGACTTGCGGTCGCGCCGCATGTCGTGGAACACGATGGGGGTGGCCTTCTTCTTGCCGAACAGGCTGGCCTCGGACTCGCCGCCGGAGCAGCCGTTGCCGAAGGTGAAGCCGCAGGACGCCTTGTCCTCGAAGGTGTTTTCCACCAGTTCCTTGTGGCTGGACGGAATCACGAAGCGGTCTTCGTAATTGGCGATGGCCATCACCTGATACATCTCCTCCACCTGGGCCGGATTCAGATGCGTGCCCTTGAGGGTGGCGGGGTCCGACACCTTCTCCACGCTCTTCTTGCGCATATAGCGCCGCATCGCCACCATGGTTTCCAGCGCCTTCACCACCGGTTCTTCCTTGCCGGCGGTCAGCAGATTGGCCAGGTACTGGATGGGGATGCGCAGGTCCTTGACGTCCGGGATGATGCCGTTCTCGCCGATCAGGCCGTTTTCCATCGCGGACTGGATCGGAGACAGCGGCGGGATGTACCACACCATGGGCAGGGTCCGGTATTCCGGGTGCAGCGGGAAAGCCACTTTCCACTCCATCGCCATCTTGTAGACCGGGGAGCGCTGCGCGGCGTCGATCCAGCTTTGCGGAATGCCCTGCTTCTGCGCCTCGGCGATCACTTCCGGCGCGTTCGGGTCCAGGAACACGCCCAGCTGCGCCTCGTACAGGCTCTTCGGGTCTTCCACCGCGGCGGCTTCGTCTATCTTGTCGGCGTCGTACAAGAGCACGCCCAGGTAGCGGATGCGGCCGACGCAGGTTTCCGAGCACACCGTCGGCTGGCCGCCCTCGATGCGCGGGTAGCAGAAGGTGCACTTCTCGGCCTTGCCGGAGGTCCAGTTGTAATAAATCTTCTTGTACGGGCAGCCGGACACGCACATGCGCCAGCCGCGGCATTTGTCCTGGTCTATCAGCACGATGCCGTCGTCTTCGCGCTTATAGATGGAGCCGGACGGACAGGAGGCGACGCAGGCCGGGTTCAGGCAGTGTTCGCACAGGCGCGGCAGATACATCATGAAGGTGTTCTCGAAGGCCGAGTACATTTCCTTCTGGATGCCCTCAAACAGGGCGTCCTTGCTGCGCTTGGAGAATTCGCCGCCCAGATCGTCCTCCCAGTTCGGGCCCCATTCGATCTTGTTCATCTTCTTGCCGGTCAGCACCGACACCGGCCGCGCGGTGGGCGGCGTCTTCATCTCCGGCGCGTTCTGCAGATGTTCGTAGTCGTAGGTGAACGGCTCGTAGTAATCGTCTATCGCCGGCATATTGGGGTTGGCGAAGATATTGCCCAGGATTTTCAGCCGGCCGCCCTGACGCGGCTCCAGCTTGCCGTTGGGCTTGCGCACCCAGCCGCCCTTCCACTTTTCCTGGTTTTCCCATTCCTTGGGATAACCGATGCCAGGCTTGGTTTCCACATTGTTGAACCAGGCGTATTCGACGCCGTCGCGGCTGGTCCAGACGTTTTTGCAGGTGACCGAACAAGTGTGGCAGCCGATGCACTTGTCCAGATTCAACACCATGCCGATTTGAGCGCGGATTTTCATTGTTGCTCTCCTGCCGGACTATCCATCCAGTCCACTGAGTTCATCTTGCGCACCACCACGAACTCGTCGCGGTTGGCGCCCACGGTGCCGTAGTAGTTGAAGCCCCAGGACAGCTGCGCGTAGCCGCCTATCATGTGGGTGGGCTTGGTCACCGTGCGGGTCACCGAGTTGTGGATGCCGCCGCGCTTGCCGGACACTTCCGCGCCCGGCACGTTCACGATCTTCTCCTGGGCGTGGTACATCATCGTCATGCCCTGCGGCACCCGCTGCGACACCACGGCGCGGGCGGTCAGCGTGCCGTTGGCGTTGAACACCTCGATCCAGTCGTTGTCCACGATGCCGGCCTTCTTGGCGTCGTCCTCGGACAGCCACACGTTCGGGCCGCCGCGGCTCAGCGTCAGCATGCGCAGATTGTCGGAGTACGTGCTGTGGATGCCCCATTTCTGGTGCGGGGTCAGGAAGTTCAGCACCAGCTCGTGATTGCCGTTGCCGTGCTTGCCCAGCACCGCCTGGGTGGTTTTCAGGTCTACCGCCGGCTTGTACACGCACAGGCCTTCGCCGAAGGCGCGCATCCACTGGTGATCCTGGTAGAACTGCTGGCGGCCGGTGATGGTGCGCCAGGGAATCAGCTCGTGCACATTGGTGTAGCCGGCGTTGTAGCTGACTTCTTCGCTTTCCAGGCCGGACCAGGTGGGCGAGGAAATGATCTTGCGCGGCTGCGCCTGCACGTCGCGGAAGCGGATGCTGTCATGCTCGCGCGGCTTGGCCAGATGGGTGTGGTCGCGGCCGGTGATCTTGGACAGCGCGTCCCAGGCTTTCACCGCCACGTGGCCGTTGGTTTCCGGCGCCAGCGTCAGAATCATCTCGGCGGCGTCGATCGCGGTTTCCAGCTTGGGCTGGCCCTTGCCGGCGCCCTGGCTCGCCACCTGGTTCAGGCCACGCAGGATGTCCACCTCATGGCCGGTTTTCCAGTTGATGCCCTTGCCGCCGTTGCCGGCTTTTTCCAGCAAGGGGCCGATGGTGGTGAACTTGTCGTAGATCGCGCCGTAGTCGCGCTCCACCACCGTCATCTTGGGCATGGTCTTGCCCGGCACCGGCTCGCACTCGCCTTTTTTCCAGTCCTTGGGATCGAAGGGCTGGCCCAGTTCTTCCGGGGTGTCGTGCATCAGCGGGGTCAGCACCAAGTCCTTTTGCACGCCCAGATAGTCCTTGCCCAGCTCGGACAGCTTCTTGGCGAAGCCCTTGTAGATCTCCCAGTCGGTGCGGGACTGCCACAAGGGCTGCACCGCTTCGGACAGCGGGTGGATGAAGGGGTGCATGTCCGAGGTGTTGAGGTCGTCCTTCTCGTACCAGGTGGCGGTGGGCAGCACCACGTCGCCGTACAAGCAGGTGGTGGACATGCGGAAGTCCAGCACCACCAGCAGGTCCAGCTTGCCTTCCGCCGCCGGCCGCACGGTGATTTCGGTGGGCTTGATGCAGTCGTCTTCCGAATTCAACACCGCGTTCTGGGTGCCCAGCAGGTATTTGAGGAAGTATTCGTGGCCCTTGCCGGAGCTGCCCAGGATGTTGGAACGCCACACGAACATATTGCGCGGGAAGTTCTGCGGGTTGTCCGGGTCGTTGCAGGCCAGGTCCAGCTTGCCGGACTTCAGGCCGTCCACCACGTAGGCGGCGGCGTCCTGGCCGGCGGCGGCCGCGGCGCGGGTCACCTCCAGCGGGTTGGCGGACAGCTGCGGCGCGGACGGCAGCCAGCCCATGCGCTCGGCCTTGGCGTTGTAATCGATCAGCGCCATGCCGGCCATGCGGCCGTCGGCGGTGGGCGCCAGGATTTCGCCGACGCCCAGTTTTTCATGCCGCCACTGGCTGGTGTGGGCGTAGAAGAAGCTGGTGCCGTTCATCTGCCGCGCCGGGCGGTTCCAGTCGCCGGCGAAGGCCAGCGGCGCCCAACCGGTTTGCGGACGCAGTTTTTCCTGGCCCACATAGTGGCACCAGCCGCCGCCGGACTGGCCGATGCAGCCGCAGAGCATCAACATATTGATGATGCCGCGGTAGGTCATGTCCATGTGGTACCAGTGGTTCAGCGCCGCGCCGACAATGACCATGGATTTGCCCTGGGTCTGATCGGCGTTCTGGGCGAACTCGCGCGCCACCTGGATCACCAATTCCGGCTTCACGCCGGTGTGCTTCTGCTGCCAGGCCGGGGTGTAGGGCACGTCGTCCAGATAGTCGACGGCGACGTTGCCGCCGCCCAGGCCGCGGTCTATGCCGTAGTTGGCCGCCATCAGGTCGAATACCGTGGCCACCAGGGTTTCGCTGCCGTCGGCCAGACGGATGCGCTTGGCCGGCACATTGCGGGTCAGCAGTTCATCGTGCTCGGCGCCGAAGTAAGGGAAGCCCACGCCCACCACCGCGTCGCTTTCTTTGATCAGCGACAGCTTGGCGGACACCTCGCGGCCGTTGCCGCCGTCCTTCTGCTCCAGGTTCCACTTGCCGGCCTTGCCCTCGGCCTGGCCCCAGCGGAAGCCGATGGAGCCGTTGGGCGCGACGATGTCGCCGCTGGCCTCGTCGATCAGCAGGGTTTTCCAGTCCGGGTTGTTGTCTTCGCCCAAGCCGCCTTCCAGATGGGAGGCGCGCAGGAAGTAGTCCGGAATGTAGCGCTCGCCGTCTTGCTTCAGCGCCACCAGCATCGGCATGTCGGTATAGCGGCGGATGTAGTCGGTGAAGTAGCCGGACGGATTATCGAGGTGGAATTCCTTGAAGATCACATGGCCCATCGCCATTGCCATCGCGGCGTCGGTGCCCTGTTTGGGGGCCATCCAGATGTCGCCGAACTTGGCCATTTCGCCAAAGTCGCTGGACACCGCCACCGTCTTGGTGCCCTTGTAGCGCACCTCGGTGTAAAAGTGGGCGTCCGGGGTGCGGGTCATCGGCACATTGGAGCCCCACACCATCAGATAGGTGGAGTTGTACCAGTCCGCGGATTCGGCCACGTCGGTCTGCTCGCCCCAGGTCTGCGGGCTGGCCGGCGGCAAATCGCAATACCAGTCGTAGAAGGACAGCGGCACCCCGCCGATCAGGCTGAGGTAACGGCTGCCGGCGGCGTAGGACACCATGGACATCGCCGGAATCGGCGAGAAGCCCACCACGCGGTCCGGACCGTATCGCTTGATGGTGAAGGCGTTGGCGGCGGCCACGATCTCATTGGCCTCGTCCCAGCTGGCGCGCACGAAACCGCCCTGGCCGCGCTTGGACTTGTACTGCTTGGCCAGTTCCGGCGTCTGGCTGATCTTTTCCCAGGCCTCCACCGGGCTCAGGGTCTGGCGCACCTCGCGCCACAATTTGGCCAGCCGGCCGCGGATCATCGGGTATTTGACGCGCTGGGCGGAGTAGACGTACCAGCTATAGGACGCGCCGCGCGGACAGCCGCGCGGTTCGTGATTGGGCAGGTCCGGCCGGGTGCGCGGGTAATCGGTCTGCTGGGTTTCCCAGGTGATCAGGCCGTTCTTCACATACACCTTCCAGCTACAGGAGCCGGTGCAGTTCACGCCATGGGTGGAACGCACCACCTTGTCGTGCTGCCAGCGCTGGCGGTAGGCGTTTTCCCAACCGCGATCCTCGTTGACGACGGCGCCGTGACCATTGGCAAAGGTGGAGCGGGTCTTGCCCAGGAAATTCAAACGGTCGAGAAAGTGACTCATCTTGCCTCCAAATATCGGGGTCCGCGCCGCACGGGCCGGCGGCTCCAGCCACCGGGGGAAACGGACCTTTTCACTTGATTGCAAGCTTAGAACGCGGCAGCAAGCGCCGACATTCGCCGAAGGTTGGCGCGTGGCGGCGCATTGGCACTAGTCACGGTTAGTACTTTGGCGAGACGGACTAGCCAGAAAGAACTAGTGGCGATATTCGACCCTTGCCGTCGAAAAATAAAATGTTATAACATAACAAAAACCGCGAACAGCCAAAGGCCTTCCTTCGCCACTCGCATCGCCCTCACCTAATCGGACCCCATGCCATGACGCCCACGCCCTCCTCCTCCGCCGCGCTAGACGCCAGACTGCCGGTCACCGTGCTGTCCGGCTTCCTTGGCGCCGGCAAAACCACCTTGCTCAACCACATCCTCAACAACCGCGAAGGCCGCCGCGTGGCGGTGATCGTCAACGATATGAGCGAGGTCAATATCGACGCCGCCCTGGTGCGCGAAGGCGGCGCCGCGCTGTCGCGCACCGAGGAAAAACTGGTGGAGATGAGCAATGGCTGCATCTGCTGCACCCTGCGCGAAGACCTGCTGCTGGAAGTGTCGCGGCTGGCGCGCGAAGGCCGCTTCGACCAACTGGTGATCGAATCCACCGGCATCGCCGAACCGCTGCCGGTGGCGGAAACCTTCACCTTCGCCGATGAGCAGGGCCGCAGCCTGGCCGACTCCGCGCGGCTGGACACCATGGTCACCGTGGTGGACGCCTGTCACTTCCTGCGCGACTACGCCTCGCGCGATCAACTGCGGCAACGCGGCGAATCCCTGGGCGAGGCCGACGAGCGCACGGTGGCGGACCTGTTGATCGAACAAGTGGAGTTCTGCGACGTGATCGTGCTCAACAAGACCGATCTGATCGACGCCGCGGACAAGGAACGGCTGGCCGGCATCCTGCGCCAGCTCAACCCGCGCGCCCGCATCGTCGAAGCCCGCTTCGGCCAGGTGCCGCTGGACGCGGTGCTCGACACCGGCCTGTTCGACTTCGACGCTGCCGCCGACGCCCCCGGCTGGCTCAGCGAGCTGCGCGGCGAGCACACGCCGGAAACCGAGGAATACGGCATCGCCAGCTTCGTCTACCGCGCGCGCCGCCCCTTCCACCCGCAGCGCTTCTTTGAACTGGCGCAGCGGGAATGGCCGGGCGTGCTGCGCTCCAAGGGCTATTTCTGGCTGGCCAGCCGCCCGGCTCACGCCCAACTGTGGTCGCAGGCCGGCGCGGTGTGCCGCCACGAGCTGGCCGGCCAATGGTGGGCCGCCACCCCGCGCGAATACTGGCCGCAGGACGAAGACAGCCTGCGCCAGATCGAAAGCCACTGGCGGGACGGCATCGGCGACGCGCGCCAGGAACTGGTGCTGATCGGCATCGCCATAAACGAAGCGGAGCTGCGCCGACAATTGGACGACTGCCTGCTGGACGAGGCCGAAATGGCCGCCGGCCCGGCCGCCTGGGCGCTGCTGCCGGACCCCTTCCCGCCGCTGGAAACCCTTGCCGAGGACGCCGCATGAACGCCCCGCTGCCCGATATCGCGCGCAGCGGCGCCGCGGCCGCGCTGCTGCCCTTGAACTGGGTGGGCATGGACGGCATCGCGCTGCCGCTGCGGCTGGCGGACGCCGCCCACGGCTGCGTCGCCGCCCGCGCCAGCGTGCAAGTCAACCTGCCCCGGCCGGCGATCAAGGGCATACACATGTCCCGGCTCTACCGGCTGCTGCAAGCCCACGCCGACGCCGCGCCGCTCAGCCCGGACGCCCTAAGCCGGCTGCTGCGGGCGATGGCGGACAGCCACGCCGACTGCGGCAGCGACACCGCCCGCGCGGAATTCCGCTTCGAACTGCTGCGCCAGCGCCCGGCGCTGGCCACGCCGGGCCTGTCCGGCTGGAAGGCCTACCCCGCCGCGCTGGGAGCCGAACTCGACGGCGACGGCTGCCGGCTGTGGGCCGAAGTGGAAATCGCCTACTCCTCCACCTGCCCCTGCTCCGCCGCGCTGGCGCGCAGGCTGATCGCCGACGCCTTCCGCCAACAGGAGCGCGCGGCCACGCCGGACGCGGTCTACGACTGGCTGCTGGAACACGCCACCCTGGCCACCCCGCACAGCCAGCGCAGCCAGGCGCGGCTGCGCTTCGACATCCCCGCCGACGCCGCCGGCTGGGACCTGGCGATGCGCATAGACCTGGCCGAACAAGCGCTGGCCACCCCGGTGCAAACCGCGGTCAAGCGCGCCGACGAACAAGCTTTCGCCGCCCTCAACGGCGCCAATCTGATGTATGTGGAAGACGCCGCGCGCCGGCTGCAAGCGGCGCTGGCCGGCCACGGCCTGAGCCGGGTGGACGTCCGCCACCAGGAAAGCCTGCACCCGCACGACGCGGTGGCGGCCAGCCAACTCTCATAAGCAATCCACGATCTCGCGAGCAAGAGCGAGACAAGGCGAGAACAGCGGAGAAAGCGGAATGTACATTCGGTACATGAGCATTTCGAAGATGTTCTCAACGCCGTATCGCCGCAGCGCAGCAGATCGTGAACACACTCTCAGGGAGCAGCGCTTGATACGCAAGAACCCCTCCGGCCACCTGCCGGTGATCGCCGAATCCGCCTACATCGACAAGACCGCCATCCTCTGCGGCAAGATCATCGTCCACGATCATGTCTTCATCGGCCCCTACGCGGTGATCCGCGCCGACGAAGTGGACGCCAACGGCGAGATGGAAGCCATCGTCATCGGCCCCCACTCCAATATCCAGGACGGCGTGGTCATCCACTCCAAGGCCGGCGCCGCCGTCACCATCGGCGCGCACACCTCCATCGCCCACCGCTCCATCATCCACGGCCCCTGCGCCGTGGGCGAACGCGTCTTCGTCGGCTTCAACAGCGTGCTGTTCAACTGCCGCGTCGGCGACGGCTGCGTGGTGCGCCACAACGCGGTGGTGGACGGCTGCGAACTGCCGGCCGGCTGCTACGTGGCCTCCACCGAACGCATAGGCGCGGCCAGCGACACCGCGCGCCTGCCCAAGGCCAGCGTGTCCGCCGCCGAATTCTCCGAAGACGTGCTGCGCGCCAACAGCGAACTGGTGCGCGGCTACAAAGCGCTGCAAAACGAGTTCTGAATGAGCGACATCCTGATCCGCAACGCCCGCCTGGTCAGCGACGGCCGCGAGTGGGAAGCCGACCTGCGCGTCGGCAACGGCCGCATCCGCCGCATCGATGCCAGCCTGCCCGGCCGCCCCGGCGACATCGACATCGACGCCGCCGGCCAATGGCTGCTGCCCGGCATGATCGACGACCAAGTCCACTTCCGCGAACCCGGCGCGCCGCACAAGGGCAGCATCGCCAGCGAATCCCGCGCCGCGGTGGCCGGCGGCGTCACCAGCTTCATGGACATGCCCAACACCCGGCCGGCCACCACCTGCCTGGACGCGCTGGCGGACAAGGAAAGCCGCGCCGCCGCCCACTCCGTGGCCAATTACGGCTTCCACCTGGGCGCCACCCGCCACAATCTGGCGCTGATCGCCGCGCTGCCGCCCAACCGCGCCGCCGGCGTCAAAGTATTCATGGGCGCCAGCACCGGCGACCTGCTGCTGGACGACCCGGCCGCGCTGGAGCGGCTGTTCGCCGCTTGCCCGCTGCCCATCCTCACCCACTGCGAACACACGCCGCGCATCCGCGAGCGCGAAGCCGCCTGGCGGCTGCGCTTCGGCGACGACATCCCGCCGGACCAGCACCCGCTGATCCGCGACGCCGAAGCCTGCTACCAATCCACCCGGCTGGCGGTGGAGCTGGCGCAACGCCACGACAGCCAACTGCACGTGCTGCATCTGAGCAGCGCGCGCGAACTGGAGCTGTTCCGGCCCGGCCCCGTCGCCGGCAAGCGCATCACCGCCGAAGCCTGCGTCCACCACCTGCTGCTGGACGACGGCGACTACGCCCGTCTGGGCCACCTGATCAAATGCAATCCGGCGATCAAAAGCCGCGCCGACCGCGACGCGCTGCGCCAGGCGCTGCGCGACGGCCGCATCGATCTGATCGGCACCGATCACGCACCGCACGCCTGGGAGGAAAAACAGCAGCCCTACACACAGGCCCCGGCCGGCCTGCCGCTGGTCCAGCACGCGCTGCCGGCGCTGCTGGAATTGGTGGCCGACGGCGAACTGACGCTGCCGCAACTGGTGGACAAGACCAGCCACGCGGTGGCCACCCGCTTCGCCATCGCCGAACGCGGCTATCTGCGCGAAGGCTATTGGGCCGATCTGACGCTGGTGCAGCGCCTGCCCGCGCCGCGTCCGGTCTGCCGCGACGCCCTGCTGGCTCATTGCGGCTGGACCCCCTTCCCGCATCTGGCCTTCCGCCACGCGGTCAGCGCCACCATCGTTTCCGGTCAATTGGCTTGGTTCCAGGGCCGCATCCAGCCGGACTGCCAGGGCCTGCCGCTGCGGTTTATGCGCTGAGGGCCGGTTCAAGACCGGCTGTCGGCGGGCTCCCGAAGCCACTGCCGGTGGGTATCGCCGGTGGCTCCACCCACCCTACGGACTGACGCCTCACGCTGCGTCCCCTGGGTAGGGTGGGTGGAGCGCAGCGATACCCACGCGGAAAAAGCCGACAACCCTATCCTATGTACGAGCAGGACATCAACCGACGCCAAAAACGCAAAAAGCCGCCGTTTGTCGCCAAACGACGGCTCAAGCTTTCCCCGGCGGGGATCACCCGCCGCTTAGCCTTGCCATGCCCTGCCAGCGCGCTATTGAGACGCCCGCATACTCCGGCCAAGGCGCCGCCACCGTCTTGCCATGCGGCGCGGCGACATACAGGCCGGAGGGGCGCAGCAAGAGACTCCGCGCTTAGCGCCGCTCACAAAACCTCGCAGAGAACCTGAGCCAAGGCGCGCCGACGCAGGCAGTACAAGTCGTACGACAAGGAGGCGCAACGCAGGATCAGGGGTTTTGTTAGCGGGTCTTAAGCGCGACGATAAGCAACGCTCATCTGGTCAGGGTCGGGGGAAAACAAGGTTCGCGGAACGCGATTCGAATCAATCATGATGACGTCTCCGATATGGGTTACACCTGCTTCCCGCTGCTAAACGGAAGCGGCAGGCACCTGACAGGGTTAGCAGACCGGCATATCGGAACCGGCAGCCCACGGGGGGCTCCCCGCCAGCGCCTGCCATGTACGCGTGCGCCGACACAGACAATGCCGCGCGGAGGCGGCATTGTCTGCCGATATGCTTTTAGGAGCTGCTAAACCCACTTGTGCCGAGATTGCGACGGCACGCGGGGATTGTTGGCGAGCGGGGAGGATAAGTCAAGGCGGCGCGGCCCACGGCCTGACCGTCTCGGGCATTTGTCGCACCGGCACCATCTTGGCCCCTCAAACAAGGGCGGCAGGCGTCTGGCAGGGTTAGCAGACCGGCATCTTGGAACCGGCAGCCCGCGAGGGCTCCCCGCCAGCGCCCGCCATTGACTCGTGCTCCGACATGAACGATGCCACACGACGGCTGACAGAATCGGTTGGCAAGCCAGCCGGATACCTCAAGACAACGCAGAATGGAGGCGGCAGACGCCTAACAGGGTTGACAGACCGGCATATCGGAACCGGCAGCCCGTGAGGGCTCCCCGCCAGCGCCCGCCATTAACACTTATGCCGATACCGACCATGCCGCGCGATAGCATGGCGAAAAGGGTTGGCTAAACGGCCAAATACGTCAAGCCAAGGCGGTCTAATTGAAACCGCATCGCCATTCCGCCTCCTCCCCTCAATAAAAACCCGCGGCCAATAAAATGCCACCCACATTTAAATATCTATACATCATATAAATAGAAACAACAATAAAGTCCTTACAAAACCATCTTTATTTAATACTTTCCCATAAAGCAATTTAACAATTAAAATCAATGACATAGGTCTGTAATTATTTACCATTGACCTTAAAAAACAAACACCGGAATACTGTAAATATAAAATTCAATCATTTACAAAAATGATCACAACAATGGCTCGCTCGCTTCATTCCATCACTTAGGAGCGCCATATGCGATTGTATAAAAGCCTTGCCCTTGCCGCGGGCCTGATTCCCTTATTGTCCGCGTGCGAGACCGACGAAGCCAGCCCCTTTTCCACCGGATCGGTACAGACCGCCAGTTTCAAGCAGGCCGCCAGTTCCGTCATCAAGACCGATTTCGAAATCTTCAAGCAATGCGCGGACAACTGCATTCTCTCGCCGGCGGAACCGGGTAAATTCATCAGCACCTCATTGCCGCTGCAAATCACCCCGTCGCCGGACGAAGGCGTGCTGTATTACTCGATGTTCGTGCAAGACCGTCTCATCGCCGCGGCCAATAATAGCGCCACCATCAAGATCGACAACTTCGCCAAGGTCCGGATCAACGACGGCCAAAGCACCGGCCACGCGCCGGGCACTTTGACCATTGAACTGGCAGCCCCGGACGGCAAGGTCAAGACATTCACCCATAAGCGCCGCACCGAATGGTTCACGCTGAATTGGGTGGTGCCCATCGGCAAAGACGCGCCCACCAGCATCAAGCTGTTCATCATGGACATGGACAGCAATAAGAAGATCGTCGATCACTCGCCGCTGTACAGCGTGGACCTGGACAACGCCGCGCTGGCGCGCTGGCCGGACAAGGCCAAGCTGGCGTTCAGCTCCGCCAATCCAAGAAACGACATCATCCTGTCTTGGCCGGGCGTGGGCTACACCGCCGCGCCCACGCAGCACAACCGGCAAAAGCGCTGGAGCGAATGGCATAGCGGCGTCCTGCTGTGCTGGCTGGACCCGCTGGACGCCATCTACAACTATGTCACCCAAAACCGCTGCCAGTTGAACAAGACCTGGGAAGGCAAGCTGTACCAGGTGGTGGCCGGCAAGCCGCAGATCAATGAATTCAAACCGCTGGCCAAAGCGCCCATCCAGCACCGGGTGCACTTCAGCAAGGAAAACGCCTTGGGCGCGCTGTCCGCCCACCGCGTCTGCGGCATCCCGCTGGAATCCCTGGCCCGCAGCCGCCAGCCCAGAGGATGGGAAGAGCTGTCCGCTTGCGGCTTCCGGGTGGAAAACATCGTCGGGCTGTACATCGCCACCCGGCTGTCCTTCGACCGTTTCCGCCAGGTGGTCGATGACTTGATCCATTCCCGCCCGGTCAGCGGCGCGCAAGATCCGGAGGCGCTGGAGCAATTGGGCACCGCGGTGCGCGAAACGCCGGAACTGGCCCGCGAAGGCCTGGCCGAGGCGGAAGCGCGCTTGAACGCCTATCGCGCCAACCACGCCGGCGCCAGCGCCGACGACGCGCAAAGAGCGGACGTGCTGTCCCTGACTTGCCCGGCCGACAGCGAGCCTTGCGCCGCCGCCAACGCCGACGGCGCCCACGTCAACCGCGAGTACCACCCCGGCTCAAGCTTCTTCGCGCCGGGCGAGCCGGTGGAATTCCTCGCCAACGGCACCACCAGCAACTGGAGCCAGGAGCGCCTGCTGGCCACCCATCAGCAGCTGCTGGACCAGGGCTATGTCTTCGCCGGCTATCACGGCGGCTCCCGCGCCGCCGCCACAAGCATCGTCACCGCCGGCATCACCCGCCGTTCCCAGGATCTGCAGCCGATCTGGCGCGGCCTCTATATCGCCGGCGATCCGAACGTCGCCTACGGCTACGCGCTGGACAACGACTCCGGCGCCACCGGCATCATGATGCGCGTCTACGTGCCCAGAACCGCCCTCTCCCGCCTGTTCCGCACCAGCCAGCCGCTCAGCGACGAGGCCGCGGCGCTCAGAGAGATCAGCCGCTTGCTCGGCCGCAACGTCACCTTGAACAGCCTCTTGGGCTATGAGTCGATCACCGGGCCGCAAGACCCCGGCGAAGCGGATGAAACCATTCTGGGCTGGGATCTGGCGGAACACGCGGTAGCGATTCCGTCGATGATTCAGGGCAACAACAGCGTGCGGCCCATCAATGTGCCGGACTACGAGAAGAAGATCAGCGGCCTGCCTGACTACGTCACCAAGCGCTGACCACCATCAGGCCCTGGGAAAGCTCTCAGGGCCTGTTTACGATCTGCTGTGCGTCGTGGAGCGTTACACGGTGAGTACCGCTTCAGAATGCTCCTGTACCCTATGTACATTCCGCTTCTTCAGCCGCAACACCTTGTCTCGCTCTTGCTCGCAAGAACCTAAACAGACTCTCACGGCCCTGACGCAAAAAAAGCCCGCTGTTTCCAGCGGGCCAAGTCTTACCCCAATTTTAATCAAGCGGCTCAAGCCTCCGTGGCGGCCAGTTCGCGCCGCGCATCCGGCGCTGGCCGCGCCAGCAGCTCCATCCACTTGCGGCAGGCGGAGAGCAGGATCACCAGGCCCAGCGCCAGCATGGCGATAGAGATGGCGGCGTTGAACAGGTTGTAGCCCTTGGCCGCCGGGTTCAGGTAAACGTGCTTGATCATCCAGTAACCGGCGTAATTGACGGTGACGTAGAGATAAGCCAGCGGCAGCAGGCAGGTCATCATGTAGGCGCGATTGTGCGACAGCCGCAGGATGATGGTGGCGCCGATGATCAGGCCGATGGACGCCATCAGCTGATTGGACACGCCAAACAAGGCCCACACGGAGTTGATGTCGCCGGAGTTCAGCAGATAGCCCCACAGCAGGCAGGCCACCACCGAAGCGCCGATAGCGCCGGGCATCCAGTCAGTGCGCTTGAGCGGCGCCCAGGCGTCGCCGACGAAATCCTGGATCAGATAACGGGCGACGCGGGTGCCGGAATCAATGGCGGTGAGGATGAACACCGCTTCGAACATCACCATGAACTGGAAGAAATAGGACGCCAGATTATGGAACCAGGGAATGCGGGTGAAGATGTCCGCCATGCCCACCGCCAGCGTCACCGCGCCGCCGGTGCGGCCGTACAGGTCCAGGCCGATCTCCTGGGACAGCTGCGGCAGGTTCACCACCTGCATGCCCAGCTTGGCGAAGGTGTCCGGCGCGGAGTTGATGGCGAAGTAATCCGCCGGGTGCAAGGCGGTGGCGGCGATCAAGGCCATCACCCCCACCACGCATTCGGCCAGCATCGCGCCGAAACCCACCGGCAGGATGTCGCTCCAGCGGTCTATCTGCTTGGGCGTGGTGCCGGAGCCGATGAAGGCGTGGAAGCCGGAAATGGCGCCGCAGGCGATGGTGATGGAGATGAACGGCCATACCGGGCCGGCCAGCACCGGGCCGCCGCCGTGGATGAACTGGGTAACGGCCGGGAACTGGATTTGCGGGTTGATGAATACCACGCCCACCACCAACAGACCGAACACGCCTATCTTCATGAAGCTGGACAGACAAGCGCGCGGGGTCAGCAGCATCCACACCGGCAACGCGGTGGCGAAGAAGGCGTAGACGGGCAGCAGCAGGGACACGGTGGACGCCTTCAGCGTCAGCAGCTCGCCCAGCGCGGTGCCCTGGATGTAGGGACCGGCGAACACACAGGCCATGATGGCGGCGACGCCGACATAGCTGGCGTTCTTCATGCTGCCGGTGACGCGCTCCCACAAGCCGACGGCGATGGCGATGGGAATGGTCATGCTCACCGCGAACGCGCCCCAGGGATTGCGCTCCAGCGCGTGCACCACCACCATGGACAGGCCGGCCATGGTGATGGTGATGATGAACAGCATGGCCAGGCCGGTGCACCAGCCGGCCCAGGGGCCCAGCTCGGTCTTGGCCACTTCCGACAGCGATTTGCCGTGATGCTTCATCGAGGCGAACAGCACCACGGTGTCGTGCACCGCGCCGCCGATCACACAGCCTATCAACAGCCACAACATGCTGGGCAGATAGCCGTACTGGGCGGCCAGCACCGGTCCCACCAGCGGGCCGGCCGCCGCAATGGCGGCGAAGTGACCGCCAAACGCCACCCACTTGCTGGTGGGCACATAGTCCTTGCCGTCCTTTAACTCATGCGCCGGGGTCACGGCGCTATCATCGACACCCAATACCTTGCGCGTGAAGAACACCCCGTACAGGCGGTAGCAGATGGCAAGTATGCAAAGGGTGGCGATCACGAAGGTCAATGCGTGATCCATTTTTGTCAGCTCCGGTGATAGTCTCACCCGGAACTTACGCGCGGGCGCGGTCTTCGTGGGGCGGAAAGCGGCTCAGCGGCCGCATGGCGTCGCCAGCGGCGGCCAGAGCGGGGCGAGCGGTTCCCGGAATGTGCTGACGATCTTGAGCGGGACAAGGCGAAACCGGCTGAGGAAGCGGAATGTACGCGTGGTACATGAGTATTTCGAAGGCGGTTTTAACGCCGTATCGCCGACGCGCAGCAGATCGTAAACAGGCCCTCAGGGCCTGTTCAAAGTCTCGCGAGCTAGGGCGAGACAAGGCGAAACCGGCTGAGGAAGCGGAATGTACGGATGGTACATGAGCATTTCGAAGGCGGTTTTAACGCCGTATCGCCGACGCGCAGCAGATCGTAAACAGG
>NZ_JBMDIQ010000039.1:0-22812 GCF_057808735.1 Chromobacterium sp. FG89 | reverse complement strand
CCCCCCCACTTCACCTATTGTAAGGATGAATTATGAATCCGGTTATCGACTTGACCCTGGCGCTGCAACCGGACGTGCCGCAAAACGTCTTGGGTCTGCAGGAGGATTCGCCCGCAGCGGTCAATGAAGGCGCGGTACGGGTGTTTTCCAGTCATACCCTAGTCGAGGAGCGTTTACAGAATGGTCTGCTCCTATTGTCTCTGCCCGATGCCAGGGTGGGGAATACGATACGCTGGTATGGCGCGAGCGCCTCTCCAAGTCAGGGGATGGGCATCATCCCCTATGCCGTTGACCGCGTTGGAGGGCAAGCAGCCACCTCGATCACCGCTCCATGCCTCTGCAAAAGAGGACAGTTGCTGCCCGAGCAGGATGCCGCCACTTCCGAAATCAATATGGAGCGGCTCCATGCTGAAAAAGCATCGTTTCTTTACTGGACTCATGATGTGACGGACTCTGGCCGAGAAGATTTCCGCATCACGCTCCATCTCTACGGCCGCCCCAAGTCTGACGGCTCCCATGGAGAAAGGCTGGGAACGCGCGTGCTCAGCGTGTCCATCGTCATTCCGTAAGCGGCGGCTGCCGGAGGCGGCGACCGCTGCCTTGAACGCAAGCGGTCGACGCGCGGGCATGAGGCATTGCCCGCTTGCGGCGCCCCCTCTTTGACATTGGCCAAAGAGGGGGCGCCGGCTTAATTTTCCCCTTTTCCTACCTTGAACACCGAGTTGGGCAACATGCCGAACACGTCCGGCGCGTACAGCGCTTCCACCCGCGTCGGCGGCAGCTTGAAGGCGCCGGGGTTGTTCAGACGCATGGCGTAGCTGGCTTTCAGGCCGCCGCGCGGCACGTAGCCGTAGTAAGCGCGGTAGCCGGAGAAGCGGCGCTCTACGTAGTCGGCGGGGTCGCCGTCGTTGTCCGCCTTGGCGTTGATCGCGGAATCCCGACCCAGGCCGGAGCCCAGGATGGTGGCGCCGGCCGGGATCGGGTCGTTGACCACCACCCAGGTCATATCGCTTTGCGCCTGGATCTCCAGCGTGACCTTGACCACGTCGCCGGGCTGGTACTGGCCGCTGGTTTTCTGGCTGACCGGGCTCAGCGTTTTCTTGATGCTGTAGCCGGCGTAGCGCGGGGCTTTGAGCACGATGGCGGCCTCGGCCTGCACCGTGGCCCACGGCGCGCCGCCGCCGGCGTGCTTGAGCTGCAGGCTGCCGGCGCCCGCGGGCCAGGGCAGCAGGCCCAGCGCCTTGACGCCTTCCTGCGGCCAGCCCAGGTTCAGCTTGGCGCCGCCCAGCGCGGCGCTGGTCTGGCCGCTGACCGGCGTGGTTTCGAACTGACGCGAGAATTGCGCGACGGCCAGGCTGCCCCACAGATTGGAAGTGGTGGTGCCCCAATGGCCTTTTTGCTGACGCCCCAGCAGGCCGGTGAGCAGGCGCGGCATATCCGCCTGCCAGCCCGGCAGCTTGCGCACCGTCAGCAGCAGCTTGGCGGCGTTGACGTCGGCGCTGCCCATCAGCCACCAGGCGTTGTCGTTGGCCTCGGTGCTGAAGCCCATGCGCGTGCCCTGGTAGGTGAGCCGCGCGCGCAGCAGGTTTTCCGCCTCGCTCAGCCGCGCGGCGCGCTGCGGGATGTCCGCTGCGCGGTTCAGCAGCGCCAGCCAGTCCACCAGCATGGCGGTGCTCATCTTCTGCGGGTTGAGGTCCAGCACGTCCAGCATGGCCGGGCGGAAGCGGCCGTAGCGCGCCAGCGCTTCCATTGCGCTCAGGCGGCGGGCGTCTGCGTCCTGGCGGCCCAGCGGCAGATCGCGCTTGATCCGGCCCTCGACGAAGGCGGACAGGCCGTCCAGCAGCCGCGCGCGCTGGGCTTCGGGGATGGCGACGCCGGCTTCGTGGGCGGCGGCCAGCAGATAGCCGCTGAGGATGTCGCTGCCGCGATCCGGCGCGCCTTCGGCCAGCGGGAAGTAGGCGGCGAGGCCGCTGCCGTCCAGATACAGCGGCAGTTCGCTCATCAGCTGATCCCAGCGCTTGGCGTCGGCCAGACCCAGCGCCACCGAGCTGCGCTGTTCCAGGCAGACATAGGGGTAGTCCTGGAACCAGCGGCGCACGCCGGGCAGTTCATTGCCCAGCTTGGCCTGCAGGCTGACGCGGATGCCGCCGCGGCCGGGCAGGGCGCCTGGCGGCAAGGCGACGGGGATGCTCAGTTCCGGCTCCACGCGTTGCAGCGTGGCCTGCTCCACTGTGATGGGCACCGCCGGCTCGATTTCCTGGCGCACCGCCAGCTTGTCGGCGGCCTTGCCGTCCACTTGCTGAGCGCTGAAGCTCCATTTCAGTTCCTTGACGTCGTTGGGCACCGTCACCGGCCAGCTCAAGAGCCGCGCCTCGCCCACCGGCAGGCTGATCTCCTGCGGCGGCAAGTCCGGCAGGCCGGGCGCGCCGGCCTGGACCTTGACCTTGAGCGGCTTGTCGCCGCCGTTGCGCACGGTGACGCCGGCGCTGAACTGGTCGCCTTCGCGCGCCAGCGGCGGGATGCCGGAGCTCAGTTGTAGGTCCTGGGTGACGTTGAAGCCGGCTTCGCCGGTGCCGAACAGATCATTGCCCGCGTCGGCCACCGCCACCAGGCGGAAGCGGGTCAGCGCGTCGTTGATAGGCACTTTGACGCGGGCGCTGCCGTTGGCGTCCAGCACCACGCGCGGCTGCCACAGCAGCAGGGTGTCCAGCAGTTCACGGGTGGGCGCCTTGCCGCCGCCGCCGCCCGGCGGCAGCGATTTGCGGCCGTAATGGCGCTTGCCCACCACTTCCAGTTGGGCGGTGGCGGTTTCCACGCCGTAGCTGTGGCGCTGGTACATCGCCTGCATCAGTTCCCAGCTGCGGTTGGGCTGCAATTCCAGTAGCGCCTCGTCCACCGCGGCGAAGGCCACTTCAGTGCCGGCCGGCGCCGGCTTGCCGCCGGGCAGTTTGACCTGGATGCTCACGTCGGCGGTTTCACGGATGCCGTAGCTCTTGCGCGCCGGGCTCACCGTCACGTCCAGCCGCTTGGCGGCGTCGCCCACCTGGATTTCGGCGATGCCGTATTTAAAGGCCGGCCGCGACAGGTCCACCATGCTGGTGGGCGGGGTGTAATCGCCGCCTTCGTTCCAATAAGCGTCCCACCATTCGCTCGGGGTTTTCCAGCCCCAGGTGAAGAAGGAGTACCACGGCACTTCGCGTACGCGGCCGCGCACCGCCAGCACCGAGACGTAGACGTTAGGGGTCCAGCCCGGCTCGACCTTGAGCTCGATCACCGGGTTCTTGCCTTCCAGCTCCACCACTCGGGTTTCGATCACGCCTTCGCGCTCTATCGCCAGCCAGGCGGTGGCTTTGCGGAAGGGCATGCGCACCTGGAAGCGGGCGGTTTCGCCGGGGGCGTAGCTGATTTTTTCCGGCAGGATGTCGATGCGGTCGTTGTTGTCCACGTCGAACCACAGCTCGTCGTGCTTGCTGACCCACACCGATTGCGCGCTTTGCGCCAGATTGCCGTTGTCGTCGGCGGCTTCGGCGATCAACTCCATATCGCCGGCGTCCTTGAGGTTGATTTCGCAGAACATCAGGCCGCGGCCGTCGGTGCTGCCGCTGCACACCTTGCCCTTGTCGTCGGTTTCCTCATTGTGGTCCCAGGCGTAGAAGCCGCCCACCAGCCGCTTGCGGCTGGACAGGTAGCGGTGTTCGCGCAGGCTGATCTTGACGTTCTTGCCGGCCAGCGGCTTGCCGGCGGTGTCCAGCACCACGGCCTTGAGCTGCAGCGCGCGGCCGGCGGTGATCCAACTGTCCACGCTGATGCCCACTTGCAGGCCGGCAGGCCACAGCGGAATGCGGCGGGTCAGGGTTTGCACTTCGCCGTTGGGGTCGCGGTAGGCGGCCTCGGTGACCAGGTCGTAGCGGCGGTCCAGCTTGGGCAGCTTGTCCAGCGTGGCCTTGCCGTTGCCGTTGGCGTCCAGTTGCAGCGCGGACTTGTCCAGCAGCACCTTGCCGTCCAGCGAGGATTCGGCCTGATCGCGCTGACGCTGCGGCGGCGAGAAGCTGTAAGCCTCATAGCCCTTGATGCGCTGATAGGCGTCGGCCAGCATGGCGCTGACTTCCACCGGCCAGCCCTTGGCCGGGCCGCCGTTGCCCCAGGACAGGGACACATTGAGCGGCAGCTGCTTGGGGGCGATGCCGGCGTTCTTCACCGTGGAAATGCGGCCGGTCATGGTGGGCAGGCGGAATTCCTCCACCCGGAAACCGCCGCTGCGCAGCGAGTAGCCGTCCAGCTCCGGGCTGGACGGTTTGTCCTTGTCGTCCGGACCGCGCGCGCCCTTGCGTTCCAGGTAGAGCGTGTATTCGCCCAGCTTGGCTTCCTTGGGCAGCGCGTAGCTGCTCTCCGCGTAGCGGCCGTTGCGCCAGCTCAGCGGCAGGTTGATTTCGTCGCCGCTGCCGTCGTGGACGATGCGCAATTGCTGCGGCAACTGGCCGGGCTTGAGCTGGGCCAGACCGCGGCTGACCTGGGTGCGCAGCAGGTGCTTCATCGACACGGTTTCGCCGGCGCGGAACAAGGCGCGGTCCAAGATGGTGTGGGCCAGGATGTTGGGGCTGTCGCTCCACTGGGTGGGGAAGGGGAAACGCCAGGATTCGATGCCGCGGTTCCAGCTGGAACGCACGAAGGACACGTCGTCGTTGCCCTTGGCGTCCTTGGCGGCGGCGGTGATGAAGAGGCCGGACAGCTCCTCGTTGTCGCACTCGCCGGCCGGCAGCACGGATTTGACCGCGGCCACGCCTTTGGCGTCGGTCTTGCCGGACCACAGCGCATTGCCCTTGCAATCGTAGATGTTGACGCGGGCGGCCGGCACCGGCTTGCCCTTGTCCAGCGTGGTCACCCACACCGCGGCGTTTTCCTTGGAGCTTTTGAAGTGCACCGCCATATTGGTGACCAGCGCGGCCGTGCGCACATACATGGGCTTGGTGCTGGCCAGCAGGGATTTGCCCAGCAGCCGCGACGATACTTCCACTACGTAGAGGCCGGGCTTGGGCAGGGGGATGCCCACCACTTCGAACGGCCATTTGCCCTGCTTGTCCGGCTGGCTGGGCAGCTTCAGCGGCTGGGCGGCTGGCTCCTTGGCCAGCAGCGACAAGCGACGGCTTTCTATGGTCTTGTCCTTGCCGGCGGGCAGGGCGCTCTCGTGATAGCGCAGCACCTTGGCCAGCCAGGTCATCATGTCCTGGTCTTTGTTCAGCCGCAGCGCCTGGCCGCCCAATTGCACGGATTTGATGTTGAGATCGCCCTCCACCCCGCGCAGGGTGATGGGCAGCGCCGCGTCCGCGCCGGACTCTATGATGCCGAACGGCGCGGCGGCGAATTTGGCCAGCGGCGGATAGTCGGCCAGCTTGATGGCCAGCGGGAAACGCTCGGCGTTGACCAGCGGCCGGCCCACCTCGTCGCCAAAGTCCTTGGGCAGCTTCAGCGTCAGCGTTTCCAAGGGCGGGAACGGCGGCGCGAAGCTGATGCTGTCCACCGGCTCGCCCTTGCCGCGTGCTTCTGCCTGGGGCGCGCGTTCGGCGCCGGCGCCGCTCAGGCGCACCGCCATCGCCAGCTTTTCCGGCACCGGCGAACTGAAGTTGAGGGTGATGGGCTTGAACGGGATGCAAGCGCCTTTGGCGTTCTCGCGCAGGCAGCTCATGCTGGCGGTGAACGGCGGCCGTACTTGGTAGTTGAGCCGGTCCGGCGCGGCCGCGCCGCGCAGGTGCACCAGGGTGAGCTTGCTGTCCGGCGCCAGGCGCTGGCCGCAGCGCAGCGTCAGCACCTTGGCGGATTGTTGTTCCAGTTTCAGATGCTTGAGCAGCGCCGCGCGCTCGCCGGCCGGCAGGGGCTGGACCGGGATGCGTTCCGGCAGGCTGGAGGATTGGCAATACAAGGACGAGGCCGGCACGCCGACGCCGTTGAATTGGAGCACGAAGGCCTGGTCTTCCTCGATGCGGCCGTTGCGCGGCCAGCGTTCCACCACTACCGGCGCGCCGGTGTAGAAACGGAAGCTCAGGCCGGCGTCCACGGCCTTGCCCTGCAGGTCCTTGAGGCCGGGCTTGGGCGTGAAGCGGCAGTCGGTATTGGCGGCCGGGGTTTCCGACACGTCCAGCACCCAGGTCTTATCGTCCACCCAATGGCCCTTGGCTTTCAGGCCGCAGCTCCAGGCGAACGGCGCCGGCGCGGCGCTATTGCCCAGCGGAATCATGCTGCTGTTGAAAGTGACGCGCACCTGCTGCACTTCTTTGACTTCGCCCTGGGGGCTGAAGGTGGTGACGCCGGCGGCAAGAGCGGCGGCGCCGACGAAACCCAAAAGCGCGGGCGCAAGGCGGAATGGCAAAGACATGGACGAGGCTCCGGAAAATACCATCGCAATTATACGCGGCAGGAGCGGCGGCAAGGAAAGAGATGTAAGCGCTAGATGTAAAAAAGACCGGCGACGGCCGGGCCTTTTGATCATGGGTGGAGCGGGTTTGAAGGAATTTCAGATTTTCGTGATTTTCACTTTCCGGCCAAGCCGGCTGGGAGGGTGGGGTGAGACGCGGCGATAATGATTTTTATTTGATATTCCTAATGAAAACAAAATGTTTTGAATGCCTGGCGTGAAGATTCACATCCGCGAATTACGTAGTTATACGGATGGGCTTGAGTGGTGTTTGTCATAGAATCGCCCACTTTCAAGAAAAAACGCATTCTAAGTGTCGCACTTTCAATTAAAGCCGGTGGCCTGCCTGTGCAAGCGGCCAACCGGGGCCTTGCTCGCATCGCTAAGCGCGCTCTGCCTGGCCGCGCCGGCCTGGGCGAAACTGCCGGCGGAGTTGCCGTCCCCTGATCAACAGCTGATTTTGCAACAAGAACGCGAACGGACGCTGCAAGAGCAAGCGCAGCCGGCGGCGCCCGATGTGCGCCTGCCGCGCCAGGCCGATGCGCTGGCGGACTATCCCATTGGCGAAGTTCCATGCTTCGTCATCCGCGAGCTTAGGCTGGAGGGTGAACTGTCCGAGCGTTTCCGGTGGGCGCTGGCCGCCGCCGACGCCGCCGGCCGCTGTCTGGGCGCGCAAGGGGTGAACCTGGCGATGAAGCGGGTGCAGAACGCCTTGATCGCTCAGGGCTACGTCACCACCCGGGTGCTGGTCAAGCCTCAGGACTTGAAGCCGGGCGTGTTGACGTTGACGCTGATCCCCGGCCGCATTCATGCGATCCGCTTCGCCGAGCCCGCCTCGCGGCGCGCGCGCTGGTTCAACGCGCGGCCGGCGCGGCCGGGCGACGTGCTCAATCTGCGCGATATCGAACAGGCGCTGGAAAACTTCAAACGGGTGCCGACGGCGGACGCCGACATCCAGATCGAACCGGCCGGCGCCGACGGCGAAAGCGATCTGGTGATCGTCTGGAAAGAAACCTTGCCCATCCGCCTGTCCTTGAGCCTGGACGACGGCGGCAGCGACGCCACCGGCCGCTACCAGGGCAGCGCCACCTTGTCGTTGGACAATCTGCTCACCGTCAATGATCTGTTCTATTACAGTCAGGGCAAGGATTTGTTCCAGCATGACCCGCTGGGCTCCAAAAGCCGCTCGCTGCATTACTCGCTGCCCCTGGGTTATTGGCAGCTGGGCCTGACCCTCAACGATTACCGCTACCACCAGACCATAGCCGGCGCCAACGAGAAATACCTATACCGAGGCGACAGCGAGAACAGCCAGCTAAGCCTGTCGCGAGTGGTGTATCGCAGCCAGGCGCACAAGACCACGCTCAGCCTGCGCGCCTACCAGCGCAAATCGCGCAATTTCGTCGAAGACACGGAAATCCGCCTGCAGCATCGGCAGACTGCCGGCTGGGAACTGGGGCTGAACCAGCGTTCTTATCTGGGCGACGCCACCTTGGACGCCGGCCTCAACTGGCGGCGCGGCACCGGCATGCTGGGCGCCTTGCCCGCGCCGGAGGAAGAAACGGGCAACGGCGGCTCTCGGGCCAGCATCGTGACCGCGGACCTGAGCTATACCCAGCCGCTGCAAATCGGCGCGCAAAAGCTGCGGCTCAACAGCCAATGGCGCGGGCAGTGGAGCAAGGGCGCGCTAGTGCCGCAGGACCGCTTCGCCATTGGCGGACGCTACACCGTGCGCGGCTTCGACGGTGATCTGAGCCTGTCCAGCGAGCGCGGCTGGCTGTGGCGCAACGAGCTGTCCTGGGCAATGGGCCCCAGCGGGCAGGAACTGTATCTGGGCCTGGATCTGGGATGCGTCGGCGGGGTCGCAAGCAGCCAGCTGATAGGCCGGCAGCTGGCCGGCGGCGCAGTCGGCATGCGCGGCAGCCTGTTCAAGCGTCTGTCCTACGACATGTTCACCGGCTGGCCGATCCAGAAACCCGTCGGCTTCCAGACCGGCGCCGCCTCGGGCTTCAGCCTGAACCTGCAATTTTGATCTTTGAATTCGGGGCCGGTGGCAACGCTTTACGTTGACGGCCTCGTCCTTGTCGAGAGTTTTGGTCATGAACCGTCTTTGTTACCGTCTGATTTTCAACCGCGCGCGGGGCCTGATCATGGCCGTCGCCGAGATCGTCAAGCCGATGGGCGCGGGCGGCGGCCGCTCCGCCGAGCCCGCGGCGGCAAGCCGGCGCTTAGGCGTGACCCTGCGCGGCATTGTCTGGGCCTGCTGGTGCGCGCTGGCCGGAACTTCCGCGCTGGCCGGCGGCATCGTGGCGGACCCGAACGCGCCGGCGGCGCAGCGCCCCAGCGTGATCAACACCGCCAACGGCCTGCCGCAAGTGAACATCCAGGCGCCCAGCGCCGCCGGAGTGTCGCGCAACCAGTACAGCCAGTTCGACGTCGACAAGGGCGGGGCCATTCTCAACAACAGCGCCACCAGCGTGCAGACCCAACTGGGCGGCTGGATCCAGGGCAACCCCAACCTCAATCCGGCCGCACCGGCGCGGGTGGTCCTCAACGAGGTCAACAGCGCCTACCCCAGCCAGTTGCGCGGCTTCCTGGAAGTGGCCGGCGGCCGCGCCCAGGTCATCGTGGCCAACCCCTCCGGCATTCTCTGCGACGGCTGCGGCACCATCAATGCAGGGCGCATGACCCTGACCACCGGCCGTCCGGAACTGAACCCGGACGGCAGCCTGGCCGGCTACCGCGTGGAAAGCGGCACCATCCGCATCGAGGGCGCCGGCATGCAGGCCGGCAGCACCGAGTACGCAGACCTGATGGCGCGGGCGGTGGAAGTGCGGGCCGGCATCTGGGCGCCTCAACTGAGCGTCAGCGCCGGCCGCAGCCGCGTCAGCGCCGACCACCAAAACATCCAGGCTCTGGCGGCGGACAGCGCCGGACGGCCCGGTTTCGCCATCGATGTGGCGCAACTGGGCGGCATGTACGCCGGCAAGATCCGCCTGCTGGCCACCGAGGCCGGTGTCGGCGTGCGCAGCAGCGGCCAACTGAGCGGCGACGAGCAGCTGAAGCTGGACAGCGCTGGTCAACTGACCCTGAGCGGCCGCCAGAACGGCGGCGACATCCAATACCACGCCGCCGGCGACATCGAACACAACGGCGCCAGCTACAGCCGCGGCAAGCTGGAGTTGAGCGGCGACGCCGCCTTGCGCCAGAGCGGCACCGTGGCGGCGGCCGGCGATGTCACGGTCAAGGCGCGCAGCATCGCCGCCAGCGGCGATTTCGCCGCCGGCAGCGACGACAAGGGACAAGTGGGCACGACAGGCGCGCTGAGCCTGAAAGCCGGCGACAGCCTGCTACTGAGCGGCCACGCGCTGGCTGGCTCCAGCCTGGACCTCAACGCGGCGGCGATCAAGGCCGCCGACGCCAAACTGCGTGCCAACGATAGCGTGACGCTGACGGCGGAGAACGGGCTGGGCCTCAGCCGCGCCAGCTTGAACACCGGCCGCTTGGTGGTTCAGGCCGGCGGGCAGATCGACAGCGACGCGGCCACGCTGCAAGCGGGCCAGTGGCAGGCCAGCGCCGCCGCGCTCAACAATCTGGGCGGCGTTTGGGAGCAGATAGGCCAGGGCAGCGGCGACTTCCGCATTGGCCAGTTGCTGGATAACCGCGGCGGCCGCATCGAGGCCGACAGCCTGGCGTTGAGCATTGGCCGGCTGGACAACGGCGGCGGCAAATTGCTGGCCTTGGGCGACACGGCGCAGTCCTGGAGCGTGCGGCAAGATCTGAGCAATCAGGGCGGCCTGATCGGCGGCAACGGAGACCTGAGCCTGAGCGCCGGCAGCTTGGACAATGCCGGCGGCGCCGTGCAAAGCGCCATCGCTTTAACGCTGACCACGGAGCGGGAACTGGACAACCGAGGCGGCGCGCTGCTGTCTGGCGCCGCTTTGAAACTGGACACGGCGCAGCTGGACAATAGCCGAGGGGGGCGGATAGACGGCGTCGGGCCGCTGACGCTCAAGGCGACAGGCAAGTTGAACAACCAGGCCGGCGCCATCCACGGCGGCGCGGACGTTGGCCTGCAAGCGGGCGAGATTGACAACGCCGGCGGCAAGGTGGAGAGCGAAAGCGCGTTGACCCTTCGTTCCGATGGCGGGCTGGACAACAGCGCGGGCAAGTTGCTGAGCAACCGGGACCAGAAGATAGAGGCCGCGAGCCTCAATAACGGCGGCGGCGAGATCAGCAGCCGACAAGCGCTGACGCTGCGAGCGGGCGTCTTGGGCAATCAGGGCGGCGGCATCGTCAGCTTGGGAGACGGAGATATCCAACTGGCCGCGCTCGACAATAGCGGCGGCAAGCTGCAAAGCGGCGGCGCTCTGGCCGTGCGAGTCCAAGGCGAACTAGGCAACCGGGAAGGCCGCATCAGCGCTCAGCGCGCGATGCGGCTGGACGCCGGCGCGCTGAACAATCGGCAAGGCACCCTGGCGGGCGGCGAGCGCATCACCGTGCTGGCGGGCCAGATGGACAATCAAGGCGGCGCGGCGGCCAGCCAGCACGGCCTGACGCTGACGCTGGGCGGGCTTAACAACCAGGGCGGCCAGATCCAGACCTTGGGCGATCTGGCGCTGGACGCCAGCGGTCTGCTGGACAATCAGGACGGCAAGCTGGTGGCAGACCAGGGCCAGCGCTTGCGCGCCGGCGAGCTGGACAACCGGCGCGGCCAGATCAGCAGCGGAATGGATCTGACGGTGGACGGCGGCCAACTGAGCAACCAGCAAGGCAAGCTGATCAGCCGCGGCGACGCTTATTACCAACTGGCGGGGCTGCATAACGCGGAAGGCGAACTGCAGAGCGGCGGCGCGGCGCGGTTGACCATCAGCGACGCGCTGGACAACAAGCAAGGCAAGATCGTGGCGGACCAGGGGCTTGCGCTGCAAGCCGCCTCCGTGGACAACGCCGGCGGCCTGCTAAACAGCCGCGGCGCGCTGGAACTCAAGGCCGGTACGCTGAGCAACCGCTACGGCAGCCTGCTGAGCCTGGGCGACGTCAGCCTGGGACTGAGCAGTTTCGACAACCAATACGGCCAGATCCAAACCACCGGCGCGCTGGAGGCGGAACTGAGCGGTCAGATCGACAACCGCCAGGGCAAGCTGATCTCCAATCGCAATCAGAAGCTGAGCGCCAGCCGGCTCCACAACGAGGGCGGCGCGGTGAACAGCGGCCAGGCGCTGAGCCTGACCGCCGGGCAATTGGGCAACCAGGGCGGCAAAATGGCGGGGCAAAGCGGCCTCAGCCTGGACTTGCAGCAGGACTACGTTTTCCGCGACGGCGAGACGCTGGCCAGCCAGGGGACGCTGAGTTTCCGCACCAGCGGCAGCCTGCGCAACGAAAGCCAGTGGGCCAGCGCCGGCAACGTCAGCCTGCAAGCGGCCAGTTTCAGCAACGCCGCGGGCGCCAAGCTGGCCGCCAGCGGCCGCCTAGACATCAATAGCGCCGGTCAGGCGGTCAACCAGGGCCGGCTGGACGCGGAACAACTGACGCTGAACGCAGCGGCGCTGGACAACAGCGGCATGATCAGCGGCCGCGACGTCACGGTGAACGGCGGCGTCATCGACAACCACGGCGGCCAGGCGGTGCTGGCCGCCACCCGCAGCCTGAGCCTCAACGCCGGCACCCGCCTGAGCAACCGCGACAGCGGCTACATCTACAGCGGCGGCGCTTTGAGTCTGAGCAGCGGCGACCTGATCGAAAACATCTCCACCGCGATAGAAGCCGAAGGCGATGTTGCCATCAGCGCCGGCCGGTTCAATAACCAGCGCACCCACGTCAATATCCAGCGCGCGGCGGAAAGCGAGAACTATAGCTGGTACAAGTACAACTACTACTTTGATGTGTTTGAACGGGTGGGCGGCTGGGATTGGTCCGCGGTGACCAAATCCCTGCCCGTCAACGACGCGGAAGCGGCCAAAACGCGTTACGGCACCATCCTGCAGGTGAATGAAGCCAAGAAGCAGGCCCTGGTCCGCTTTCAAGGCACTCAGGAACGCTGGGTCAATTACAACGCCATCAAGAAGAACGACAGCGGCGGCTACGACATGACCTTCTACCAAGGTTACAGCTGCTTCCAAGGGGCCGCCTGTCCCTATGAGCACACGGTGTGGCGCGAAGTATGGTCCGGCAGCAACGAACAATGGAACCCGGCCATTCATATCAATCCGCTGGAGCTGGATTTTGTCGACCCCGGCAACAAGTTCAACTTGCGCAACCGTTCCGCCAGCGGCACCAAGACCCGGGACAAGCTGATCTCAGTTGGCGAAGTGGCCAGCCTGAGCGCCGGCGGCAATATGACGGTGAACGTCAGCGGGCAATTGCTGAACGACGCCAGCCGCATCGCCGCCAACGGCGCCGTCACCATCAACGGGGCGGACAATGGCGGAGGCGACGCGCGCGTGATCAACCGCGCTTACTCCGTCAACGAGCGCACCCAGGAAACCGGCACGGACCACTACGACCGCAACACGCGGCACTGGTACCCCACATACACCCAGGACAAAACGGTGGCCTTGCAGACCATAGACGCCACCATCGCCGGTCATCAGGGCGTCAGCGTGCGCGCGCCCAGCATTGAAAACGTCACCGTCAATCCGGCCCAGGTCAGCGTGGCGGAAGCGGCCAAGGCCGCCGCGGAAGCGGAACCGGCGCGCTGGGACAAGCAAGACGTGGCAGCGGCCGCGGGCTCCGCCGCGGCCGGCGCGAAAGCCGGTCCGCTCAAAGGCGGCGCAGGCCAGCCTGGCCTGTTGGACCGCCTGCCCAACAACCAGCTGTTTCAGCAAAACCCCAGCCCCACGGCCTCCTATCTGATCGAAACCGATAGTCGCTTCACCCAGTACAACAACTTCATCAGCAGCGACTACATGCTGAAGCAGTTGAACTACGATCCGGTGGGCGCGCACAAGCGCCTGGGCGACGGCTATTACGAGCAAAAGCTGGTGCGCGACCAGATACTGGCGCTGACCGGCCGCCCGTCTCTGCGCGGAGAGGACGCCACCGAACAATTCAAGACGCTGATGAACCAGGGCGTCAACGTGGCCAGGGACTTCCGGCTGACCACCGGCGTGGCGCTGACCCCGGCGCAAATCGCCGCTTTGCAGCAAGACATCGTCTGGATGGTCAGCGAAACCGTCAACACCGCCAACGGCCCGCAAACCGTATTGGTGCCCACCGTCTATCTGGCGCACAACACCGTGAGCCTCAGCGGCGACGGCGCGGTGATCGCCGGCAAAGACCTCAGCCTGTCCGCCGCCAGCCTGAGCAATAGCGGCAAGCTGCAGGCGGACCAAAGCCTGGTGGCCAAGGCGGAGGTTCTGAGCAATACCGGAGGCCTGATCCAGGCCGACACCGTCAAGCTGTTGGCGGACAGCCTGAGGCTGGACACCGATCTGCAAAACGCCGGTCGGCAGGCCGCCGTCAGCGGGCGGGACGTCAGCCTGAGCGGCGCGGACATCGTTTTGAAGGGCGCCAAGGTGGACGCCTCGGAACAGCTGACGCTCAGCGCCAGCAACAACTTGACCTTGGGCGCCGCGCGCAGCCGCAAGGAAGGCAGCGTGGATCTGATCGCCGGCAGCATGGGCAACCGCGACGCCACGCTGGGCGCCGACGTGGGCGGCAGCGGCGTCGCCACCGTCAGCGGCGTGTGGGAAACCGCGCAGGGCAGCAGCCTGCAATCCGGCGGCAAGCTCAACCTGAGCGCGGGCAAGGATCTGACGTTGACCGGCTCCAGCGCCCAGGCCAAGGGTCAACTCAATGTCAGCGCCGGCAACAAGCTTACGGTGCAGGCGGACAAAACCACCAACAACACCAAGCTCACCGCCGATAGCGCCAGCTCTCGGGTAGAGGCGCGCTATCAGGCCGATACGCTGATTGCCAGCCAGCTCAGCGGCGGAGCCGGCGTGGTCGCCGTGGCCGGCCAGGAACTGAGCGTGCAAGGCAGCCGAGTCGCCAGCGATCAGGGCCAGGTGCTGTTGTCCGGCACGCAAGTGGACATCGGAGCGACGGAGCGCCATGTGGAAATCGACGACTACGAAAACAATCACATCGGCCAGACCCGCAGCCAACGCCAGCAAGCTATTCGCGACACGCAAGCGCAGGGCAGCCAAATCAGCGGCCAGCAAGGCGTCACCATCCAGGCGCGCAAGACGGACCTCACCGTGCAGGGCAGCGAACTGGCCAGCGACAACGGTGACCTCAAACTCAGCGCCGCGCGGGATATCCGCGTGGGCGCGGCGGAAGAAAGCCACAGCTTCCAGGAGCAAGCCGCCAGCACTCGCAAAAACCTGGCCAACAGCAAGCAAAGCCTCAGCCAGACTGATGAACGGCAAACGCTGGCCAAGGGCAGCAGCTTGTCCGGCGAAAGCATCAGCCTGCAAGCCGGGCAGGACCTGACCGTGGCCGGCAGCAGCGTGGCCGCCACTCATGACGTGGACCTGGTCGCCGGCCGCGACGTCAACGTCACCACAGCGGAAAACCGCCAGTACCAGCAGCATGACGAAAGCGTTAAACGATCCGGCCTGCTGGGCAGCGGCGGCATCGGCTTCACCATCGGCAGCCAGAAACAGCGAGACCAGGTGGGCGAAACCAGCATCAGCCAAACCAATAGCACGGTGGGCAGCGTACTGGGCAAGGTCAATATCGACGCCGGCCGCAACGCCTTGATCAAGGGCTCCGACCTGGTTGCCGGCGGCGACATCGACGTGCAAGCGCAGAACATTCGCGTGGAAGACGTGGCCAACCGCTATCAGCGCGACGAGAAGCACGAAGCCAGCAAGAGCGGCCTCACCGTGGCGCTGTCCGGCGTGGTGGGCGCCGCCGCCAACACCGCCGTGCAGCAGGCGCAGGACAGCAAAAAAGCCAGCGGCCGCCTGGCCGCGTTGCAAGGCGTTCAGGCCGGTTTATCAGGCTACCAGGCTTATCAGGCCTACCAGCAGGAAGCGATGAAACCAGCGGCGGAACAAAGCTTTGTCGGCATCAGCTTGTCCGTGGGCAACCAGCAAAGCCAATCCCACAGCCAGCGCCAGCAGAGCCAGAGCCAGGGCAGCCAGCTCACCGCCGGCGGCAACCTCAGTTTGACCGCCACCGGCAGCGGGGCCAAAGACGCCCAGGGCCAGGCGCAGGACGGCGACATCAGCGTCACCGGCGGCCGTCTCAAGGCCGGCAAGGACCTGACGCTGGACGCGGCGCGAGATTTGCAACTGCAAGCCGGCCGCAATGAAGACTCTCAAAGCGGCGGCAACAAGAGCAGCGGCTGGAATGCCGGCCTCAGCATCGGTGTCAGCAATGGCAGCGCCGGCATCTCCATCTTCGCCAACGCCAACAAGGGCCGGGGCAAGGAAGAGGGCCAGGGCAGCCGCTGGAACGAAACCGTGCTCAGTGCCGGCGACACCCTGAACCTGCAAAGCGGCCGCGATACCAGCCTGACCGGCGCCAGCGCCAGCGGCAAAACCGTGGTGGCGGACATAGGACGCAACCTGACGCTGCAGAGTCTGCAAGATCAGGACCGCTACCACAGCGAGCAGAGCAACGCTTCCGCCGGCGCCAGCTTCACCTTCGGCAGCATGAACGGCAGCGCCTCCATCAGCATCAGCCGTCAAAAGGCCAATAGCGACTTCGTCAGCGTGCAGGAGCAAACCGGCCTCTACGCCGGCCAGGGCGGCTTCGACGTCAAGGTGGGCCGCCATACCCAGCTGGATGGGGCGGTGATCGCCAGCACCGCCAAGGCGGACAAAAACACGCTGGATACCGGCACGCTGGGCTTCAGCAATCAGCACAACCAGGCGGATTTCAAGGTGGAGAGCCAAAGCTTCGGCATCAGCAGCGGCGGCAACATCACCGACTCGTTGAAAGGCACGCTGATGAGCCAGGGCGCCAGCAGCGTGCTGGGCGGCGGCAATAGCAGCGGCCACGCCGAATCCACCACCTACGCCGCGGTCAGCGAAGGCGTGATCAAGGTCCGCGACCAGGACAAGCAGCAACAAGACCTGAAAGACCTGAGCCGCGATGCCGAACACGCCGCCAACGGCCTGAGTCCGATCTTCGACAAGGAGAAGGAGCTCAACCGCCTGCAGGAAGCGCAGCTGATTGGACAGATTGGCGCGCAAGCCACCCAGATCGTCGCCACTGAGATGATGATGGAGGAAAACGAGAAGGTTCGGCGCAATCCCGAGTACGCGAAGAGCGAAAAGTACAGGGCGCTACAGGATAAATGGGGTGCCAACAGTGACTTCCAGCGTGCTGCCCAAGCCGCCACCGCCGCGCTGCAAGGCCTGGCCGGCGGCAATGTGCAAGCCGCCATCAGCGGCGCCGCCGCGCCTTACCTGGCCGGCGTGGTCAAGAAAATGACGGATGGCAATAAAGAAGCCAATGTGATGGCGCATGCCTTGTTGGGCGCGACGCTGGCACAAATGAAGGGTGAGAGCGCGGCGGCAGGAGCTGCCGGCGGCGCAGCGGCTCCCATCGTGGCAGAATTGCTGTTAACTCAGCTATACCCTGGGAAAAAAGTTGAGGATCTCAACGAGTCCCAGAAGCAGACCATTTCCGCGCTGACGACGATGGCGGGTAGCCTGGCGGGCTCGCTGGCAGGCGGTGATAGTGCTGGAGCCTTGACGGGTGCGCAGGCGGCGAAGAATGAGGTAGAGAACAATACACTAAAGCCCAAAGAAATTGATGCTTTGGGAAGAAAGCTTGCAACTCAGTGTGGAGGGAAATCAGGTGCAGCTAAGTCATTGTGTGAAAATGACTTAATTAAAGTTGCGGTTCAAGAAAGTGATCGGCGAAATAACTTTAGCCCAGAGTACCAAAAGGCATTCAATACCGCATTGAATAATGCAATGTCTAGTGTGTCCTCAATTTGCAAGGCAGATAGTCAGTGTGTTACTGAGGTTGCAAACAGCTTGCTACAGGCACGATTGACATGTAACACAGTTGAGTGCGCCAATGATATGGCCGGAGGTGCAATACGTAATGCAGCCGTGCGTTATGGCGGGGTTCTGGATGTTGTTAAACTTGCGGTTGGTGATTTTGGTTGGTTGATAGGGTTGAAGGGGCCGAAAGCAATTACCTCTGAGGGTACTGCAAAGTCCGGATCGTTGGTCGTTGATACGGTTACCCCAAGTGGAACTGTACTTGTTCCTGGATCAGGGATAAAACCTGCGATCACGCAAGGTGGCACTGTTGAATTGTTTACAGATGCTTCAGGTGCCAAAGTTCCAGGAGCAGTGGCAGTTGGGCCGACAACGCCAAATGCAGTTGGGTCAAATGCAATGAGGATGCCAAATATTCCCAGTAACAGCCAGGCAACTGTAGTTGCGAATAATCCATTTATTCCACCAAACGCAGGAGGAACCGGCTCTATGATGGATTACTTACCTGAGGCCGCTCGTATCACTCAGCCCGGAGGAGAGATTATTATTAATGGCACTCCCGCTAATAAGTATTTAACCAATATGCCGACGCAGGTGCAGCTTGATGCACTAGGTTTGTCAGTTAAGTATCAGGGCCCACTGCTCCCCCAGTTTCAAGGTATGACATTCTTGAGAACGGATGGCTCAGTACTTACGGCGCCAATGAAGTCGGTTGTGTTAGTAAAAAAACCCTAAGGATTGCAAGTGAAAATTTTCAAAAATTGCTGGGATAAGATAGATACTTACAACTGTCAATATGGGGCTCATGTATTTTTCGATTCAACAGCGGAAATTTATGTAAACCAATGGCTGGCTCCTAGCCGTGAGCTATATCATGAATTTTCCCGAGTAAATGACGAAGGGTATGTGGGGCATTGTAAACTTGTATTTACCGGAGTGAGAAAATTCGATTTTCAAGTGACGTTGATTCATAAGGGTGAAGGTGGGAAATTGTTTTGGAGGGATCCTATGTGCACAAGCTACGAAGGCAATGTGACTGAAGACTTAAAAGAGTATATTTTAGAAGGGAGTCTCCACGGTTTTTCATCGTCAGTTTCAATTAACGTGGAGGCCCAAGGGTTTGAGTTGCATATTTTAGAAAATGATGAACCAGCAAGGCAATCTTAGGCAATGTGATTTATTGGACTAAATGGCAAGACTGTAACTGTGGAAAATTGGGGGGCTTGGTATCAGTCGACCGACTGCGATGAGTATCCAGCTAACTCCGCCTTTCCTCATCCACAAGATGAAGCTTCGTTTTGGAGTATCGGCATCTTGCTACAGCAGAAGCTACAAAAAGAGCTTGGTGCGGGCTATGAGGTTGTTTTTCATTTCAAAAACAATTAGGTGGAGTAGGTTATTGGAAAGTAAAGTGGTTAGGTAGAAATGAACATAGCCTTGAGGAAGTCATCGGAAGGTCGTATTTATGTCTTGGTCGAGGATGTTGGTTTGAATTGGCATGTATTTCCGGGGCTTGCCTCCGGCTTGCTTTCTAAAGTGTTATCCAAAATGTCTGGCATTTATTCGCGGGGAGGTGTTTGATGCGCATGTCTACCATTTTTAATGGCAAGGTGCCGAGTTTGAACTATATTTTTGATGAGCGGCCTGGAGTGTTTACGATCGAAGTATTAAACTCAAGTCAAGTTGGTGAGCCATAAGGCATAGGGTTTTGTTTGGCCTCTTGTTGTGGTTAATAAAGCAACCCGCGTTCGCGGGTTTTTGCTTGTCTTGATCGCTATTTGCAAGATTTGCTGATCAAGGAGCGAGAGTGGCTGTTGAGATTTGAAGCCCCCCAGAAGGCTGAACAGTTTTTGCAAGCTCGCCCCCCGGAGCCTATGCGAAAGTGCTGGCATCGCGCATCTGCGCTTTTCCCTGTGTGCTCCCACCATGCCCATTCAACGCCCCGGCCTTAAACTGAATCTCTCTCCTTTGAATATGGGCACGCCTGCCGTCGGTGCGCCAGCGCTGTCCAGTGCTGATCATCTTCGCGCCAATATGGAAGGCTTGCGGCAGCAGTTGCGGGCGATGCCGCCCGCTGATTTTCGCGAGGCCCAGCACGCTCCGGATTATGCCGGCATGCGGCAAAGCGGTTTCGCCTGCATGAGCCACGGCTTTATGTTGAGCAGCGGCGGGCAGGATGTGTTCATGCATGCCCGGCGCGAGCAGGCGCAGAATCAGGGTGAATTCGCCGGCGATAAATTCCATCTCAGCGTGCAGCGGGACTTGGTGCCGCAGGCGTTTCAAGCGCTGTCCGGCTTGTTGTTTTCGGAGTCCAGCCCGATTGATAAATGGAAAGTGACGGATATGGCGCGCGTGGAGCCGGAGGCCCGAGTAGGAGCGGGCGCGCAGTTGACTTTGTACGTGAAGCCCGATGGCCCGGATTCTCATTACAGCGCGCAGGGTTTGAGCCAGGTGCGCCAGTTTGTGGAGCGCCTGGAAACGACTTTGGCCGAGCACGGCATTGAGCCGGGCCAGCATCCGGAGTCCGATGTTCGTCCTGAACACTGGCGCTACGCCAGTTACCGCAATGAATTGCGCAGCGGCAGGGAAGGCGGCGATGCGCAAAGCCAGGCCTTGCGCGAGGAGCCGTTTTATCGGCTGATGACGGAGTAAGGCCGGGGCCGCCATGTCGCGCCCCTTTAACAGCCAGGGGCGCGTGGTGGTTTTAGAACGAGTAAATCAGCCCTACGCCCAGCGAACGGATTTCGGCGTCGTAGAAGCTGATGTCGGCGTTGGATTTGCCGTAGGCGGCGCTGACGAAGGCGGACAGCGCTTTCTCGCCGAACAGCTGATGGCGCAGGTAGTTGAGGTCGACGGCGTAGGCATTGCTGTCGGCTTTTTTATTGCCGAACAGCGGGTTGCTCTGGTCGAAGCGCTGTTTGCGGAATTGCAGGCCGGCGCTGAAGGTGTTGAGGTCGCTGCTGTAGGCGTAGTCCAGGCTCAGGCCGTAGCTCTTGTTGCTCATCGCGCCGCCGTCCAGCTTGTCCTTGCCCCAGCTCAGACCCGGGGTCAGCGTTTGATTGGGGGCGAACGCCCATTCATAGCCCGCTTTCAGCAAGGTGGCGTCGCCGTTGCGGTTCAGCGTGGCGCGGTCCGCCGCGCTGAGGCCGGCCACGCTCTGGCCGCTGCGCTCGTCGTCTATCTTGATGTTGCGCTGGGTCAGCTGGGCCTTGAAGCCGGTGCCCATGATGTTTTCCCAGCCCAGCAACAGGCCGGTGGATTTGCGCTTGGTGCCGTCGCGGTCCGAGCCCACGAGGTAGGGATCGGTCCAGGTGTTCTTGCTGAGGCCGCCGTAGAGCAGGCCGGCGGAGACGATGCCGTTGTTGCCCACTTGCTGGCGCACGCCCAATTCCAGGGTGTCGTCCATGCCCAGCGGGTCGTGAATCTGGCTGTCGAACACGATCTGGGTGCGGCTGGCGGCGAAGGTGTAGCTGAGATCCAGCACCGGCAGCGCGAAGGAGTCGTTATGGGATTCCGGCGCGCTGTTCAGGCTGTTGGTTCTTTGGTTTTTGTCCCCCTTGAAGAGGTTGGATTTGACGCGGTTGCCGCCCACGCCCAGGCCGATGCTGCCGGAGAAACCGTTTTCTTCCGGTATCGGGTCCGCCACTGCGAGTTGAGCCGCCAACAAAGCCGACAAGCCTACGCATATAGTGCGCATATTCATCATCCTCAAAATAAAAGAGCTGCCATGGTTTCCGCCGACGCCGCGCCAAGACGCATGGCGGGCGTCGCTTGTTTATGCAAAATGAATTGACTGTCCATATTAAGCCGGGGACCGGTCGAAATGTCGCTTCCCCCGCAAATTAAGCCTGAGATCGCTTTGTTTTAGCCGCGGCTTGTTGCGGAATTGCCATCGGCGGGCCTGCCGCCCGCAAGCCGGAAAGACTGTCGCTTTGCGGACTAAGCGGGTCCGCGGCTAGGCTGCCGATGCGATGGGGAAAGCGGTTTATTTTTGTGCATATATTAAGTTTGTGGCGGAGTTTGATGCAAGAGGCGCTGCAACGCCGCCTCGTAGGTGTTGAGCCGGTCGATGTACTCGAACACGTCCAGCGGCGCGATGCTTTGCGTCAGCACTTGCTCGATCAGATGGAAGAAGCCGGTCCAGCAAGCGCTGGCCGCGTCCGGGGCGCTGAAGTCGACGTCTTCGGCAATGCGCGCCAGCAGGAAGCGATCCGCGCTGCCGGGGTTGTCTTGCAGGAAAACGAGGTAATGGCCCGCGTACTCCCGTCCCAGCAGATAGGCTTGGCGGCGATCGGCCAGCGGCGGCACTGTCCAGCAGTGGGGCCGGGCCTGGCCGGGCAGTTGCGCGGCGAAGGGCAGCGCATGGTAAGGCAGGGGTTGGGGATCGGGCTGATAACGGCGGCGAAGGGGGTGATTGCGTTTCATGAAGAGGCTCCTTTGCGAGGTTCATGCCCGCGACTCCGCTCTCATTCGGGATGGCGAGCACGTGACAGGGTTGAGAGACCGGCGCAAAGGACCCGGCAGACCATGAAGGCCTCCCCGCCACGGCTTGCCGAAAAATGGGCGCAGCAATGGCGCCGGTTGCGCTGAACAACCGGGAATCTTTGCAGAACGGGCTCTCAATCCCGGTGCCTGTAATCTCAAGCACGGGCGCATTATTGCCGGCTCGCGGCGTGCTAGGCAAGCGCGGCGTTTCGCCCGGACCGAGGTGCGCGGACCCGGGGTGGCGGGCGGAGCTGGAAATATTGGTGGTAGTATTGAACGATCAGCAACCATGCCGTGAAAGGGCTGGCATGACGAGGATTCGCCGCTTTGCCTGGGCCGTGCCGCTGTTGCTGGTCTTGTCCGCCTGTTCGCAGCAGCGTTCCGCCGATGGTTCGCTCCAACGCCGGCTGGATCTGCAGGAAGCGCTGGCTTTCGTGCATCAGGATGTGCCGCTGGCCGGCAACCATCTGGTGCTGCGCTCTTCGCTGGGCGGGCGCTTCGAACTGAAATTCTATGATCGCCAACTGGTCGCGCCGCTGGACGCGCAATGGCGCCGGGTGCGCATCGCGGACGCCCGCGTCGTCGGCGAGGACGTGCTGGTGCTGTTGCGCGCGGACGATGCGGAATGCGCGCCGGCTTACCGCCTGCTGCAAGTGCGCGACTACCGGGTGCGCAGTTGGACGCTGGTGGCCAGCTGCAATCAGGAGGGGGCGATGACGGTGGACGAGGACGGCGGCGCATGGCGGGCGCGTCAGGCGCGCAATCGCTTGAACGCAATGCTGTGGACCTGGCGCGGCGGGGCGTTGGAGGCCAGGCTGGAGCGCCCGGCTTCGGCCTATGATTCGCCGCGGACGCTTTCCCGCGGCGGCGGGCGGGTCGCGCGCGGTCCGCGCGGCGGCCGCGGCGAGATGCCGGGCAGTGAGCGAGGGCTGCCTCCGGCGGAGTAGGCGCTTAGACCCGCTAACAAAACCCCTGATCCCGCGTTGCGCCTCCTTGTCGTACGACTTG
>NZ_JBMDIQ010000038.1:0-23288 GCF_057808735.1 Chromobacterium sp. FG89 | reverse complement strand
CGCGACCGTCGCGGTCGTCAAAATCGATGTCGCGCGCCACGCGGCTGAGCAGGCCCTTGCCGACATATTCGCGGTTGTCCTTCATCCATTGCAGCAGGTGGGCCGCGCATTCGCGGCCATAGGCGCTGTCGGCGGGGTAATCCTTACGGGGCGTGGGCATTTGCCAGTAATGCCGATAGGTGCGGCCGGGGCAGAAGCGAACAAAGGGAAGCAAGGCTTCCTGCTGTTCCAGCGAGTGCAGTTTGTAGCGACGACGACGGGGGAAGTTTTGAGAATGTTGCATGGTGTTTCTCCTGCTGTGACACAAGATAAACCACCTGCCGGGGAAGCTGAGGTGAGGCAGGCGCGTGGCAGGATTGGCGTACCGGTCCGAAGTCTTGCCGGCGAGCGCATAGCGCTCTCCCACCATGCGCCTGCCAAAACGGCCTTGCCATGGATAAAGCAGCCAACGCAGCATGCTGCGTTGGCTTGTCGACTTCGGAAACGGGACGCCAATCCCGGGTGCCGCGTGTAGGCGGCAACGGGGGGATTGTTGCCGAGGGGGCGGGCGGGGTCAAGGTAGGGTGGTTGGTGTGGCTCGGTGTGTGGGTTTTGTATCCGCTGCGCGGATGATGATTTTCATTGCCGGGGCTGCCCGGCGAGCAGGAAGGGGAACAACTCGGCCAAATTCCCTATCACTGAGCGAATCAAAGATTCGCACGTAGACACCCCAAAGGCCGCCCTGCAAGCCTGGCCTACGGCTTCCCGCCGGTTTCCGTCAGGCCCGAGGCGCGGCTGAACCCGCGATTTGCTAACGTCAAATCGCTCAAACAGGGCAGCCGCTTAAGACCTCGGGCCTGCCACCCGGCGGCAGGCTTGAAGGGACCAGGGGCGCGTCGGATACATGCTTTCTTTTAGGGAGCTAGGTTTATCCACAGACAAGAGCAATGGGGTCAAGTTATTCACAGAAATGACCCACTTCGCTAAACCACCTCTCTTATTCAAAAAAGACCACCTTGTGTAGCGCCCAAGTGTCCCCTCGGGGCGCGCCGGAGAAAAAGGGGTCTGCAAGGTTTTAAGCGGCTGCTTTGTTTGAGCGATTTGACGCTAGCAAATCGCGAGTTCAGCCGCGCCTTGCAGGCCCCTTTTTCTTCGGGGTTTCGCGTCCTGGGGGACGAGGGGGGCTGGAAGGGGGCGGCGGCCCGCCCCCTCCCCGTTCGCCGCGCGGAAAGCGGCACCTAAATCATCATCCGCGCAGCGGACTCAACAGAAAAACCATCACCCATCACAACCCTAATCATAAGGAGAACCAGTCAATAAGCGTCGCACCGGAATAAACCAAAACCCCTACTCCATCACCCCATGCGCCCCATACGCCAGCCGCGTCTCCACCTCCCCAAACATATGATCCATGATGATGTCCCGCACCGCCGTCGCCGGCACCGACCCCGGCGGCAAACTGTCCGGCAAGGAACTGATCATCAACGGCCCGTGCTCCGGGTTCAAGGTGGGACGCCCATGCGAACCCCGCACCAAGGACGGGTCCAGCGGAATCACCTCCAACAAACTGCGCATGCCCAGCTTGCGCTTGAGCAAAGTCCAGCCAATGCTCAATTTCGGCCAGTTCAAGGTCGGGTCCAGGAACAACTCCACCGGGTCGTAACCTGGCTTGCGGTGAATATCCACCGTACGGGCGAAGTCCGGCGCGTGCGCGTCGTCCAGCCAATAGTAATAACTGAACCAGCGATCCGGCCGGCTCACCGCCACCAGCTCGCCGGAGCGCGGATGATCCAGCCCCAGCAAACGCTTGCCGGCCTGATCCAACACCATCTCCACCCCGTCCAGCTCCAGCAACAAGGCCTTCACCTCCGGCACCAGCTCCGGCTGACGCACATAGACATGAGCGATCTGATGGTCCGCCAGCGCAAAGGCCGCCGACGCGCCGCAATCCAGCTTGTCCTCGCCCTGCTCCTCCCGCACCTTGAGCCAGCCGGCCATGCGCAGGATGCGGTTGATCGCGATATCGTTGCTGACCGGCGTGACCCCGTACTCGGACAGCGCGATGACGCGGCTGCCGTCGCGCTCCGCCTGCTCGATCAGTTCGCCGCACAACTGATCCACTGCCGCTACCTCCGCCGCCACCTCCGTATGGTCCGGCCCCAGCCTTTGCAGGCAGTAATCCAGATGCGGCAAGTAAACCAGGGTCAACGTGGGCTGGCGCGAGCGGTACAGATGCAAGGCGCAGTCCGCGATCCAGCGGCTGGAGCGGATGTCCGCCGCCGGCCCCCAAAAGTGGAATAACGGGAAATCGCCCAGCTTCTGGCGCAGTTCCGCGTGCAGTTCCGGCGGGTTGCAGTAAAAGTCCGGGAGCTTGCGGCCGTCGGCCTTGTAGATCGGGCGCGGGGTCACGCTCCAGTCCACGTCGGCGTACATGTTGTACCACCAGAACAACTGCGCGCAGCTGAAGCCGGCGTGCAGGCGCCGGGCCTCGTGCCAGAGTTTCTCGCCCTGGATCAAGGCGTTGTTCTGCTTCCAGAACAAAGGCTCCGCCAGTTCGCGCGAATACCAGCCGTTGGCGACGCAACCGTGCGCCTGCGGCAGCTGACCGGTCAGATAAGTGGCCTGCGCCGGGCAGGTCAGCGCCGGCGTCACCGCGGTGATCGGGCGCTGCGCGCCGCGCTCCGCCAGCCGGCTCAGGTGCGGCGCGTGCCGCAGCAGCTGCGGCGTCAGGCCCACCACGTTGAGAACGAGGGTGCGTTGCATGATGTCAGTCCACGATGTCCACCTGCGGATTTTGGCCGCGCAGCACGGAGTTGCCCTGGTACAGCCGGCGCTGGTCCACCGCCAGCGGGCTGTTGGCTTCTTCGATGTCCAGACGGCCGCTCTGGGCGAAGAAGTCCAGCGGATTGCGCCAGACTATGGTTTCGATGTCGCGCTCGGCGATGCCGGCGGCGCGCATCGCCTCCACGGTCTTGGGCACTTTCAGCGGGTCGCTGACGCCCCAGTCGGCCGCGCTGTTGATGATGATGCGTTCGCTGCCGTACTGGCGCACCAGCGCCACCATCCTCGGTTCGTCCATCTTGGTGTTGGGATAGATGGAGTGGCCGGCCCAGCAGCCGGAGTCCAGCACCAGCGGCAGGGTTTCTTCGGTGTTGTGGTCTATCAGCACCCGTTCCGGCGCGATGCCGCTGTCGCGCACCAGGGCCAGGCTGCGCAGGGTGCCGGCCTTTTTGTCGCGGTGCGGGGTGTGGACCAGCGCCGGCAGGTCGAACTGTATCGCCAGTTCCAGCTGGCGGGCGAAGTAGCGCTCCTCGGCCTCGGTTTCGTCGTCGAAGCCGATTTCCCCCACCGCCACCACGCCGTCCTTGTCCAGATAACGCTCCAGCAGCGCCATCACGCCGTCGGCCACGTCCGGGTTGTTGGTTTCCTTGGGGTTGAGGCCCAGGGTGCAGAAGTGGCGGATGCCGAATTGCGCGGCGCGGAAACGCTCCCAGCCCAGCAGCGACAGGAAATAATCGTCGAAGCTGCCGACGTGCCGCCGCGGCTGGCCCATCCAGAACGCCGGCTCCACCACCACGCTGATGCCGGCCCGGCTCATCGCCTGGTAATCGTCGGTGGTGCGGGAGGTCATGTGGATGTGCGGATCAAACATTTTCATGATGCAGTCCTTGCAGTAGGAAAACGACGTCGTCGGACACGCTGCGGCCGGCGGCGCGGCGCTCGCTGGCGTAAGCGGCCACCATCTGTTCCAGCTCCGGGCTCCAGCGCCGCTCCAGGCCGGCGATGTGCCGCGCCGGCGCGCCGGTGAACAGCGCCTTGAGCACCAGCTGGTTGAAATTGAGATCGGGAAACTGTTGCGCCGGGTAGACGTTGTCGCAGGCCAGCGCCTGGAACACGCCGGCCACGTGACTGCGGCTGGCGTCGGTGGCCAGCGCCAGCCAGTCTTCCGGCCTGGGCAGCAGGATCAGCGCCTTGACCACCGCTTGCTGTTCCAGGCTGTCGCCGCCGCGATACAGATCGAAGGCCAGCGCCGCGCCGGCGCCCGCGGCCAGGGCGCGCAGCAGCAGCAGCGCGCGGCCGGCGTCGCCGGGGGACCAGGCTTCGGCGGCCAGCACATGCTGGGCCTGCAAGGCCTTGATCGCGCCCTTGGGCAACAGGGTCAGCGCCGCCAGTTGCCGGTTGGCCACGCTGAACAGCCGGCGCGCGGCGGCGGGCTCCGGCACGGCGGCGGTCAGGCGGCGACAGGACTCCAGCCACACCAGCGCCTGGGCGGCGTTGTGGCGGTCCGCCGCGTCCAGCAGGCTGGCGTGCAGTTGGTCCGCCAGCATGGTTTGCGTTTCCATCGCGCAGATTCTCCGTTCAAGTGCCCGGCACCCGGCGTTGCCAGCTCCGGGTCAGCCAGGTGGCCAGGACCGCCAGCGCCGCCCACTGCGGCAGGCCCGCGGCGGCGATGAACAAGGCGTCCGCCAGGGCGATGCCGGCGATCAGGCCGCCGACGGCGCGCGGCATGTCGCGGCCGGGTCCGGGCCGGGCCAGCCGCAGGCAATGCGCGCTCCAGCCCAGGCTGAGCAGCAGGAAGGGCAACGCCCAGGGCTGGAACGGTTGGCTGAGCAGGTAGAGCGGCGGCGCGGCCAGGCCCAGCAGCGGCGCCACGCGGCCCAGGCCGGCGCGGCCTTCCTGCTTGGCCACGTAAGTCAGCGCGATCAGGTAAGCCAGCAGCGCCAGCGCCGCCAGCAGCAGCGGGCCGGACAGCGCGCCGGCGCCGAGCGCCAGGCCGCTGATCAGATAGACCTGCATCCGGCACAGGCCCATCAGCAGCGGGCTCAAGGGGTTGCCCTTGTGCCAGAGGTCGTAAAGCACCACGGTGGCGGCCAGGCACAGGCCGGCCAGCAAGGCGGACAGGCCCAGCGCCGCCAGCAGGGCGACGCCGACGGCCAACTGCGCCGAGCCGGCCAGCAGCACCAGCCGGGCCGACGCCAGCCCGGCGGGTATCGGCCGTTCCGGCCGTTCGCGCGCGTCGATGTGGCGGTCGCAGACGTCGTTCAGATACATGCCGGCCACATAGATCAGCGACAGCGACAACAGCAGCAAGGCGAGCGGGCCGCCGGCCGCGACGTGGCCGGACAGCGCGGCGCCGACGAGGACGTTGCTCCACACCGTGGGCAGGTTGGACACCCGGCCCAGCCGCAGCGCCAGCGACCAGACCCCGGCCACGCGCCGGCGGGTCTGGCGCGCATGCCGCCGCGACAGCCGCCGCCGGGCGCTGGTCTTGGGTATGGGCAGCGCGGGCTGTCCGCTCATCGCAGCTGGCCCTCCGCCCATTGCAGTTCCCGGCAGATCGCCTCGCCCAGGTCGCCCTGGCGGTGGGCCGGCGGCAACACGCCCCAGCTATAGGTTTCCACTTCCAGATGTCCGCTCAGCGGGCGCTGGCGTTGCAGCGCCAGCAGCCGCGACAGGAAATCCTGGGTGCTGGCGAACGGCCCCAGCGCGGCGTGGCAGATGGGCACGTGGAAGTGGATGCGCCATTCGTCGGCCGGCTGCCGCGGCAGCGCCGCCAGCGCCGCCGGCAGGTCCGGATAACGCCACAGCTCGCTGCCGCGCCGCGCCACCACTTGGTGCAGATAGGTGTCTTCGGCGAAGGCGCGCAGCGCCTCGGCCGCCATCCGGTCCGGCCGGGTCACGCGCAGGCCGGCGCTGAGCTGCAGCTTGGCGATGGCGATGCCGGCCTGGTCCAGCCGCGCCACCGCGTCTTCCGGCTGTTCGTACTCCACCGCGGCGTGGCAGGCGTCCAGGCATACGCCCAGGTGGCGGCGCACGATGGCTTCGGCCTCCTCGCGTTTGACGCCGCACCATTTGGCCACCTGGTTGAGCGCGGCCCGGCTCAGGAGGTGCAGTTCGAAGAAGGCGACCGCGTCTTCGCTGGTGGCCAGCAGGCAATCCGGTTCCGGTTCCAGCGCCAGCACGATGCGGCGGCCGCTGTCCTGCCGCAGCCGGTGCAGGAAGGCGGCGTGCTCCAGCAGATGGGTGGCGATCCACAGCGCGCCGCTGCCGTCGCCGCTCAGGTGCTGGCGGTAGCCGCCGGGCACGGTGCTGACGCTGCCGTATTCCAGTTCCGCCGGCAGCAGATCCGCCAGCAGCTGGGCCAGCCGGTTGCTGTAGATCAGCCGCTGCGGGTCGCGCCAGTCCGGCAGGTAGACCCCGTCCTTCACCGCTTGCCGGTGGAAGGCGCCGAAGGGGAAGCCGTTGAGGGTGAACACATAGCATTGGTGCTCGGCCAGAAAATCGCGGAATTCCGCCTGCGCCGGCGGCTCTTCCAGTTGCCGCGCCGCCAGCGCGGACAGCCGCAGGCCAAGGCCGAACGGCCGGTCCGGCGCCACCCGCGCCTTGATGCGCGGCAGGTGGAAGCCCAGTTGAGCGCGCAATTCCTGCCAGCTTTCGCCGGGATGGATATTGCTGCAGTAGCTCATGTGGACCGCGGGCAAATGGGGGGCCGACACGCTGTCCGGCCGTTGTTGGGGGTCAAGCAGCAACATGGTCATCGCTCCTGTCGCGCAGCCAGTCTATGGCCGCGTTCATCCGATCCGCGTCGATGGCGTGCACTTCCACCCCCTGCCCCAGACGCTGCAGCAGGGTGATGGTCAGATCGCCGCCAAGGTGTTCGCGGAACTCATCCAGCCCGGCCAGCACCTGGCGGCGCTCGCCGTCGCGCCAGTCCAGCGCCGGGTGCCACAGCGCAAAGCCCAGCCGCAGCAGCAGCCGGTGCAGGCTGAGCTGGGCGGCTTCGCGCAACAGGCCGGTCAGCACCGCGTAGCGGCAGTCCAGCGCCAGGCCTATCGCCACCGCCTCGCCGTGGCGCAGCGCGTAGCCGCTCAGCGCTTCCAGCTTGTGCGCGGCCCAGTGGCCGAAATCCAGCGGCCGGGCGCTGCCGAACTCGAAGGGGTCGCCGCCCTGGCCGATGTGGTTCAGGTGCAGTTCGGCGCAGCGCCGTATCATCCATTGCATCGCCTCGTCGTCGCCGGCGGCCAGCGCTTCGGCGTTGGCGTCCAGCCAGTCGAAGAAGGCGCGGTCGCGTATCGCCGCCACTTTCACCGCCTCGGCAATGCCGGCGATGCGGTCGCGGCGCGGCAGGCTGGCGATGAAGTCGTAATCGTTGAGCACGGCGAACGGCGGGGCGAAGGCGCCGAGGAAGTTCTTGGCGCCGAAGGCGTTGACCGCGGTTTTGACGCCGACGCCGGAGTCGTTCTGCGCCAGCACGGTGGTGGGCATGCGCACCACGCGCACGCCGCGATGGGTGGTGGCGGCGGCGAAGCCGGCCATGTCCAGCAGCGCGCCGCCGCCGACGATGACCAGGCAGCTGTGGCGGTCCACATGGCATTGCTGCAGCCAGCTTTGCAGCGCGAGCAGCTGCTCCGGCTCGTTCTTGCACGCCTCGCCGCCCTGGGCCAGACGCGGCGGCGCGGCCAGTTCCAGCGCGGCGCGGTGACGCCGGGCGTAGCGTTCGAACGCAGCCGGCAGCTGCGGGTGGGCGGCGGCCACTTCTTGGTCGATGAGCGCCACGAAGCGGTGCCGCCGTTCCGGCTCCCGCCGGCAGATGGCTTGCCGCAACAGCGGGTTGCCGGGGTCGCTCAGCAGGCCGCGCCCGAAATACACCGGGTATTCGAACGGCACGCTGAAACGCTGCATGGTCATGGCCCCGGCGCTGCGGCCGCCCGCGGCGTCGCTGAGGCCTGGCTTGCTGGCTGACAGTGGCATGGCTGTGCTCCTAGAAAACCGGTTCATGATCCGCCGCGCGCCGCGACATCCTCGCGCGGCGCGCCGACGAGGCGGAAGAGACGGCAAACGCGGTCCGGCGCTAACCGGACCGCTTGGGCGCTACTCCTCCGCCGACGCGTTTAATCGCTGGTGTCCATGCCTCCTTGCGTGTTGACGTAGCGATAGCTGGGCCCGGCCGTCTGCGCGCTGCCCGGCGCCACCGGGGTCTCCATCAGGCTGACCGCCTGCACTTTGAGGTCGTACATCAGGCCGATGGCGGTGTCGATGCGCTTGGGCTCGCCGTTGAAAGCCTGGTGCAGGGCGTTGAGCAGGCTGCTGTAGCTGTAGGCGTAGGCTTCCACCCTCACCTTGGCCTGGGTGTTGTCCTGGTAGTCGTAATCCTGCGGATTGGACACCATGGGGTAGACCCCGGCCGGGTCGTAGGGCACTTCCGCGCCGGCGTAGGCGTAGCCGCCGTCCGGGGTGCTGACGATGCGGCGGCCGTAGTAGATTTCGCCGAACTTGTAGTAGTGCGCCGGGTTGCCCGGCGATTGGTTCGGATTGGTGCTGGTGCCCTCGCCTTCAACAATGATGATGTTGATGGCGTGCAGGGCGCTGGCGATGTCCTTGATGGGGAACAGCCGCTCCGGCGAGAACCAGCCCAGCACCTGCTTGGGCACGGTGGCCGGAATGAAGATGCCGTCGCCCAGTTCCTTGATCTTCTTTTTGATCGCGTCGTAGAACTCGCCGATGGTGGCGTAGTCCGGCTCGTCCTCGGCGGCGAGCTTGGGCGTTTCCACCGGCACCGGGTCTTCCGGCTCCTCGATCACCATGAAGGTGTTGAACACCAGCTCCTTGGAAAAGGGCTCGATGCCCACGATGAAGTCATCGCCGCCGATGGACATCGGCAAGGGCCCCGGATACTTGGGGATGAACGGCGGCTTGTTGATCTGCGGGTGGCCGCCGATGGAGATCAGAATATTGCCCGCGATGCACATATGCAGCATTTCCTGCATCACGATGCTGTGGATCAGCTGGCGGATTTCCTCGTTGTAGCCCGGCTTCAGCGAAAACATCGCGGTCAGATAGGGCGGGATGGTGGCGTGCTCCAGTTCCACCGCGTTTTGCAGGTAGTAGTGCAGTTCGGCCGCGGTCTTGGCGGCGCGGATGCCGTGGATGATGCTGCGTTGCAAGCGAATCATGGCCTGTTCTCCCTCAATCCTTGGACGGCGCGGCTTTGCGCTGCGCCTGGCGTTGCATCACCACCGCGGTCTTGCCGGCAACTTGCAAGGCGTCGAGGCTCACCGCCACCGCGTCGGTGTCCACCGCTTGCGGCGCGGGCAGGACGGCGGCCTTGGCCGGCGGCGCGCCCTTGAGCGGTTTGCCCTGAGCGTCGGTCTGGTTCAGCCACTTGAGGATGATGGCGCGTTTGTCTTCGGACAGGTCGCGCGTCACCGGCATGTGATTGGGGTCGCTCATCGGCAGGGCGAACGCCAGTTTGAGGATGTCCACATGGCGCACCACGGAGTCGTAATCGCCCAGGTCCACCACGTATTTGCTCATGATGGGATAGAGGTTGCCGTACTGGACGAAGATGGGCCGGATATCGTCGTACCAGGTGGGGTGTTCCGGCACCGGCACGCGGTTGAAGGCCAGTACGCTGACAAAGTTCCAGTAATTGCTGACATAGCCCTGCGGCTGATGCTGCAGCTGGTAGCCGATGCCGTACAACTGGCCGTCGATATAGCCGCGCGGATTGCCCGGTCCGGCCGGGATCGCGCCTATCTCCGCGCGGCCGTGGCCGTTGTCGTTGGTGTGGAAACAGGCCGGATAGTGCACCGCGTCCGCCGGCACGCTGATCCTGGGCGGCAGCACCGGTTTATTGTGCGGCGGCGACGGCGGCAACGGTTGGCCGCCGCCCATCAGGGTGGCGCCGTTGGGCAGCAGTTCCACGTTCACCTGCGCGGACAGCGGCTTGCCGTAGCGGCTGGCGAAGAAGCTGACCGGCAGCTGTTGGCCGGCGTTCAGCCGCAGCACGTGTTCGTCGGAACGCACATAGAGACCGTCGATGGACTCCTGCACCAGCACCTGGAACACGCCGCCGGACGGCGCCAGCAGCAACACCGGGCAAGCTTCCAGCGCCTGCCTGGCGCCGGGGATGGCCGAGTAATCGAAGTCCTGGATCGCCGCGGTCTGGCGATACCACTCGGACGGCTCGTCGCTGGCCGCCGCGCCCGGCTGCGGCGGGTCGTAGGCCACCTGGCCCAGCACGATGACCTGGTCCTTGGGCAGATTGCCGCTGATCGGCGCATGCGCCGGCTGTTTCAACACCCCAAGCGTCAAGGTGCCCATGTCGACGAAGGCGCCGCTGGCGTCGACGATGGGCAGCGCGTTGCCGAAGTCCGCGGTCAGCGTCTGGCGCTCCGGGTGGTTCTGGCACTGGAAGCTGTAGACGCCGCCGGAGGGCACCATCGGATATTCATTGGGGTTGGGGTCCAGCTGCGCGGTCATTTGCCGGCCCATGACGAAGTGCCGGGGTTCGCGGTCGTGGTAAGGACCGATGGTGCCGACGATATGGCCCTGGGTATAGCGGGGAATGGACGGGTCGCGGCCGTAGCCGAACAGATTGAACTCGATGGCCAGCAGGCCGTGCTGGCTGGCCTTGCGCAGCGCCTCCAACACCGGCGAGTGGCTGTGCCCGTGCCATTGGACGTTTTCCAGGATGGACTGGTAGTTGGCGGCCAGCAGTTGGTCCGAGCGGATGCCCTGCTGCTGACGCTGCCACAGATTCATGAAGCCCACCGGCAGCATGTCGCCGATGAACAGCGCGCGCTCGACATTGTCGGTCAGCCGCACTTGCAAGGCCCAGATCTGGGACACCATTTGCTGCTGCGGGTCCAGGTCCGCCATTTTGCCCGGCGCGCGGCAATCGGCGTTTTCCATCGCCATGCCGATGATGGGGTCCTGCGCGCTGCTGGTGACCGGCTTGCCGTTGAGGCTGGCGCCGGTGACGCTGCAGCTGACGAAGCGGAAGATGGCGGTGCCCTGCGGGTTCCAACCGCCGTCGCCGCCGGTCGTGGACAACTGCTGGTATTCCTCCTTGAAGGCGTCGGAATCGTAATAACAGACATTGTTGTTGACGGTGGACACGTCCGACTGGAAGTAGCCGGAAAAGTGAATGCGGGGAGAGTCGAGATAACTCATGGCGGTTCCTTTACGGCTGCAAAGTGGCCCAACTCGGGTCGGGTTGAGCGTTGGCCTTGTCGGCCGCCGGCGCGTCGGTCTTGCCCTTGTCCGGGCAATCGGTGGCGAACAGGCAGCACCATTCCGGTTTGGCCGGGCACATCTCGGCCACTTTGAGCCAGGTCCGTTTCGGGTCCGGCTTCTGCGCGCGGAAGTTGCTGTAGTTCTGGCTGACCATGGGCGCGTCCGGCGGAGAGCCGGGATCGCCTGAGAAGAAGAAGGACTGCGGGTGCCGGTACGGCACGCCCTTGCCGCCGTCGCGGGTCGCTTGCTTATAGAAGGCGTAGCCGAACAGGATGCTGCCCGGCTGCACTATCCGCGAGTACGCCTGGACGCTGCCGTTCAAGTGCGTGCTCTGCTCGGCGTTGTACGGCAGATGCTTGATGAAGTCGCGGCGCGGCGGGTGATTGTCCAAGGAGAACTGGCAGCACTGCGGCGTGCCCTTGGGCCGGTCCGCGTAGCGCAGGAAATAAGCCTTGTTGCCCAAGGACACGAAGGAGCAGCTGTACTGGTTGCTGCCGGGGAAGATGGGCAGGCAGCGTTTTTCATAGTGTTCCATCATCGCGCCGCGGCCGTCGCCGTCCGCCGGCACATAGCTGGCGTCGTAGTAGCTGGCGCCGTAGGACTTTTCGTAGTCCTGACCCTCGCTCATGCCGGCCGGCGGCGAGGCGTACGGCGGCGGGTATTGCTGGATCGCCGCCTGATTGAAGATGCGATACATGGTCCAATCGCTGACCCACCACTCGGGGAACAGCGGATCGCTGGGTTCGCCGGGCTTGCGCGGATAGACGCAACTGCCCGGCAACAGACAGCCTACGGTGTTGTGCACGCCGCCGGTGTAATAGCTGTGACGCCCAGCCGGCGTGCTTTTCAAGGCCTTGAGCGCGGCGGCCGCGGAGGCCTCCGGCATGTCGGCGGCCTGGGCGCCGGCGGCGACGCAGGCCAGAAGCAGCCACCCCCAGCGCGCGCTGGCGGTGACAGACTGTTGCAATGACATCGATCGTGCTCCTTGTATTGGAACCCCCGGTGCCATCCGCCCCCTTGGCCGCCGCTTCCTGCCCGACGCGCTACGGACGGCGCCGCTTCACGGGCGGCTGACCCGCCCTCCCTGATGCAGCGCACTACGTATAGTCACTTAGTATTAACACACAGAAAAACACATGCTTTTATCATGACTTGTAAGTGTGGTTATAGCCGGCGGCGGATCAGTCGCAAAGGAAAATGTGAAATGCGGACTAAAACGACGCGGGCGCGACAGTCCTCTTCCCGGCCTTGACCCCAAGCTCGGCGCTGGACGACAATCCACGACGCGCCGGCTTTCCCGACGCCGGGAACGCGGCCCGCGCAGGCCGGCAGCCGCCCCGCCATGGACTTGCCCGCTTCCGATCGGTCCCGGACAGGCTGCGCCGACATCAATTGGAAACCTCATCATGGCCCTCTCCTCCCTCCCCTCCGCCGCCGAAGGCCAAGCCACGCGTCAGCTGGGGCAGGCCATCGCCCAATTGCAGGCGCTGCGCCAGCAACATACGGAATTGGGCGTGCTGGACGCGGTGATAGACGAGTTGAGCCGCTGCCGCCAATCCATACGCCAGATCGCCAGCCGCCACCTGCTGGAGCTGGACGCCGCCAACAGCAGCCTGGGCGCGGCCTTGCAACTGCTGTGGCAGAGCGCAGACGGCGGAACGCAAGACCAGCACCTCGCCTTCATGCTGGAGCCGCTGCATGCGATGCAGCTGAATGCGGCCAGCGAGTTGAACCGGCTGCTCTAAGGGATTGATTCAACACGCAAGCCAGCCCCGACGGAGAGATCCGTCGGGGCTGGGTGCTTGACGCCGCCGCGGCCCAGCTAAGCGCCGCGCCTACACCGGCCCGCCCGTCATGCCGCCCGGCGCCGGATGCACATGGCCGGCCAGGCTCTTGCCGCTGGCCACCACGTCGCCGCCGGCGTTGTTGAAGCTGCCGCCGCTCTGGCTGATGTTGCCGGAGAAGCTGGCGCCGCTGCCGCCGGAACCGTTCAGGCCGCCCTGATAGGTGAGCAGACCCTTGACCAGCAGGGTGCCGCTGATCTCGGTGGCCGGCGCGTCTATGCTGACCTTGGCGCCCGCCTTGAGGACGATTTCCGCCCCGGCTTCCACCACCACTTTTTGCACCCCGCCGCTGACGGTGAGCTGATGCGCGGCGCGGTCGTATTCCAGCGTCGCGCCGTCGGCGAAGCGGCGATGCCATTTATCGACGCTGGCCACCGGCACCGCGTCGGCGGCGGAGAAAATGGCACCCAACACCACGCCGTCCTCGCCGCGCGCGTCCAGCAGCACCGCCACCTGCTCGCCGACGTCCGGCAGCCAGTAGTCCTTGTCGCGGCCGCTCTTGCGGCTGAGCACCGGCAGCCAGGCGGTGCGCAGACGCCCCAACTCCGGCAGCCGCACGCGGACGCGCTGGGTATTGGCGTCCACGGCGGAGACGCTGCCGAACTTGAGGGTGGCCAGCGCTTCCGGCAGGGGTACGTCCATCATGGCTTGCTCCTCTCTTTTTGCGGGTTTTGGGCGGCGCCGGCGCTCACCCGTTTCAATTCCAGCTCGCACACATAGCCGTCCTGGCGGCTGATGCGGTGGCTGGCGCGCTGGATCTGGTAGCGGCCGGACAATTTGCCGAAGCCGTCCAGATCGATATTGCTGCCGGCGGCCAGCTGCGGCGAGCCGTCCACGGTGATGGACATGCGGGTGCGGTCCAGTTGGCGGCGCTCCAGCTCCGCCGCCGCCATCTGTTCGGCCTGGCGCTTGCCGGCGGCCTTGCGGGTGAGCTTGACGGTGTCCGCGCTGCTGGCCTTGCCGCCCGGCGCCTTGGCGTCGGCGCGCACGCTGGCGGTGCGCAGCGCGCGCTTGGCCGGATCGTGATAGCTGACGTCCACCTGGGCCGGCACCTTGCTGAGCTGGTCCTGGGCCTGCCAGGCCATCAGCTGGGCCGGGGTGTAGCGGCGCACGCTGGCGCTCCGCATCAGGTCGCTGCGCTTCCAAAACACCAGCTTGCGGTTGTTGTCCATCACCTTGCAGACATAGCCGTGCTGGTCCGCCACCCGTTGCAGGAATTGCAGATCGGTTTCGTGGTACTGGGTCAGCCGGTCTATGTTCACCGTCTCGATCTTGCCCTGCAGCTTCATCCGGTGGCGCTTGGCGATGCGCTGGGCCAGCGCTTGCAGCGTGATCTGCTCATAGGCGCAGCCGTTCTTGGTCCGCAGCGGGTGCTGCACGCCGGTGGCCAGCGCGCGGATGCGCACGGTGGACGGCGGCGAACGGTATTCCACTTCGTCGATGTCGAAGCTGCCCGCCGCCACCAGCGCCGCGCCGCGATAGCCCAGTTTGAGCGCCAGCGTGGCGCCCTTGTCCGGATACCAGCCGTCCAGCCAGCGGCCGTCCACGTCTTCCAATTCCACGTCCAGCTCGTCGGATTCGCCGCTCAGGTGATCGGTATAGCTGACGCTGAGCGCGTGGCGAGCGATGTCGGCGGTAATGGATTTGCCGTTGTAGCTGAGTTCGAAGGCCGGCGTCGGCACCTCTTGCGCGCGGCTGTCGCTCATGAGCGCCTCCACGGCGGCAGCTGCTCCAGCGCCTCGCTGTCCGCGGCCTCCAGCACCGGAACGGCCAGGATCAGGCCGGCGGGCAGGGTTTCGCCTATGGGAATGTGGGCGTTGTTGGCGATCAGCTGCGCCATCTGGCCGACGTCGCCGTAATAACGCCAGGCGATCTGGTCCCAGCGTTCGTTTTCTTGAGTCACATGATTCAGGAACATGGGGTCACCTCAGGATGCGCCGCACCGCGGCCTTGGCGGCCAGGCCGGCCAGCGGCTCGGCCAGTTCGCGCAAGGCCACCTCGGAGCGGCCGTTGATTTCTTCGCAGGCGGCCAGCTTGTCCAGCACCTGGCCGGCCTGGGTGCCGGCCAGCAGCCGGCCCATCGCCGTCATATTGAGCTTGGCCTGCTGCAGGCTCTGGCCCACGCGCACCGCGTCGCCGGCCAGCTTGCTGTATTGCTCGAACTTGGCCATCTGCTCGCCGCTGACTTGCAGCCCGGGGGCCAGCGCCTGCACCTCCTTGAGCAGGCCGGGCAGCTTTTCCAGCGCCGCGGCCGGGTCTCGGCCGGCCAGCTGGCGCAGCTCGCGCGCGGTGTTGATCACGGTCTTGACCTTGCCCACCACGCTTTTGACCTGGGCCACGGTCTTGGCCAGGCCGGCGATGTCGGCCTTGAAGCGCTCCAACCCGGCCGGCAGCTTGAGCTTGCCCGCGGGCAGGCTGGCGGCGGCCTTGGCCAGCGCCGGCTTGGGCTTGGGCGGCGCGTCGCCGCCGTACTCGCGTAGGCTGAGTTGGGCCTCCACCGCCAGCAGGCTGCCGCTGCGGTCGGTCTGGCGGCCGGTGCTTTGCAGTTCGGCGATGACGAAGCGGCCTTTGTAGTCGCCGTTGCCCAACACCAAGGCCAAGGCCTGGTGCTGCAGGCGCGCCGCCTGCAGCTTTTGCAGCTCCTCGTCCGGCTGGCAGTAGGCTGCGTGCAGCACCAGGTCGATGCGGATTTCGTCCAGCTTGTCGCCGACGAATTGCAGCACCGGCTTGCCGCCGATGCGGCCGTGTTCGGCGAAGTCGCTGCCGCTGCGCTGTTCCAGGCCGTCGAAATAACTGATCAGATCAAACTCGATATTGCCCAGTACCGCGTACATGGGTTGCCCTCCGAATGGGTGGAAAGAGAACCCGGCGCGCGAGCGCGCCGGGCTCCGCGGCTTTTAGAAAGCCCGGGTACGATGCTGCGAGCAAGAGCGAGACAAGGCGAAAACAACCGAGAAAGCGGAATGACCGAGTGGTACATGAGCATTTCGAAGGAGTACTCACCGTGCCACGTCTCACGAAGCGCAGCTGAATCGCACGCCGGTTCTCAAGCGCGGGCGCTGTAACTGCGCCGTTGCCTGTCCGCCTCGTAGCGCCGCATCAGGCGTTCGAACTCGGCGTAGGACAGCTGCACCGCCTGCTGCACCTGCTGCTTGACCGTGGCCGCCGCGCTGGCGGTGACGGTGATGTGCGGCGCGAAGGTGACGTTCATGCCGCCGCCGGCGCTCTTGCCCGGCGACTTGGCCGCCGCGCCGCCCTGTTGCAGGCGTTGCAGCTGCCGGGCGCGCACTTCCGCCTGGGCGGACACCGAGACGCTGGCCGTCACTTCCGCGCCGACCCCGCCGCGCTTGCCCGCCGACGCGCCGAAGTCCACCTTGGGCGGCCGCGACGGCGGCTGGGTGGCGGCAGGCGGCGCGGCGGGCGGCTGCTTGGCCTTGCCGGGCATGGGCGCGCCGTGAATGGCCTGACCCACCTTGCCGCCGGCCCATTCCCCGGCGTACTTGCCGGCGAAGTGGCCGATGACGCCGCCCACCAAGGTGCCGACGCCGGGCAGAATCATGCTGCCTATGGCCGCGCCCATCGCCGCGCCGCCGATGGAGCCGCCGGCCTTGCCGCCTATCTTCCAGTACTCCTTGTTCTTCTCGGTCTGGCTGCGATTGGACTTGCTGACGTTCCACGCCTCCTGGCCGGCCTCCAACGCCGTGATCACCGAACCGGCGACGCCGGCCTTGAGCAGGCCGCCGGTGCGCTTGAACACTTCCTTGCCGATGCCGAGTCCGGCCTTGGCCACGCCGGCGCCGGCCTTCAACAAGGGCGCCGCGCGCTGGGCCGCCGCCTTGGCCAGCTTGGCCGCGCCGCCGATGCCGCCGCGCGCCAGCCCGGGCAGACGCTTCAGCCCCGCTCCGACGCGGCTGGCCACCGAACCCGCCGCCCTGGCCGCGCTCTGCGCGCCGGCCTTGGCCTTGCCCGGCAGGCTCTTGAGCCAGTCCCCGGTTTTCTGCGCACCGCTACGCAGCATGCCAGGCACCTGCTTCAGCGCATTGCCCAAGCCTTTGATTCCGGCCTTGGCCAGCGCCGCACCGCGACGGAAGGCTTCGCCGATGCCCCCTGGCAGGCCGCGGCCCTTGGGCAGGCGCCGCGGACGTGGGCTCCGCCTGGGGCTCGGTCTCGGCTGCGGGCTTGGCCTCCGTTTCGGGCTGGGTTTGGGACGCGGCTTGGGCCTGGGTCGCCGCTCTTTGCGGCCGCGCTCGCGCCGGCCGTCCTTTTTCTCTTTCTTGCGACGTTCGTCCCGATCCGGGTCCATGCCGTCGCCGGGCTTGTCGATGTCGCGCGTGGCCGGCTGGCAGCAACAGCAGCAGTTCTCGGGCTTGGCCTCCATGCAGCCGCCGGGCTTGTCCGTCTGGCTCTGGCTGCTTCCGGGTTTGTCCGTCTCGCTCTGAGTGGTGCCCGGCTTGTCTTCCTTGAACCATTCGCTGCCGGCGGCCCATAGCTTGCTCAGCAAGCCGCCCTTGGTGTCCTGATAGCGGCGCAGCGATTTGCCCACCTTGTCGCTGATCTCGCCGGCCTTGGTCGCGCCGTCCTCCAGCGCTTTCACCGAGCCGAGCAGGCTTTCCACGCTGGGCAGCTTGCCGCCCAGCAAGGGGTTGAGCTTGCCGTGCACATAGCGCAGCGCCTTGTTGCCCATGCCTTGCGACAAGGTCTTGTGCACGGTGCCGGCCGCCTTGGCCACATCGCGGCTGATGCTGCCCACCTTGTCGTTGAATTCGATCAGGGGCGTGGCGTCCGGCGCCGGCAGGCCTTGCAATAGACGAATGGCGGAACGGATCTTGCCGCCGCCGGCCTTGCCTTTGGCCGCCGCGCCTCCCGCCTTGCCCGGCTGGGCCGCCTTGGCGCCGTCTTCTTTCAGCAGCGTCTCACTGGCGGCGGCGATCTTGGCCAGCACGCTGCCCGGGGTGTCGGCATAGCGACGCAGCGCCTGGCCCACCCTGGCCGCGCCCTTGGCGACGGTGTCGCCGGCGTCGCGGGTGCTTTCCAGCGCGCCCAGCATGGCGTCCACGCTGGGCAGCTTGCCGCCCAGCAAGGGATTGAGCTTGCCGTGCACATAGCGCAAGGCCTTATTGCCCAGGCCTTTGGACAAGACTTCGTGGGTTTTGCCGGCGGCGTCGGACAGCCAGCGCGAGGACAGCTGAACAGCGTCGGCCACGCCTATCCATCGCTGGATGCCGGGCGTGCGCAGACGCTGGAGGGTGGATTCGAGATCGGGCGGCGCGTCCTTGGACTTGTCGCCGCCGTCCCCGCGCGGGGTCGGGCGCTTGGGCACGGTCGGCGGGCGCGGATTGCAGGTGGCGTCTTTTTGCCGCTCCTGGCTTTCCAGCACCCGCTGTTCCACTTCGATCACCGCCTTGACCTTCACCGAGGCCTGCAGCTCGACGCGGCACTTGGCCACCATCTCGCTGACCTGGGACACGCCGGGCAGAGCGAGCTTGACACCCTGCCCGCGCTTGACGCTGTCCAGCCAGGCGTCGTGACGCCGGCGCAAGCGGTCCAGCGTCAATTCCAGCTTGCGGTGATCCCGTTCCAGCTGCGGCAGATCCAGCGCGGCGAAGGCCTTGCGGGAACGCTCCACGCTGTCGCTCAGCTCGCGCTGGCGGTCGCGCAGGCGCAAGCTGGTCTTGCCCAGTTCGTCCAAGGAGGCGCGGGCGGAACGGAAGGCGTTGTCGAAGACCCCGGACAGCGTCGCTCCCACCTTAAGACCGATGAAAAACTCGCTTACCATGGTGTTAGCCTGTGAGTATGAGGGGAAGGCCGCCAAACCAGCTCCGGCGGCTCCGGGTGGGGCCGGCGGGCGTCCTGACGGACGGGCCGGCCCCGGGCCGCGCGGACGCGCGGCGCAGGAAAAATCAGTCTCGATCCAGCCACTGCTGTTCGCGCTCGTGACGGCGCTGGATCTCTCGCTCCGCCACCTCGCACCAAAACCAGTAGTCGTCCATCGCCAGCGCGTCGATTTCCGACGGCGGCAGGCCCAGCACGGTCAGCAGCGCTTCGTCGAAGTCCTTAAGCGTCGTCGGAGACGCCCACCATATCGCGAAAGCAGTCCGCCAGCGCGCGGCTGTCGGCGATGTCGAGCTGGTCGATGTCTTCCAGCGTCAGGCCGGTCATGCGCGCGAACAGGAAATCCTCCTGGTCCGCGTCGTCCTGGCTGTGATGGCTGGCGGCTTTGAGATCCGCGCGCTTCAGACGGCTGATGTCCAGGCTGTCCAGACGTTCGCCGGCGGCGTTGGTGAACGGGTATTTGAGTTTGATCTTCATGTGAGCTCCTTGGTCACGGGCTGCGTGGTTGATGAGCTTCATTGTCCGGTTTACGGCCCGGCGGGTCTGTTAAAGCCCTTTAGGGAAAGGCTTGAAGCCGCCGGTCGCCTCCCCGCGGCTCCGGCGGACCCAGCCAAGCCGGGTCCAGCCTCGTCAGCGCGGAAAGAGAGAAACAAGCCGGCCGGCGGCCGGCCCTCCATCAACCGCCGATATTGCGACGGTACAGTTCCAGCATGTCATTGCCGCCCACCCGGAAGATGTTGGCCAGGTAGTCCAGCTCCAGCACGTCCTCGCCGTCCACGACCTGCTTGATGTAGGTGGCGGAGAAGGAAGAGCTGAAATCGGCGTTCTCATGCTGCTTGTAGGTGCCCAGCGGGTTCTTCTTGAACATCACGGTCAGGAAGGTCACCAGGCTGACCTGCTGCAAGCGGCCCTGCGCGCCGTAGGTCTCGATGCTGGAGCGGGCCTGCAATTGCACCGCCTGGAACGGATTGGCGATGATCTTGGCCACGTCCTTGTACAAGGAGTTCCACTTGATCTCGCCTTCCAGCTTGTCGAAGCCGGCCGGCAGCTCGATCTTGCCTACCATGCCCAGCGCCTTGTGCTCCTGCATGATGGCGGACACGTCCGGCAGCTTGATCTCCTCGGCTCGGCCCAACAGCGAGTTGCCGTTGATGTAGATGTTGGCGTTGGTGATGCGGTTGATTTCAATCTTGCCTGCCATGATCAATTGCCTCCCTTCAGGCTCAACAGGTATTCCGAGGTGATCTCGGTCTCAAAGGTCAGACGTTCCAGCGGCGGCGGCACCGTGTACTTGTAGCTGATCAGCAGATGGCCGGCGGCCAGCTCGGTCTCCGGATTGCGCGCCACGTCGAACCAGGCCTTGAAGCCCAGCAGCGCGCCGTCGCCGATCAGCTTGCGGCCGTAGCCGTTCACCGATTCCACCAGCGCGTCGATGGTGGCCTGGTTCAGCGGCATGTCGATGAACTGCTGGCTGAAATAGCGGATCGACTCATTGATCACGTCGCCGGTGCGGCGCACGTTCTCGAAGTTGCGCATATGGCTGACGGTGGGCCAGGCGGCGGTGCGGTTGCCCCACAGGCGGAAACCGGAACCAAAGCTGGAGAACACCGTGGTGATGCCCTGCTCGTTCAGCAGATTCACCTCGGACTGCGGATCGTCAATCATCGCGGTCAGCTGGCGCTCCACGCCGATGACGCCGGCCAGCTCCTGGTTGGAACTGGACCACCAGAAGCCCTTGTCGTTGTCCACCTTGGCGCGCAGGCCGGCGGCGCGGGCCGACAGCGGCTCCAGACGGGTGTCGTTGGTGGCCGGGTCGAACACCTTGACGTGCGGATAGCACAGGCGCACGCGGTCGCTGGAGGTATTGAAGTTGATGCCGCCGGCCGGGCCGCGGCCCGCTTGCGCCTGGGCGAAGCTGGTGCCGATGGGCGCGTCGACATAGGCGATGGCGTCCAGCTTGTCGGCCATGGCCGCCATCGCGCTGGCCACCGAGTTCTGAGTGCAGAAGCCCGGCGCGATCAACAGCTTGGCGAAGAAGCCGAAACGGTTATAGGTGTCTTGCAGCGCCTTCAGGCCGGTGCGGTTGCCGGCGGCGTTGACCGCGCCGATGATGTCGGCGGCGGTGACCTTGGCCGGGTCGGCGTAGTCATAGCTGACTTTCAGGCCGGCGCCGGCGGCGATGGCGCCGTCCTTCAGCCGGGTGATCTTGCCGTTGACCGCGTCCAGCAGGTAGTCGGTGCCGGCCACGTAGGCGGTGGCGCCGTCGGCGCTCTTCACCGTCACGTTCAAGAGCGCCGCCTTGGCGGTCTTGCCCTGGCCGGTGGCCGCGTCCAGCGTCACGGCCTCGCCGGCGACCGAGCTCTTGTGCAGCGCCGGGTCCAGCACATTGATCACCACCACGGTGCCGGCGCCGTGATCGTAGATCGCGTTCAGCGCTTGCGGAATGGTGAAGCCGGCCAGCTGTGGGCCAAAGGCCGCCCCGTCTTTTTCCGACAGGCACAACACCGGGGTATTGGCCGCTTCCGGCGCCAGCGGCGCGGTGCCGATCAGGCCGATCACCGCCGATTTGACGGTGCGCACCGGGCGCGCGCCGCGTTCCACTTCAATGGTTTCCACGCCATGCAGATAATTGGCTGCCATGCTCAAGCTCCTTGTTCAGCGCTAGGGGACGTCGATGCCGCCGCTTGCGGCAACGGGCTCAGATGCTGCAAGGCCAACAGCACGCGGGTGTAATCGTGCTGTTCCGGCATCTCCACCTCGGCGCCGGGAAACAACATGATTTCCTGGCCGTCGGCCAAAGTGACGCCGCTGATCGGCCCGGAATACAAATACTTCATGCTTGCTCCTCCTTAGTGACTGCGGTTAACACAGGCTCATGCCCCGGGGCCGCCTCCGCCACCTGCAAGGTGTCGGCGGCCAGCGAAATGGCGTAACGGGCGATGCCGTCGCTGAAGCCCAAAAAGGTTTCGCTCGACAGACAGGCGGGTCGGCAATCCGGCGCGGAGAATCCCAGGCAGGCGCGCCGCGCCGCGTCCAGCGCTTCCGTATCGTTGACTTGCGCGCCGGCGCGCCGCAGCAGCAGCGTCAGCTCCAACTGCAGCGTGCGCAGCTGGCAGACGCCGGCCACATCGCGCGGCAAGGCGAATTGGCTGCCTCGATAGCTCAACAAGAGCGCGCCTTGCGGATGTTCAAGCCGGTAATCGGCCGGCGCGGCGCAATGCTCGACGCTCAATGACGGCAAAGCGCCGCGCAAACGCGCCAACAGCGCGTCAACGATTTGGGAAGTGCTGGCCACGGGCGGGCTCCTGGACATCGTGGGAAGAAAGGCGATATCACTCGCAAGGACGGTTGCCGACGACGCCTGGCCATCGAACGAGGGCAAGGATGCGCCATCGTCCCCATTGCGGTCTTTTAACCCTCTTTACAGAAAGCCGGACCGCGCCGGCGCTGACAGCCGTCATCCGGGCCGCGCGCGCGAAGACGGCGATAATGGCCGTCATCGATACCGCCGCCAAAGGACAACGCCATGCAAGCACGCTTTCGCAGCAAAGGACCGGAACTGCTCGTCGACCTGGCCCAGCACGTGGCCATGACGCTGAAACAGCTCGCCAACACCGAACAACAACAAGCGGAGCAACTGGGGCAGGAAATCGCCGAACGCATGGCCAAACACTGGGGCGGACAGAACATCTACTTCCCCATCGGCTTGTCCTATCAGTCCTCTCTGCGCGACCAGCAGATCTACGGCGAATTCACCGGCGGCAACCACGCGGAACTGGCGCGTCGCTACGGCGTATCGCTGCAATGGATCTACAAAATCATCAAGACGGAACGCCAAAGGGAGCTGGAGCAACGCGCCGGGCAGACCGGCTGAACACGCCCCGCCGCGCCCATGAAAAAAGCCGCTCCTCCAAAACCGGAGAGCGGCTTTTCTGACTCATATTTTAAACAAACTTAATCCAATAAAGGCTTGATTTAAAACATCTATAGCAATTTTCTATTAAATATAGTTTTAATATATTAATTTTTTCCTGGAATCAATCCGGATACCGCCTATACCTAGAAGGCCACACCACCACAGCGGCCACAGACCGCTGAGCGCAACGTCACTAGATCAAACGGGGTATCCACATGACACATCCAGCGCCTCTCGCCGCCATGGCTTTCCTGCTGCTGTCGTCTTTTGCTCACGCCGACGGCGGGGTCATCACCTTCAGCGGCCGCATCGTCGAAGCCCAATGCCCGTTGGCGCTCGACGCGCCCAGCCGCGTCAACGGCCCCAGCCGGCTGGAAGTCGGCAAATGCAAGGCGCCGGTCCATATCCAGGCCCTCGCGGCCAACGGCGAGAACCTGCCAGTGCGCGCCAACGCCGACGCCCTAGCCAGCAGCCAGGCCGCCGCCAAAGGCTACGACCTGGATCGCAGCGACAAGCTGCGCAGCTTCAATATCCTCACGCCCAAAGACAAGCCGCGCGGCCAACTGGTGGTCAGCTATTACTGACGGCCGGACGCAACAAAGCCTCCCTTTGGGGAGGCTTGCTTCTAGTTCCGTCCGGCAGCGCAATGCATAAAGCCCAGCTCGATTGAGCTGGGCTTTGCAATGGGGCGTCTGGCG
>NZ_JBMDIQ010000037.1:0-24151 GCF_057808735.1 Chromobacterium sp. FG89 | reverse complement strand
ACCGTGAAACGCCTTAGCGCCGATGATAGTGTGGCATTCGCCATGTGAAAGTAGGGCATTGCCAGGCGCCCAATGTAAAAGCCCAGACCAAACGGTCTGGGCTTTTTGCATTTGCGGATTCAAAAGCTGAGCGTTTTGTCCGCGCTCAGCGTCCATTCGGCCAGCTCCGGCATGGTGCCGATCTTGACGCCCGGCAACAGCAGGCTTTCATCGATTCCCCGCGCGTCGGCGCAAGTGCGGCAGACGCGCGCCGTCACGCCCAATTCCAGCGCTTCGGCCAGCATCCCGCCCAGGGTCGGCGCTTGCGCGGTCTTCTGATTTTTCAATGCGGCGACAACGGCGTCGGACAGCAGGAACAGCTGCACCCGGCAGCGCTCGGCCTGTTGAGCCAGGGTCAGCGTCAGGCGCAGCGCGGAGAGCGCGCGTTCGTCCCCGTAGGGGCTGGCGTTCAGGGTGATCAGCACGGTTTGCATGAGGGTTTGCCTATGATGAAGAGAGTCAGGACGGCATTGTGGCACGTTGCGCCGGCCTTGGCATGCGCGGACGGGGGCGGAGCGGGGCGCTCTAAGTTGTTGGCATGCAACAGTGAGGCGGGTCTTGAGCCCGGCTGGCGCCGGCTAACTGCTTGTACGAGTTGGGTTTGTTTGGGTTGAAATTATGGACTGAAAAGTTTCCTTCATATTGTCCAGCAATCTATTTGTATTTGTATACAATAGACAAATTTTCCGGGCGCTAATGAAAAGAGATAGCCCGGGGCTGCAAACTACACGGAGATGATTCATGCAATTCGACGCATTTGCCCATGGCCAGTCGGCGCTGCGGGACGCCATTACCTCTGCCTATCGTCGCGATGAGCGCGAGTGCGTGCAGGCGCTGTTGCCGCAGGCTGCGATGAGCGACGGCGAAGTCACTGCGGTTCAGGACCTGGCGCGGCGCCTGGTGGCGGAGGTGCGCCGCGAGCGCACCAAGTCCAGCGGGGTGGATGCCTTGATGCATGAGTTTTCTCTGGACAGCGCCGAGGGCATCGCCTTGATGTGTCTGGCCGAAGCGCTGCTGCGCATTCCGGACCGCGAAACCGCGGACAAGCTGATCCGCGACAAGATTTCGCGCGGCGACTGGAAGGCCCACCTGGGCAATAGCGCTTCCTTGTTCGTCAACGCCGCGGCCTGGGGCTTGCTGGTGACCGGCAAGCTGGTGGCTTCGCACAGCGCGAATGGCTTGTCGGCGGCGATGACCCGTTTGATCGCCAAAGGCGGCGAGCCGCTGATCCGCAAAGGCGTGGACATGGCGATGCGCATGCTGGGCAAGCAGTTCGTCACCGGCGAGACCATTGAGGAAGCGCTGGCCAACGGCCGCGAACGCGAGGCGCGCGGCTATCGCTTCAGCTACGACATGCTGGGCGAGGCGGCGATGACCGAGGCCGACGCGCAGCGCTATTTGCAAGACTATGTGACCGCCATTCACGCCATCGGCAAAGCGTCCGCCGGCCGCGGCATTTACGAAGGCCCGGGCATTTCGGTGAAGCTGTCGGCCATCCATCCGCGCTATAGCCGCATCAAGCACGAACGGATGATGGCCGAGCTGCTGCCGCGCCTGAAAGGCTTGTTCCTGCTGGCCAAGCAGTACGATATCGGCCTGAACATCGACGCCGAAGAAGCGGACCGCCTGGAAATCTCCATGGATCTGGTGGAGGCGCTGGCCAACGATCCGGATCTGGACGGTTTCGAGGGCATAGGCATTGTGGTGCAGGCTTACCAGAAGCGCTGTCCCTATGTGATCGATTTCCTGATCGATCTGGCGCGTCGCAGCAAGCACCGCTTCATGGTGCGCCTGGTCAAGGGCGCTTATTGGGACGCGGAGATCAAGCGCGCCCAGGTGGACGGCTTGCCGGGCTATCCGGTTTACACCCGCAAGGTTTACACCGATGTGGCTTATCTCGCCTGCGCCAAGAAGCTGTTGTCCGCGCAGGACGCGATCTATCCGCAGTTCGCCACCCATAACGCCTACAGCCTGGCCGCGGTGTTCAATCTGGCCTCCGGCAAGGATTACGAATTCCAGTGCCTGCACGGCATGGGCGAGACCCTGTACGACCAAGTGGTGGGCAAGGACAAGTTGGGCAAGGCTTGCCGCATCTACGCGCCGGTGGGTTCGCATGAAACTCTGCTGGCCTATCTGGTGCGCCGCCTGCTGGAAAACGGCGCCAACAGCTCCTTCGTCAACCGCATCGTGGACGAGGCGGTATCCATAGACGAACTGGTGGCGGATCCGGTGGCCGAGGCCGCGCGCCATGGCGGCCAGCCGCACAAGAAGATTCCGGCGCCGCTGGAGCTGTACGGCCAGCAGCGCAAAAACTCCAAGGGTCTGGACCTGTCCAGCGAGCATGTGCTGGCCACGCTGCAACTGGGCCTGCAAGCGTCCGAGAAACAGCCGTGGGGCGCTTTCCCGATGTTGGGCGACGGCGACGTCACCGACGGCGAAGTGCAGCAGGTGCGCAATCCGGCGGATCGCGACGATCTGGTGGGCCGCGTGATCGAGGCGAGCGCGGCGGATGTGAACCGCGCGCTGGAGCTGGCGCAGCAAGGCGCCGCCGATTGGGCCGCCACGCCGGTGGCCGAACGCGCCGCCTGCCTGCAACGGATGGCCGACCTGATGGAAGACCAGATGCCGGCGCTGATGGGCCTGGCGGTGCGCGAGGCCGGCAAGACGCTGGCCAACGCGATCGCCGAGGTGCGCGAGGCGGTGGACTTCTGCCGCTACTACGCGGCGCAGATCGAAGACGAATTCGACAACGCCAGCCATCGCCCATTGGGCCCGGTGGTGTGCATCAGCCCGTGGAACTTCCCGCTGGCCATCTTCATCGGCGAGGTGGCGGCCTCGCTGGCGGCCGGCAACGCGGTGCTGGCCAAGCCGGCGGAGCAGACCAGCCTGATCGCCGCGCACGCGGTGCGCTTGTTGCACGAGGCCGGCGTGCCGCGCGCGGCGCTGCAATTGCTGCCGGGCCGCGGCGAAGTGGTGGGCGCGGCGCTGACCGCGGACCCGCGCGTCCAGGGCGTGATCTTCACCGGCTCCACCGAGGTGGCGCAAATCATCAACCGCACGCTGGCCAAGCGCGGCGGCGACCCGGTGCTGGTGGCCGAAACCGGCGGCCAGAACGCGATGATCGTGGACAGTTCGGCGCTGCCGGAGCAGGTGGTCACCGATGTGCTCAGCTCGGCCTTCGACTCCGCCGGTCAGCGCTGCTCCGCGTTGCGCGTGCTCTATCTGCAGAACGACATCGCCGACAAGGTCATCGCCATGATCAAGGGCGCGATGGATGAATTGAAAGTGGGCGATCCGGCCAAGCTGGACATCGACGTCGGCCCGGTGATCGACGCCGAAGCCCAGGCCGGCCTGCTGGCCCATATCGAGAAGATGAAGGCGAGCGCGCGCGCCACTCATCAGGTCAAGCTGGGCGAGGACTGCGCCAAGGGCACCTTCGTGGCGCCCACCTTGTTTGAGATCGCCGATCTCAAGCAGCTGAAGCGCGAAGTCTTCGGTCCGGTGCTTCATGTGCTGCGTTTCGAGGCCAATGAGCTGGACAAGGTGGTGGCCGAGATCAACGCCACCGGCTACGGTCTGACCCACGGCATCCACAGCCGCATCGACGAGACCATCGACAATATCGTCGGCCAGATCAAGGTCGGCAACGTCTACGTCAACCGCAACATCGTCGGCGCGGTGGTGGGCGTGCAGCCCTTCGGCGGCGAAGGCAAGTCCGGCACCGGCCCCAAGGCCGGCGGTCCCTTCTATCTGTACCGGCTGAGCCGCGCGGCCTGGGAGCCGAAACTGGCGGCGGAGACCCTGCCGCTGTCCCTGCCGGCGCTGGACGCCTTGGCGGCCGCCGCCGGCGGCCTGGGCCTGGCCTTGGAGCCGGCCATCGCCGCGGCGCGCAAGGACAGCGCCTTGTCTTGCCTGGTGAACCTGCCGGGCCCCACCGGCGAGCGGAACTCGCTGCAGTTCGCGCCGCGCGGCAAGGTGGGCTGCCAGGCGGGCAACGCGCAAGCGCTGGCGGAGCAGCTGGCGGCGGCCTTCGCCACCGGCAACCGCGCGGTATTGCCGGCCAATGAGGCGGGCCGAGGCTTGGCCGCCAAGCTGGGCTCCTTGGTGGAGCTGGACGCCGATGTGTTGGCGGCGGATGTCGGCGCCGTGCTGTTCTCCGGCTCCGAAGCCGAGGCCGAAGCCGCCCAGCGTACGCTGGCCGCGCGCGACGGCGCCTTGGTGCCGCTGCTGCGCGCCGACGCGCAAGGCCATTACAATCTGCACCGGCTGGTGGTGGAGCGCGCGCTCAGCGTGAATACTACCGCGGCGGGCGGCAACGCCAGCCTGATGAGCATAGGCGATTAAAGGCGGGGCGGGCCCCGGCGACGGCGGCCCGTTCGTCTTGCAACTCCGCGGATCAAACCGGTTTTCCCATGCGCCGGCGCGCATGGGGTGGCGGCGGGCTTGTCCAACAAGCCACTTGCCACAAGCTGGCGGCCTTGAAATAATGCCGCCAGCCGCCGCGCTCGCCCCTGCTTGGGGAAGGCGGGATGTACATAACAACATTAGACAGGTTCCGCAAACCCCCAATCCCGACACGTGACGGATGGGGATCTCTGGAGAAATAGAGGAAACATGATGCAAGCAAACAAACTGACGACTCTTTCCCTGGCCGTGGCCGCCGCTGTCGCCTTGTCCGCATGCGGCAAAAAAGAAGAGGGCGCGCCGGCAGCCGGCGCCTCCGCCGGCGCGGAAGCCGCCGCGGGCGGCGTGGTCAAGATCGGCTTCGCGGCCCCTCTGACCGGTCCGCAAGCCCACTACGGCGAAGAATACAAAAACGGCGTGACCCTGGCGATTGAAGACGCCAACGCCGAGAAGCCCACCATTGGCGGCAAGCCGGTGAGCTTCGAACTGGAAGCCCAGGACGACCAGGCCGACCCGAAAACCGCCACTCAGCTGGCGCAGAAATTCGTCGACGAGAAAGTGAACGGCATCATCGGCCACTTCAACTCCGGCACCTCCATCCCGGCCTCCAAGATCTATTCCGACGCCGGCATTCCGATGATCGCCATGGCCACCTCGCCGGCCTTCACCGCGCAGGGCTTCAAGAACACCTTCCGCTCGATGACTTCCGACACCCAGCAAGGCTCGGTGATGGGCAAGTTCGTGGTGGAAAAACTGGGCGCCAAGAAAGTGGTGATCGTGGACGACCGCACCGCTTACGGTCAGGGCCTGGCCGACGAGTTCGAGAAGGCCGCCAAGGCCGCCGGCGGCAATGTGGTCAAGCGCGAATTCACCAATGACAAGGCCACCGACTTCGCCGCCATCCTCACCTCGATCAAGGCCGCCGCGCCGGACGTGGTGTTCTACGGCGGCGCCGACGCGCAATCCGCGCCGATGGCCAAGCAGATGAAGCGCCTGGGCCTGACCGCTCCGCTGATTTCCGGCGAGATGACCAAGACCCCGACCTTCCTGCAACTGGCGGGCAAAGAAGCCGACGGCACCATTGCCTCGCTGGCCGGCCTGCCGCTGGATCAAATGCCCAAGGGCAAGGACTACGAGAGCCGCTACAAGGCGCGCTTCAAGATGGACGTGGCCACTTACTCGCCGTACGGCTACGACGCCACCCGCGCGCTGATCCAGGCGATGAAAGACGCCAACTCCACTGATCCCAAAGCCTACCTGCCGGTGCTGGCCAAGATCACCCACTCCGGCGTGACCTCCGGCAGCTGGACCTACGACGCCAAGGGCGATCTGAAAGACGGCGGCATCACCGTCTACAAAGTGGTGAACGGCGAGTGGAAAGTGCTGGAAACCGTGGGCGGCGCCGCCGCGTCCAAGGACGCTTCCGCAGCCAAATAAGCCGGTTCGGCATCAGGCGACAAGGCGACGCGTTCAGCGTCGCCTTTTTCTTTGCCCGATCAACGCAAGAGGCCGATCTTCTTCAGCAGGAAAATCAGGATGGCGGCGCCGGCAATGCCGAAGGCCAGGCCGGGCAGGGAGAAGGAACCGGCGGCCGAGGCGGAAGAGATGCCCAGCAGCCGGCCAAACAGCCAATGTCCCAAGGCCGAACCAATGATGCCGATGATGATGTTGGCGATCACGCCTTCGCTGACGCCCATGACCTTGCCGGCGAGCCAGCCGATCAGGCCGCCGGCCAATAGGGAAACGAGTAGTCCCATATCCTCTCCTTATGTTAGTTTGTGAATAAATAGTTATAGCCATTTATTTAATATGGCGCCATATTTTTTGGAGCGCCGCCGCAAAAAACAAAAACCCCGGCATAGGCCGGGGTGTGGAGACGAGGCGGGAACGCCGGTGTTTACAGGCCGACCCACTGTCCTTTGCGCAATTGATACAGCGACACGGTGCCGTGCTGGATGTCGCCCTTGTCGTCAAAGCGGATCTCGCCGGTCACGCCCTTGAAGTCGGTCTTGGGCAGTTCGCCCAGGTATTTGGCCGGATCGGAGGAGCCGGCGCGCTTCATCGCGGCGATCATCACCCGCGCGGCGTCATAGGTGTAGGGCGCGTAGGCCTGGATGTCGGCGTTGAATTGCTGCTTGTACTTGCCGTTGAAGTCCGCGAAGCCCGGCATCTTGTCTTTTTGCGCGCCGGCGCTGGAGGCGTAGCTGCTTTCCGCGCTGTCGCCGCCCAGTTTGGAGAACTCAGGCGTATTGATGCCGTCCGCGCCCATGAAGGCGGCCTTCAGGCCCAGCTTGTTCATCTGCTTGACCATGGGCGCCGCCTGGGCGTCCATGCCGCCGTAGAACAGCAGGTCCGGCTTCGCCCCCTTGATCGAGGTGAGGATGGCCATGAAATCCGTGGCGCTATTGCTGGTGAACTCGCGCTTGACCACCTTGCCGCCGGCCGCTTCCACCGCCTTGGCGAAATCGTCGGCCAGGCCCTGGCCGTAAGTGGTGCGGTCGTCGACGATGGCGATGCGGCCGGCCTTCAGCGTTTCGATCGCGTACTTGGCCAGCGCCTCGCCTTGCTGGCGGTCGTTGGCGATGATGCGGAAGGTGTTCTTGAAGCCCTGCTGGGTGAAGCTGGGGCTGGTCACCGAGGCGGCGATCATCGGAATGCCGGCCTGAGAGTAAATCCGCGAAGCGGGAATGGCCGCGCCGGAGGTGAGATGGCCGATGATGCCGGCCACCTTGCCGTCCACCAGGCGTTGCGCCACCTGGGCGGCGGTTTTGGGATCGGCCTGGTCGTCCTCGGACACCACTTCGAAAGTGACGGGCTTGCCGTCCAGAGTCAGCTTTTCGGCATTGGCTTCTGCCACCGCCAGCTTGACGCCGTTGTCCGCGTCGCGGCCCCAGTGGGCGAAAGGCCCGGTCAGCGGGTTGGCGGAGCCGATTTTCACCACGACCGCGCCGGCTTCGGCCGGCGCGCTGCCGGCGCTTTGTTCGGATTTGCCGCAGGCGGTCAGGGCCAGCGCGGCGCAGGCGATGAGGCTAAGATGCGTTTTCATGAATTTCTCCTGATTTCTCTTTGTCTATTTAGCTTTAATCTATTTGGATATTCGCCTCAGGAATAAGGCGGCAGCCCATTTTTGGTGCATACACCGATCAGCGTCAAGCCCGGCGGCGTGTAGGCGGCGGCTTTGCGCTAAAATAGCGGACTGATTTCGCGACATAAGATGGATTTTTGATGACAAAGGCGTATCCCGCGCCCGCCTCGCCCTGCGTCGGCCTCTGCCGTCTCGACGAGGGCGGCGCCTATTGCCTGGGCTGCCTGCGCACCTTGGACGAGATCGCCGGCTGGTCCGGCTTCGACGACGAACAAAAGCGCGCGGTGTGGCAGCGGCTGATCGGCTTGCGGCCCAAGGTCAAAGACAAGCGCTGCGAGCGTTGCGGCGCGGCCTTCCGTTGCGGAGAGGGCGGCGACAACGGCGCTTGTTGGTGCGCGGAGCTGCCGCAGGTGCTGCCCTTGCCCTATGGTCACGGCGATTGCCTGTGCCCGGAATGCCTGCGCCGCCATCTGCGGGAAAGCTATTTGGCGCGCGGGCTGACGCCGCCCTTATAGCCGGCGGACCGCCCTAGCGTTCTGCATGTCAAACGCGTATTGTCGACGCGGGGTGCAACCAATGCCCGTTGCCCGCGGTCCTAAGATGTTTTCCTCATTTCCGCTTTGGTTTCTCGCCACATGACATTTTGGAAGCGTTGGATTCGTAAGCTTTTGCTCCCCCTGTATTTGATCGGCTCCTTGCAAGGACGCCGCCGCGTCAATTTGGGCCGGCGGCCGTGGCGCAACGGCATTGCGCTGCTGGCCGTCCTGGCGCTGGCCGCCTGGGGGCTTTGGCTGTGGCTGGCGCCCAAGCCGGCGCCGCAGGTGCTGACCGCGGAGGTGACCCGCGCCGATCTGGAGGACGTGGTGCTGGCCAGCGGCGTGCTGAAGCCGCTGCGGCAAGTGGACGTGGGCGCCCAGGCCAGCGGCCAGTTGAAAATCCTGAAGGTGGCGGCCGGCGACCGAGTCGGCAAGGGCGAGCTCTTGGCCGAGATCGATCCGGAAAACAGCCTCAACGATTTGAAGGTTTCCGAGGCGCAACTGGAGTCCCGCGTGGCTCAGCTGCGTAGCAAGCAGGCCACGCTGCGCCAGGCCGAGCGCGAGTTGGCGCGCCAGAAGCAGATGATGAGCGAGGGCTCCACCTCGCAAAAAGACCTGCTGGCGGCGGAAACCGCCTATCAGAGCCAGACGGCGGAGCTGGACGACTTGCAAGCGCAGATTCGCCAGAACCGTTTCCAGATCGACAAGAACCGCACCACGCTGGGCTATACCCGCATCACCGCGCCGATGGACGGCGAGGTGATCGAAATCGTCACCCAGCAGGGTCAGACCGTGATCGCCAGCCAGACGGTGCCGGTGATCCTGAAACTGGCTGACCTGAGCACGATGACGGTGCACGCCCAGGTGGCCGAGGCCGACGTGATTCGCGTCAAGGCCGGGCTGCCGGTGTATTTCACCGTATTGGGGGCGCCGGACCGGCCCATCCGCGGCAAGCTGCGCGCCATCTTGCCGACGCCGGAAAAAATCAACAACGCCAACTTCTACAAGGCGCTGTTCGATGTGAAGAACATGGACGGCAAGCTGCGCGTGGACATGACCGCGCAGATCAGCATCGTGCTGGCGGAGTCCAAGCAGGCCTTGAATATTCCGCTGAGCGCGCTGGGCGCGGCCGGCAAGGATGGACGCCACAGCGTCAAGGTGCAGGGCAAGGACGGCCAGCTGCATGAGCGCCAAGTGCGCATCGGCCTGAAGACTGCCACCCGTGTGCAGATCCTGGATGGTTTGAAAGCCGGCGAGAAAGTGGTGACCAGCGAAGCCGGCGGCAAGGAAGAAGAACCCAGCGGCAGCGTGATGGTGAGCGCATGAGCGGAGCCAGCCTGACGCTGTCCGGAGTGTGGCGCCGGTTTCCGTCCGGCGATGAAGAAGTGGCGGTGCTCAAGGAGGTCAGCCTGGACATCCGCGCCGGCGAGATGGTGGCCATCATCGGCGCCTCCGGTTCCGGCAAGTCCACGCTGATGAACATCCTGGGCTGCCTGGATCAGCCCTCGGCCGGTCATTACCAGGTGGGCGGGCGCGACGTGGGCGCGCTGGACAAGGACCAGCTGGCCACGCTGCGGCGCGAGCATTTCGGTTTCATCTTTCAGCGCTACCACCTGTTGCCGCATCTGAGCGCCATCGACAATGTGGCGATGCCGGCGGTGTACGCCGGCATGAGCCAGGAAGCGCGGCGCGAACGCGCGCGCCAGCTGCTGGCGCGGCTGGGCCTGGCCGGCAAGGAAGACTACCGCCCGGGCCAGCTGTCCGGCGGCCAGCAGCAGCGCGTGTCCATCGCCCGGGCGCTGATGAACGGCGGCGACATCATCCTGGCCGACGAACCCACCGGCGCCTTGGACAGCCACAGCGGCGAAGAAGTGATGGCCATCCTCAAGGAACTGCACGCCGCCGGTCACACCATCATCATCGTCACCCACGACCCGTCCATCGCCGCGCAGACCGAACGCATCATCGAGATCCGCGACGGCGAGATCCTGCGCGACAGCGCCGCCGACGCGCCGCGTCCGGTTGTGGACGCGCGCGAGCCGCGCCGGCCCAAGCCCGGCCCGGCCTGGCGCGAACGCATGAGCGAAGCCTTCAAGATGGCCATGCTCGCCATGCTGGCCAACCGGCTGCGCACCGTGCTCACCATGCTGGGCATCATCATCGGCATCACCTCGGTGGTGTCCATCATCGCGGTGGGCGAGGGCGCGCGCAATTACGTGCTGAACGACATCCGCTCCATCGGCACCAACACCATCACCGTGTACCGCGGCAAGGACTGGGGCGACGACAAGGCCGACGGCGTGCGTACCTTCTTGCCCGGCGATCTGGCCGCGCTGGCCGAGGAACCCTATGTGGACAGCGTGTCGCCGGTCACCAGCAACAGCCTGCGCATCCGCTACCGCAATGTCGACGTCAACGCCTCGGTGTCCGGCGTGGACAGCACGTATTTGCGCGTGCGCGGCTTGAAAGTGGTTGCCGGCCTGGGTTTCAGCCGCGACGACGTGCGCATGCAGCGCCAGGTGGTGGTGATAGACAACAACGCCCGCCGCAAACTGTTCGCCGACGCGGACGCCATCGGCCAAGTGGTGCTGGTGGGCAGCGTGCCGGCCACCGTGATCGGCGTGGTGGAAACCAAGGACAACGGCGGCGGCAAATCGCTGCAAATGTGGATGCCCTACAGCACCGCCGGCAGCCGGCTGTTCGGCCAGGCTTATTTCGACTACATGGTGGTGCGCATCCAGGAAGGCCAGCCCACCGCGCTGGCCGAAAAGGGGATCAGCCAACTGCTGACCTTGCGCCATGGCGGCAAGGACTTCTTCACCTTCAATATGGACGAGGTGCTGAAAACGGTGGAAAACACCAGTCGCACCCTGGCCCTGTTGCTGACCCTGATCGCGGTGATTTCACTGGTGGTGGGCGGCATCGGCGTGATGAACATCATGCTGGTGTCGGTGACCGAGCGCACCCGTGAAATCGGCATCCGCATGGCGGTGGGCGCGCGCCAGTCCGACGTCTTGCAGCAATTTCTGACCGAGGCGGTGCTGGTCTGCCTGGTGGGCGGGGCCATCGGCATCGGCCTGTCCTACGGCATCAGCTTTGTGTTCGCGCTCTTGGTCAGCAAGTGGAAAATGGCCCTGTCGCTGAAGGCCATCCTCCTGGCGGTGGCGTGTTCCACCGCCATCGGCGTGGTGTTCGGCTATCTGCCGGCGCGCAGCGCGGCGCGTTTGAATCCGATTGACGCCTTGGCGCGGGAGTAAGTGTTTGACGCTTTGGAAATCCAATCTCACTGTTTTGGGCCTGGCCCTCTTGCTGGCCGGCTGCCAGAGCACGCCGTATCAGCGCCAAGCGCTGGAAGCGCCGGCGCAATGGCGCGGCGCCCCGTCCCACGCCCAGGCGGACATGAGCCGCGAGCGCTGGTGGCAAGGCTTTGACGACGCCGGCTTGCTGGCGGTGCTGGAGCAGGCGCGCAGCCGCAACCCGGATCTGAGCATCGCCCTGCTCAAGCTGCGCAAGGCCCAGCTCGCGGCAGGTTTGGAGCGCAGCGACGCCTTGCCCTCCTTGAGCGGCGACGTCAATGCGGGGACCAAGCGCACGCTGGGAGAGTCTTCGGCCTGGAGCCGCAGCAGCGGCGGCAGCTTGAACACCAGTTACGAGCTGGACCTATGGGGGCGGGTGGACGCGCGCTTGCGCGCGGCGGATCAGGAGTTCCGCGCCAGCGCCTATGACGAAGCCGCCGCCCGCCTGTTGTCGGACAGCGCTGCCGCCGGCCTGTACTGGGACATCGCCGCGCTCAAGGCGCGGCAGACGCTGGGGCAGGCGGATCTGGCGGACCTGCGCCGCATCCAGGCGCTGGCGGAAGCCAAATGGCGCGCCGGCGCGACGAGCGAACAGGACGTCACCCAGGCGCGCAGCGCGGTGCTGAGTCAACAGGCGGACTTATTGGGGCTGGCCGACGAGCGCGGGCAAAAGGAAAACGCTTTGGCGCTGTTGCTGGACCACCCGTCCGGCGCGGCGCTGCCGGCTATCGCCGCGCTGCCGCTGGAACCCGCCTTGCCGGCGATAAACGCCGGCCTGCCCAGCAGCCTGCTGGAGCGGCGGCCGGATCTGATGGCCGCGGAAGCGCGCTTGCGCGGCAAACTGGCCAAGGTGGACCAGGAGCGCGCGGCCTTCTTCCCGGCGCTGAAACTGACCGGTTCGCTGGGCTCCAGCAGCGGCGCGCTGAGCAGCCTGGTGCAAAACCCGCTGCTGACGCTGGGCGCGTCCCTGTCCTTGCCCTTCCTTGAGTGGCGCAAGCAAGGCCTGCAATTGAAGAGCAGTCAGGCCGATTACGAGCTGGAAACCGTCAGTTTCCGCAAGACCTTGTACAGCGCTTATCAAGAGGTGGACAACGCGCTGAGCGCGCGCCAGCGGCTGCAAGGCTCCGCTCGCTTGCAAGCCGACGCGCTGGCCTTGAACCGGCGCAGCGAACAACTGGCGGAAAGCCGCTACCGTGCCGGGGCGGTTGACGTGCAAACCTGGCTGGACGCGGCCAAGGCGCGGCGCGGCAGCGAGTCCGCGCTGATCCGGCTGCGTCAGGAGCAATTGAAAAACCTGGCGGATGTTTACAAGGTGTTGGGCGGCGCGCCCGCGGCCTGAGCGGCGAGGGTTCCGACCGGGTTTTGCCCTGGCGCAGGCTTAAGGCTCAAGATATTCTTCGCAGGCCGGCATCGGTTTATCCGGCGCATAGACGCCGCTATCCGGCTGCCGCGTCAGCAGGCGCTGGAAGGTGCAGGCCTGGTCCACCGCGGTGGCGATGTCTTTTTTCCTCAGACGCTTGCCCAGCGAGTCCCGGCTGCGGGAGACCGGGCCGGGAAAGCTGGTGGCGCGGGTGCGGTAGATCAAGCGCGGGAAGCCGGCCGCGACGCTTCTGTCCAGCTTGATGCTGGAAGAAAAACTGTATTCGTCATGGCAGGCGCCGCGTCTGTCGGCGAAATCCCGTTCCGAAAAGCACGCGCGTATCATCAAGGAGCTGGACAGCGGCAGCGCCAGCACCTCGCGCATCTCAAATCCCGAGCCCTTGGGGTAAATCTGTAGCAGGCGCAGCGTGCTGAAAGAACCGCCTCCGCCGGAATACATGGTGCTGACGTCCTCTCTGACGCCCACCATCACGCCTTGATCGGGGGCGGCAAGCCGCAGCGCGTAAGGCCATAAAGTCAGGCTGCGGCGATTGTCCCATAGCGCGTCGGTCTGTAAGTTGCGTAATTCCAGTTGTGCGTCAGGCCCCTGGCCAGCGGCGGGCTGGATCCTGAGAATGGGCGGAGCTTCCTTGGTTTGCGCCACTAGCTCAATACAGAGCTGGCGATCCGTGGTGCAGCCTTGCTTTGATTCCGCCGGCTCCGGCGTCGACTTCAGCATCAAGGTCTTGATGCTATTGCCGGCTAGGTCAACATCGGCGGGCTGAGCGGCAGCTGCCGGCCGGCACCAGGCAAGTGCTGTGAAGGCGGCGAGGGCAGCGAGCTTGAGGGCGTGGTAAACATCATTAGGGTTCTGCTTCATTGCCTGCTTTTCATGGGAGCGTGGCGCTAGATCACCGCCCACAGTCCGCAGATCGCGAACAGGATCAGCACCCCGGTCAGGATCTGGGCGGTGGTGCGTTCTTTTTGCAGCGCCCGTTTCAGGTTGTCGTGCACGCTTTCCAGTTTTTCCAGCCGCTGTTCCAGTTCGGCGCGGGTTTCGTCCTGCCGCGCCAGCGATTGCAGCATCGCCTCGCCGCCCACCTCGGTGATCAGTTCCTTATTCCATACCCCCAGCAGCTTGTTGACCTTGTCCTTGAAGTACAGCGCGGAACGCTGGTTGGCGTCCTGCCATTCAAATTCAAAGCCCTGACTGGCGTAAAAGGCGTTGCGTTGCAGCCGCTCTTCTTCCGACGAGGTCTGGCTCATGGCGATCATGCCGGGGCTGATGGCGTGGTCCGGACAAATGCCCTTGGCCCAGGCGATGACGCTGGCGAACAGAAAAGCGTCCAGTCCGGTGCCGACAAAGCCGGGGCTGGCCTGCACGCCGCTTTTGGGGCCGAAGGTGACGGTGCGGCTGGGCCGGTCCACGCGCACCCAGGCGCAGTTGTGGGCGGCTTGGAAATGGCTGTCCTCGCCCTCGAACAACTGCCAGCGGTGGCCGTCGGCGCGGGCGTAGCCGCGAAACTGCAGCCGGAAGAAGTCGGATTGCTCGGTCATGGCCCGGCTGCGCTGCAAGATGCCGTAAATGGGCGTGCCGTTGGCGGTCAGCGTCAGAATGGTCTCGCCCAGCGGAATGGCCAGCGTGGCCAGGGTGTTTTCGTTTTCCGGAGCGCGGAGCACCGGTTCTTCGGCGGTGGGCGCCGGGTTGGCGGCCTGGTTCGGACTGGTCATCTGCTGCCTATGCTGGGGTGTTCTGGGGGCCTGTTTGCGGTGGTCATCAGGCGCTGGGCTCGTGAACGGGCGGACGGCCGCCGCGGGCGGGCGTCACGGGACGCTTATTGTACCAATCTAGACGGCTTGGGGAATCCTTGCTCACATGACATCCGGCATGAGGGCAAACGGCGCCCAATTTGGCGCGCTGCACGGTCAATGCGTAATTTTACTTAGAATATTGCAGATCAATAAAAGCTTTATTTCAAACAAACACTTATTGGTTGCGCTAAATAATCACATAATAAAATGTGAATGTGTTACTTGTATTGGGTAATGGTGTGGCATATCGTGCCCCCAATCATTAAATACAATCGGTCATTATGCTTGCTCAAACGGATACGGACGGTTCTGCCTCCTCCGCAAACATCAGCGATTTGGGCTTGCTGGGCCTGGTCCTGCTGGCCCAGTTCCACGGCGTAGCCGCCGACCCGGCGCAACTCACCCATCAATACGGCCGCCAGGCCGAACCCTTCAGCGAAACCGACCTGCTGCTGGCCGCCAAAGGCCTGGACCTTAAAGCCCGCATCGTCAAACAAAGCCCGGACCGCCTCAGCCTGACCGCCTTGCCGGCGCTGGCGCTGCGGCCGGACGGCGAACACTTCATCATCGCCCGCTGCGACGGCGACAAAGTGCTGATCCACGACCTCAAGCACGGCCGGCCGCAAGTGCTGAGCCAGGCGGAGCTGACGGCGCGCTACGCCGGCCGGCTGCTGCTGATGGCTTCGCGCGCGTCGGCGGCGGGGGCCTTGGCCAAGTTCGACTTCACCTGGTTCGTGCCGGCCATCGTCAAATACCGCAAGCTCTTGCTGGAAGTGCTGGCGGTGTCGCTGGTGTTGCAGCTGTTCGCGCTGGTGACGCCGCTGTTCTTCCAGGTGGTGATGGACAAGGTGCTGGTCAACCGCGCCTTCAACACCCTGGACGTGATCGCCGTCGGGCTGTTGATCCTGTCGCTGTTCAATGTGGCGCTGTCGGCGCTGCGCAGCCACGTGTTCGCCCACACCACCAGCCGCATCGACGTGGAACTGGGGGCGCGGCTGTTCCGCCACCTGCTGGCGCTGCCGCTGGCCTACTACGAAGCGCGGCGGGTGGGGGACACCGTGGCGCGGGTGCGCGAGCTGGACAATATCCGCAACTTCCTCACCGGCCAGGCGCTGACCACGGTGCTGGACCTGCTGTTCTCCTTCGTGTTCCTGGCGGTGATGTGGTACTACAGCGGCTGGCTGACCCTGATCGTGCTGGTGTCGCTGCCGTGCTACGCGCTGTGGTCGGCCGGGCTGACCCCGCTGCTGCGGCGGCGTCTGGACGAGAAGTTCGCGCGCGGCGCCGACAACCAATCCTTCCTGGTGGAAGCGGTGGGCGGCATCGGCACCATCAAGGCGATGGCGGTGGAACCGCACATGACCCGGCGCTGGGACAACCAGCTGGCCGCCTACGTGGCCGCCGGCTTCCGCGTCACCCGGCTGGCCAATATCGGCCAGAACGGCGTGCAACTGATCCAGAAACTAGTTACCGTCGCCACCCTGTGGCTGGGCGCGCGGCTGGTGATCGCCGGCGAGCTGTCCGTCGGCCAACTGATCGCCTTCAATATGCTGGCCGGCCAGGTGGCGGCGCCGGTGGTGCGGCTGGCGCAACTGTGGCAAGACTTCCAGCAGATCGGCATCTCGGTGGAACGGCTGGGCGACATCCTCAACACCCGCAGCGAGCTGCCGGCCAGCCGCGCGGCGCTGCCGGCGATCCAGGGCCGCATCCAGTTCGACCAGGTGGTGTTCCGCTACCGGCCGGACGGCCCGGAAATCCTGCGCGGCCTCAGCCTGGACATCCGGGCCGGCGAAGTCATCGGCATCGTCGGCCGCTCCGGCTCCGGCAAAAGCACGCTGACCAAGCTGGTGCAACGGCTGTACGTGCCCGAATCCGGACGCGTGCTGGTGGACGGCAACGACCTGGCGCTGGCGGACCCGGCCTGGCTGCGGCGGCAGATAGGCGTGGTGCTGCAAGAAAACCTGCTATTCAACCAAAGCATCCGCGACAACATCGCGCTGGCCGAACCCGGGCTGGCGCTGGACCACGTGATCCAGGCGGCCAAACTGGCCGGCGCCCACGACTTCATCATGGAACAGGCCGAAGGCTACGACACGATGGTGGGCGAACACGGCGCCAGCCTGTCCGGCGGCCAGCGCCAGCGCATCGCCATCGCCCGCGCGCTGATCAGCAAGCCGCGCATCCTGATTCTGGACGAAGCCACCAGCGCGCTGGACTACGAATCCGAACGCGCGATCATGCAAAACATGCGCGCCATCTGTCAGGGGCGCACCGTGCTCATCATCGCCCACCGCTTGAGCACCGTGCGCGGCGCCAGCCGCATCATCGCCATGGACCAAGGCCGCATCGTCGAAAGCGGCCGCCACGAAGACCTGCTCCGCCAGCCCGACGGCTACTACGCCCGCCTGCACAGCCTGCAACAAGGATAAACCCGTACATGAAGCACCAACTGCACGCGCTGCGCGACTTCGCGCGGCGCTACCGGCAGGCCTTTGCCGCGCACTGGGCCATCCGCCGCCAACTGGACCCCCAGCCGCGGCGCGAAGACGAACTGGCCTTCCTGCCCGCCCACCTGGAACTGACCGACAGCCCGCTGTCCCCGCTGCCGATGTGGAGCATGCGCCTGATCGGCGCGCTGTTCCTCATCGCGCTGCTGTGGTCCGCGCTGGGCCAGCTCGACATCGTCGCCGTCGCCGGCGGCAAGACCGTCAGCGGCGGCCGCACCAAAATCCTGCAGCCGCTGGAACCCAGCGTGGTCAAAGCCATCCACGTGCGCGACGGCCAGCAAGTCAAGGCCGGCCAAGTGCTGATCGAACTGGACGCCACCGGCGCCAGCGCCGACAAACAAAAGGCCGACGACGCCCACGCCGCCGCCGCGCTGGCCGCCGCGCGCTACCAGGCGCTGCTGAACGCGCTGGACAGCGGCCGGCTGCCGCAGCTGCCGGCCACCCCCGGCGTCGCCGACAGCCAGAGACTGGCCGAAGAAAGCCTGGCGCTGGGCCAATGGCGCGGCTACCAGGCCAAGCTCGAAGCGTTGAACGCCACCCTGCGCCAACGCCAGGCCGAGCACGCCACCACCCGCCAGCAAGTGAGCAAACTGCAAGCCACCGGCCGCATCGCCGCCGCGCGCGAACACGACTACCAAGACCTGCTGGCCAAGAACTTCATCTCCAAGCACGCCTATCTCGACAAACAACAAGCGCGCATCGAACAGGCCGGCGACCTGGCCAGCCAGCAAAGCCGGCTGCAAGAACTCGACGCCGCCATCGCCGGGCAAGAACAAGAGCGCAAAGCGCTGCAAGCCAACTTCCGCAGCGAGGCCCTCGACAAACTGCGCGAAGCGCGTGAACAAATGCGCCAATACGGCGAAGACCAGAAAAAGACCGGCCAACGGCAGGCGCTGACCCGGCTGACCGCGCCGGTGGCCGGCAGCGTACAGCAACTGGCCATCCACACCGTGGGCGGCGTGGTCACCGAAGCGCAGCCGCTGCTGGCGGTGGTGCCGCGGGACGAAACCCTGGAAATCGAAGCGCAGATCGAAAACAAAGACATCGGCTTTGTGCGGCCGGGGCAGGCGGCCACCGTCAAAGTGGAAAGCTTCCCCTACACCCGCTACGGCTACCTGGAAGGCGTGGTGGACAGCGTCAGCCACGACGCGATGCAAGACGAAAAGAAGGGCTTGGTGTTCCTGGCGCGGATCCGGCTGAAGCAAGACCACCTGAGCATAGACGGCGCGCGGGTGCGGCTCAGCGCCGGCATGACGGTGAGCGCGGAAATCAAGACCGGTCGGCGGCGGGTGATCGACTACTTCCTGAGTCCGCTGCAACAGCATGTTGGCGAAGGCCTGCGCGAGCGCTGAGATGAAACTGCTGCTGATCCATCAAAACTTCCCCGGCCAGCTGCGCCACATCGCCGAACACCTCAAACAGCGGCCGGACATCGAACTGCTGGCGGTGGGACGCGACAGCGCGCCCGGCCTGGCCGGCGTCAAACTGCTGCGCTACCGGCCGCACCGCGGCCCGCACCGGCACACCCACCCCTATCTGCACAGCTACGAAGACGCGGTGCTGCACGGCCAGGCGGTGCTGCGCGCCTTGCAGCCGCTGCAACAGCGCGGCTACCGGCCGGACATCATCCTGGCCCACCCTGGCTGGGGCGAAACCCTGTTCCTCAAAGACCTGTTCCCGGCGGCGCGGCTGATCCACTACAGCGAGTACTACTACCACGGCCAAGGGGCCGACGCCGACTTCGACCCGGAATTCCCGCTCAGCCTGGACGGCGCGGCGCGGCTGCGGGCGCGCAACGCGCTGCACCTGCTCAACCTGGAACACGCCGATCAAAGCATCACCCCCACCCACTGGCAACACAGCCTGCACCCGGCGGCCTACCGGCCGAGTGTGCAGATCCAGCACGAAGGCATCCGCTGCGGCCAACTGGGGCCGGACCCGACGGCGACGCTGATCCTGCCCAACGGCCGGACGCTGCGCGCCGGCCAGCCCATCGTCAGCTATGTGGCGCGCAACCTCGAACCCTATCGCGGCTTCCACAGCTTCATGCGCGCGCTGCCGGCGCTGCTGCGGCAACGGCCGGACAGCCAGATCGTCATCGTCGGCGGGGATGGCGTCAGCTACGGCAGCGCGCCGCGCGACGCGGCCAACTGGCGCGAAAAACTGCTGCGGGACAAGCCGGTGGACCCGGAGCGGGTGCACTTCCTGGGCAAAGTGCCGTACGAGGTTTACCGAAAGGTGCTGCAAGTGTCGGCGGTCCATGTCTACCTGACCTATCCCTTCGTGCTGTCGTGGAGCCTGCTGGAAGCGATGGCCAGCGGCTGCCGCATCGTGGCCTCGGACACCGCGCCGGTGCGGGAAGTGATCCGGGACGGGGAGAACGGCGAACTGACCGACTTCTTCGACGCGGCGGCGTTGGCGGAGAAGGTGGGGGCGGCCTTGGAGACGGACGGCGGCGGGCTGCGGCTTGCGGCGCGGGAGACGGCGGGGCGCTACAGCGTGGAGGCGGGGCTGGCGGGCTATCGACGGTTGTTGGGTTTGCCGGCGGAGTGAAGGCGGCTTAGAGCCTATTCAAAGTCTCGCGAGCAAGGGCGAGACAAGGCGAAAACCACTGAGAAAGCGGAATGTACAAGTGGTACATGAGTATTTCGAAGGGGTTTTCAACGCCGTATCGCCGAAGCGCAGCAGACTTTGAACAGGCTCTTAGGCGGTGGAACCGGCAAGAGCAGTACCAAGCAGTAAATCGTAGTGCGTGATGACACAAACAAATATTGATAAGGAAACAAGTTATGACGACAAGCGTAACGGGCAGCGACCTGGGCGGCGTGCTGGAAGGCGGCCCGCAGGACGATGTGCTCAAGGGTGGTGCCGGCAACGACACCTTGAACGGCTATGACGGCAATGATCTGCTGCAGGGCGGCGCCGGCGACGACGTGCTCAACGGCTATGCAGGCAACGACACGCTGGAAGGCGGCGCCGGCGACGATTTGCTCAATGCCGGCAGCGGCAACAATGTGCTGGCCGGCGGCGAGGGCAACGACACCCTGATCGGCGGCGCGGACAAGGACATCTATCTGTTCAATCTGGGCGACGGTTTCGACACCATCACCGACAACGCCCAGGACAAGCGCGACGCGGCGGACAGCGATCCGGCCTACCGCGACGAGTTGCGCTTCGGCCCGGGCATCCGCCCGGAAGATATCCAGCTGGAGCATGTGGGCGACGATTTGCTGCTGTCCCACCGCAACGGCGACGACGCGGTCACCATCAAGGGCTGGTTCGCCGACAAGAGCTTCTGGATCGAGCGCATCGTATTCGCCGACGGCGGCGAATGGGGCATTAACGATCTGGCGCAGCGCGTGATCGTGCAGACCGGCAGCGAGCGCAAGGAAATCCTCAACGGTTGGCTGGGCAAGGATCATCTGATCGGCCTGGGCGGCAATGACGTGCTGAACGGCCGCGGCGGCGACGATCTGTTGGACGGCGGCGCCGGCAATGACAAGTTGTTTGGCGAAGACGGCAACGACACCTTGCTGGGTGGCGACGGCGACGACACCCTGGACGGCGGCAGCGGCAACAATGTGCTGCACGGCGGTCGCGGCAACGATCTGCTGATCGGCGGCGCCGGCGCCGATGTTTACCTGTTCAACCTGGGCGACGGCGTGGACGTGATTCGCGACGCCGGCGGCGTGGACGTGTCGGTGAAAGACGAAATCCGTTTTGGCGCCGACATCCTGGTCAAGGACGTCAGCGTCAGCCGCCAGGGCGACAACCTGGTGCTGATCCACGTCAACGGCAGCGACCGCCTGGTGGTGGAAGGCTATTTCGCCAGCGCGTCCAGCCGTATCGAGCGCATCGTGTTCGCCGAAGGCGTGGTCTGGACCCAGGCCGATATCAAGCTGACCCAGCTGGGCGGCAGCGGCAACGATACCTTGATCGGCTGGGAAGGCAGCGATCTGCTGGACGGCGGCGCAGGCGATGATTCGCTGATCGGCGGCGGCGGCAACGATACCTTGATCGGCGGCCTGGGCAATGATGTGCTGGTCAGCGGCGGCGCGGGCGTTAGCGTGCTGATCGGCGGCGCGGGCAACGACACCCTGGTGGGCGGCGCCGGCGCGGAGATTTACCAGTTTGGCCTGGGCGACGGCGCGGACGTGATCGCCGCGCACGGTGTGGACGTCAGCGTGACCTTGCAGGACCGCATTGTCTTTGGCGTCGGCATTTCGGTGGACGACATCCGGGTGGAGCGCCAGGGCGACGACATCGTGCTGATCCACGCCAACGGCCGCGACTCCATCACCATCCAGGCGGGCTTCAGCCTGGAGCATGGTTGGCATGGCCAGATCGTGTTCGCCGACGGCAGCGTCTGGCTGGGCGCGGAACTGGCGCAGAAACTGCTGGAAGTGCAGACCGGCGGCGATGACGACGATCTGCTGCTGGGCTCCGGTCAGTCCGATCTGTTGGACGGCGGCGCCGGCAACGACACCTTGATCGGCAACGGCGGCGAGGACACCTTGCGCGGCGGTGCCGGCGACGACCAGCTGCAAGGCGGTGTCAGCGGCCACACCACGATGGAAGGCGGGGCCGGCGACGATGTGCTGATCGGCAACAAGGGCCGTGAAACCTTCGTCTTCGGCGTGGGCGACGGCCGCGACCTGATCAACTATGGTGCCCAGATCGGCAAGATCGCCGCCTTGAGCGCCAACGACGAAATCCGCTTCAAGGCCGGCATCAGCGCCAAGGACATCCGCGTGCTGCGCGCAGGCAATGACCTGCTGTTGCAGCACATCAACGGCCAGGACAGTATCCGCGTCAAGAACGGCCTGGTCGATAAGACCGGCTGGGCCGGCGTGGTGCTGTTCGCCGACGGCTCCAAATGGAGCGCGGCCGAGCTCTTGACCATGGTGGTGGCCGCGGGCGGCACCAGCGGCAAGGACGTGCTGACCGGCGGCAAGGGCGGCGATCTGCTGGACGGCGGCGACGGCGACGATACGCTGATCGGCGGCGGCGGCAACGACACCCTGAAGGGCGGCGCCGGCAACGACGTGCTGATCAGCAGCGGCGGCGGCACGGCCATCCTGGAAGGCGGCAAGGGCAACGACACCCTGCAAGGCGGCAGCGAGCACAATATCTATGTGTTCAATCTGGGCGACGGCAACGATGTGATCATCAACAATTCGCTGAACGTGTCGGTGGGCGTGAGCAGCGAGATCCGCTTCGGCGTCGGCATTTCGGTGACCGACATCACCGTGGTGCGCGTGGGCGACGACGTGCTGTTGCAGCATGTCAACGGCAGCGACTCGGTGCGCATCCAGGGCTGGTTCAGCAGCCAGAGCATGCAAGTGGGCAGCGTGGTGTTCGCCGACGGCGGCAGCTGGACCTCGGTGCAGATCAACCAGTTCGTCAAAGGCGTCTATGTGGGCGGCAGCGGCAACGACGCCTTCCACGGCGGCAGCGGCAGCGATCTGCTGGAAGGCGGCGACGGCGACGATACGCTGATTGGCGGCGGCGGCAACGACACCTTGCGCGGCGGCAACGGCAACGACGTGCTGATCGCCACCGGCAGCGGCACGGTGATCCTGGACGGCGGCAAGGGCAACGACACCTTGCGCGGCGGCGCGGACCGGAACATCTATGTGTTCAATCTGGGAGACGGCGGCGATCTCATCATCAACAACTCGCTGAACGTATCGGTGGGCATGAGCAGCGAAATCCGCTTCGGCGCGGGGATTTCGGTGACCGACATCACTGTGGTGCGCGTAGGCGACGACATCGTGCTGCAACACGTCAACGGCAGCGACTCGGTGCGCATCCAGGGCTGGTTCAGCAGCCAATTGTCCCAGGTGGGCAGCGTGGTGTTCGCCGACGGCAGCAGCTGGACTTCGGTGCAGATCAATCAGTTCGCCGCGGGCATTTTCATCGGCACCAGCGGCAACGACATCCTCAAGGGCGGCAAGGGCCATGACCTGCTGGACGGCGGCGACGGCGACGACGTGCTGATCGGCGGCGGCGGCAACGACACCCTGAAAGGCGGCGCCGGCAACGATGTGTTGATCAGCGCAGGCGGCGGCGTGTCCATCCTGGACGGCGGCAAGGGCAACGACACCCTCAAGGGCGGCGGCAGCCAAGACATCTACGTCTTCAATCTGGGCGACGGCCGCGACGTGGTGATCAACAACTCCTTGAACGTCAGCGTCAGCCACCAGAGCGAAATCCGCTTTGGCGCCGGCATCTCGGTGACCGATATCACCGTGGTGCGCGTGGGCGACGACGTGTTGCTGCAACACGTCAACGGCGTGGATTCGGTGCTGATCCAGGGCTGGTTCCTCAGCCAGAGCAACTGGGTGGGCGGCGTGGTGTTCGCCGACGGCAGCAGCTGGACCTCAGTGCAGATCAATCAGTGGGCCAGCGGCATCTATATCGGCACCGCCGGCAATGATGTGTTGATCGGCGGCGCGGGCGGCAGCCTGCTGGACGGCGGCGCCGGCAACGACACCCTGATTGGCCGCGGCGGCAACGACACCTTGAAGGGCGGCGCAGGCAACGACGTGCTGGAAGGCGGCGCCGGGCGCAATGTCTATATCTTCAATCTGGGCGACGGCCAGGACACCATTCGCTATGGCGAAAAGGGCGTCAACCTCGCTTGGAGCAGCTACGAGGAGATCCGCTTCGGCGTGGGGATTTCGGTGACCGACATCACCGTGGTGCGCATTGGCGACGATGTGGTGCTGCGGCATAGCAACGGCGTGGACAGCATCACCATCCAGGCCGGCATGTCGGTTCAGAGCTCATGGTCCGGCAGCATCGTGTTCGCCAACGGCGGCAGCTGGAGTCTGCTCGAACTGATCAGCCTGGCGGCCGTGACCCTGAACGGCACCGACGGCGCGGATACGCTGAAGGGGGCCAAGGGCAATGACGTGATCTTCGGCCTGGCCGGGGATGACCAGTTGTTCGGCAATGAAGGCAACGACAGCCTGTTCGGCGGCGCCGGCAACGACACCCTGTACGGCGGGGCCGGCAACGATCTGCTGGAAGGCGGTGCCGGCGACGACGGCCTGTTCGGCGAAGAAGGCAACGACACGCTGCGCGGCGGCGCCGGCAAGGATACGCTGT
>NZ_JBMDIQ010000036.1:0-25255 GCF_057808735.1 Chromobacterium sp. FG89 | reverse complement strand
AGCGCTACGTTCGGGACGTAGAGGCCGGAGGTTCGAATCCTCTCACTCCGACCAGATTCAAAACCCTGAATTCAAGTATTTGAATTCAGGGTTTTTGCATTGGGGGCTTAAAGAATCAAGCCGGTTATTTGGAAATGGCCGACGCCCCTTTTCAAATCGCAGGAAACTGTTTATTATTACGCGCTCTGCTTCAGGGCGGAGTGATGTGCCGGTATAGCTCAGTTGGTAGAGCAGCGCATTCGTAATGCGAAGGTCGGGGGTTCGACTCCTCTTACCGGCACCACAAATATATTAAAAATCAGCGAGTTATGTGAGGTTTGGCGTAAATCTGGCGTAATGACCTGTATTTGCCCCTCAAATTGCCCGACCTTGTGTCGGGCTTTTTGCTATTCAAAAGGCCTGGCCGGCCTGCCGTCCATCACTCCTCTATAGCGTTCCTTGATCGCGTCTTGAAGCAATGGCACATCTGCCATTCGCGTCTCACCAGCCAGCCCCAGCCGGCGGTATCTTCTCATCATCCCATCCAGATCAGATATCAGCATCAGCATCCACGTCGCCAACTCAAGCTGCCGCGCGTCGGCAGGGAACAGGTCGCCGCTCAGCGGCTCAACGCCGCGAAACGATGCGACGATCCGCGCGCCCTGGCCGAGGGTTAAGGTTTTGCTCCGGCCCAGGTGGTCAAACGCGATTGCCGCGCGCTCAAGGATTTCATCGGGTGGCATGCTGGAATCCGGTTGTGGCCAGATTCCAGCATAGCTACTGCACCGCGGCTTGCTGCCTCACCCACTCTTGCAGGCCACCTAGCTTGTCGGCCATACGCCGGCACACCTCGTAGTTGCCGATGACAACCTGCAGCGCGTCGTTCTCGGTTGCGCCTTCATTCAGCGGCTGCAGCTGCTCTGCTTGCGTCATGAGCTGGGCCGGAGGCGTCGGGAAGCCGGCCGAGGGCGGCTGCATTGTGGAGCTGCACCCAGCCAGCAGGCAAAGTGCAAACAGCAGGATGAGTTTCCACATACTTGGTGACCTCTTTGTTTATTGTCCGGTAGACGATCTGGGTGTGCTGGGCGGTTGCGGTGGCAGATGCGTCAACTTTGGCGCTGACAGCATCCTGTTTCTTGGTTGTGGCCAGCGCGCCCTGGGCCTGCTTTGCCTGCGCCCGTGCTGTGTCGCGCTCGGCAAGCACCGCGCGGTAATGCCAGCCTGCGCCGGCGATTGCGGCGGCAAGGGTGATCCAAGCCAGAACCTTCAATTGCAATGACATGGCAACTCCTAAAAGAAAAGCCCCATTACTGGGGCTTGGGGAAATCCTGTTTAATCCGCCTTATTCGATCCAGTATTGCCGCCGTGTCAGGCGGCAAGTTCGGAATCACTTCAAGCGCTTTCCAAATTGCATCAAGTTGTTCTTCGATAGGAGGATATTCAGCTCGTCGTCGGGTTTCATATGGGTCAACATGAATGATCTTTGTCATGCGGACACCTCGATTATCGTGTCGCGATATGGCCAGGCCCGGAACGTAATTGAATAGCTTCCGTTTTGAGGAAACTCCAGTTCTATTTCGCCATCCTCCACATTGTATGTTTTTCCATTAACCAGAACATCGCACGGGCGGGGCAAACCGAAAAAGTGTAGCCCGTTCCGTCGTAGATCCATTGTCGGACGCTCTTTCATAATCCCATTTTCAACGTATTGCAGCTCAGGGGAAATAGGCCCTGGTGCAAAGACGTAGTTCGGGTTTATCTGATGCAGAAAAGAATGGGGCGACATATCGCCCCAGGAAATTATGCGGCCGGTTGAGTCGGCTTCCGCATACGGTACATTGTAATTCATTATCTCATTACTCCAATTACGTGAAGGTATTCGAAATAAATGGCGCTGCCTGATGGGGTAGTGCTTATTGTATGGTTTCCAGCTGAAACGGGGTAGATTACTGAAAACACATCCCCATGAAATCCCGTTACAACTTCTGCTCCATCAACCAATAGATTTATGTTGCTATTAGGGGAGCCGTACCAGTTGTACTTAAACATGATGATGAGAGATGCCGGAAATGGCGTGTAAAATGTGGCAGAATGAACCATGTTCCATCTTTGTATCCAACTAATACTGCCCGCCCCGATTTTCAAAGTCCCGACCGACAGGTCTTTAATATAAGCTCCGTTCATCCCTCCTGCATCAAGAATGACATTTCCGTAGCTGTCGCGAACAGTTAAATTCCGGGTGTCAATTTGTCCTGCTGTTAATTGCCCCTGAATTTTCTGCGCCCCAATGCCGTTCAAATCCACGACAACATTTCCTGCCGCGTCTTTGATTGAGAGGCCACGAGCATCAATTTGACTGGCGGTAAGCTGCCCCAAGATTTTATGGGCACCCATGCCGTTCAAATCAACGACCACATTTCCAGAGGCGTCTTTGATCGAAAGATTACGGGAGTCGATGTTATTGGCGGTAATTGTGCCGGCCTTGATCTTGTCGCCGGTGATGCTATTGGCGGCAAGCTGATCACCGGTCAATGATCCCGTGACGATGTGGGTTGCCGAAATAGAGTTTGCGGCCACTTTATCGGCGGTGATGGCATTGGCAGAAACTTTGTCCGTGGTGATCGCGCCATCAGCAATCAGCGTGGTGCCAGATACCCGAGTAACAGAAATCAGCCCCACAACATAGTTGCCAGACGTTACTGCATGACGGATGCGGATTTGTCCCCAATTGAACGCAATACTTTTGGGGATGGTGACGGTACTTGCGAATGTGCGCGTGCCGTTTTGTCCTTCCGTCAACCATGTGTCAGATCCGATTCCGCTGAATGGCCACCACCAGACACCCGGTACATGTAGGTCGATGCCAAGGCCGCCAATTCCACTGTTTCCACATACCTCTACTTCCAGCCGATATGCCGCGCCTGGCTCAAGAACAAATTGCTTGCTGAGTGACTCCGTCTGCGAGCTATTAAATAGCACCAGCCGTCGCCGACTGCGCGCCCATCCTGCTTCGCTTGCTTCTTCGATGGGATTGCCAGGGCGTCCCCACCAATCAAGTTGGTAGTAGTTCGGATCGGGTATTAAGCTTTCTCCCGAAGAAATCAGCAACTGATCAGCGGTTATCACGAACTGAGAAACCTTGCCATCGTTGAAAGCCTGGATGCCTGCCAGCTTCTGCCGTCCATCACTTTGCGTCGCGCCCAGCACCACGCCCCACTTGCTGGACACCTTGCCGTCCAGCGTCGCCTGGGCTTGCTGGATCTGGGTAACGCTTGCCTCGGTGGTGCCGACACGAGCATTGACGGTTTCAACATTGCTGGAAAGCGCTTGGCTCTTGTCTGCAAGTGTGGTCAGCCGCTCGTCAACAGTGGCTTTGTTGCCGGCGAACTCGGACCGCAGCGACGTCAGATCGCTGGCCGCGGCCTTGTCGTTCATTGCCGCTTCGACCCAGCCCACGCGAGTCAGCGCGCTGTCGACGTTCTTCTGCAGCAGAGAGCCGAGGGCATTGTTACCCAGTCCCATGGGGCTGCCATTCAGCCAGTCAAATTTCAGTTCAACACGGGCCGCCGGATCGGCATAGACCTGGCCGGCATACATTTCAAAGCCGCTACCCTCGCCAACTCCGGCGCGGCCGACAAGCAGGTATGCAGATCTAAACTTGACTGCGGGATTTCCGAAGATGGCCTTGCTGGCGCCAGCACGGTAAAGCGCGTCAGGAAAGCCACTTTTCAGCCGGCGCCCCCAGGCGTCTTCATCCGTAAAGACAAAGACGGCGGTCCCGGTCTGCACAGCATTGAGCCAGTTTGCTGCGGCCTGGGCAGACTCGTCAGACTGAAAATCAAACCGCGCTGACGCCACGACGTTGCCCGCCTCATTGATCGTCGCCAGCGTGTAGCCCAGGCCGCCGGCCAAGACCTTCACATCATCGATCCACATGCCGCTATCACGCTGCGGATCGTTGAATCCGCTGGAGCGCAACAGCATGCGTCGGCGCTGGCCGACGGCTGCTTGCAGCTTTTGGACCGTGGTCGCGCTGGCGGACTCATTCGCCTTTACAAGTGCCTGGTTTGCTGTGCTGACAGCGCTGTTTAGCGGGCCTTGAACATCACCAGCTAACTGCGCCAGCTTGACCTGGCCGACCAGCTTTTCAGCAGACAGACCAGCCACCTGGGCATCGCCCAGTTGTCCGGTGATCTTCAGCGCGTTGATTGCATCGATCTGCCAGTCCTTCAGCGTCCCGACCACTTTCGAAGCGTCGATGGCTTTGATCATCTCGGCTTCAATCTCGCCTGGCTTGATGCCGCCAGCGACCGACACGGGCGTAACGGTGACTTCGCTGGAGACGTTGAGCTCATCTTTGCTGAAGGCATCGTATGCGGCGGCCTTGACGAAGTATGCGGTGCCGGCCACGAGTTCGGCACCGGACGCCAGCTTATAGAGCGTGGTGAAGTAGTCGGGGCCGTCGTAAACAAGGGTCTCATCTGACGGGATAAAACCGGAAGTGGCGGACATCCAGATCCTGATGCCGGCCATGTCGGAATCAGTGGGCTGGTTGCAAGAGAAGAACGCGGACTTGAAGCCAGGCCGCAGCGCAACACCGGTCAGGGCAGCAGGAACCGGGTTGGAAGCGACGATGGTCGCCCAGTTACCGGATGCCCCGGTCTGGCTGGTGGCGCGCACGCGGAAGACGAGCTGGCGCCACGGCCCACCATCGGCCCGGCCGTCTTCCCATGTGTATTCGAAGCGGCGCGCATCGCCGACGGAGGTCGTGCGACGGAGCGTCTGCGGTGTGCCTCCCCACACCTCGACGGTGTAGTTTGCGGCGCCGTCGACGGGGTTCCATTTGATCTTGCAGCTGCGGCCAATGAAGGGTTGCTCCAGCGCCAGGCCGGTGACATCCGCCAACGGCGCGCCGGTGATCTGGTAGGTCACCGGGGTCAGCGTGGACAGGTCTTCTACGCCGCCGCCGTGGATGTTGAACGACTGGAACTTGATGTAGACGGTTTTTCCGACCTTGGCCTTGTCGTATGGGAACTTGGCCATGGCCTGGTCCAGGCGCGCGAACTTGCTGCCGGCCGCGTGGCTGCCGATGACGGTGCCGTGGGCGCCGCGCACCAGATAGCCCAGGTCGTACTGATTCGGCGCGGTCAGCGTCGCGTCGCGGTATGCCAACAGCTCGCCGTCGACATAGCAGAGCGTCACCAGCTCTTCGGCGTTCTGCTGGGTTGCCGCCAGCAGCGCGCCGCCGGACGTGGACAAGTCGACCTTGAGGCTGTTGATGGTGTCGATGCCCGGGCCGGTGGCCAGCGCCGCAGATAGCACACCATGGCGCGATCGTCCAACAATACGGCCGATCCGCTGATAGGTGGCGTTGTCGTCGGACACCCAAACGTCGCAGCCGCCCCAGTTTTTGCCGCCGGAGGTGGCAATCCAGATCTGCGGCGCACCGGCCAGCGCCAGCGGAGGCTCGAAAATAACCGGCTGGCTCACCGGGCCGGCGGGCATGTTGTAGTTCGACGAATACCCGTCCCCGTTTTGCGTCGGGTAGCGGGTGGCGCCAACAGAACCCAGCGGCACTTCTTCGGCGCGCACAAGCAGCTCGCCGTCTTCGTCTTCCTCAATCTCGGTTATCCGAACGGGGGTCTTGTCAAGGCCTAGCGCAGCATCCGTCAGGGTTACAAGGTCGGTCGGCTCAAGCAAGGCATACTTCCAGCCCAGGCGGAATTCATAGCTGTTCCGGACATACAAGCTGCGCTGCAGGATCTGCTGCGCAACCAGGCGCGCGACATTGGCCTCGGCCACTTCGTGGAGTTCGACTTCAAGCGTGCGCAGTCCGAACTGCTCGATGCTGGCTTGGTCCTTGGCTTCGGCCACCTCCTCGTTGTAGCTGTTGCCGCGGTTGAAGAACTTCACGCGCACCGAGTTATGGGCATCGGAGGCGGCAATACGGGTGCAGAGGATCGGGTCGTCGCTGCTGCTCACGATGAAGTCGTCATCGGTCAGGTCATAGACCGGGGTGACGTTCGGCGTGAAGGTCACGCCGTAGCCGCTGGCCGGGGTGTCGGAGTAGGGGACGACCTTGATCTTGCCCTCGCTGAAGTACACGCCGCTGTTGGTCAGACGGAACAGTCGCGCCAAGATCTCATGCGCGGGTTCCTGCTCGGTGTACGCCGGCGAGATGAACAGCCCGTTCGCGATGCAGAAATCGGAGAAAGGCTTGAGGTCGCCGAATTTGGACGCGGGCACGCCGGCGCCGTAGTAGGGGTTCGTACTGAAGTCCAGCACCACGTCGCGCGGGTTGGCGTCGCGGATGTCGTTGGAGAAGCCGAAGCCGCTGTCGACCTCGAAGGTCATGTTCGGCAGCGTCGGGTCGTCGCCCAGCTCAAAGACGCCGGTGCTGACGTGGGCTGTGCCACGGTAGGCTAGTGCCTGGTCCGGGTGCCGGCTCTGGACATAACCCATGGGCTGCTGGCTGTAGCTGCCATTGAACTGGGACAGGTTCCATTGCTCAAGGCCGCCGGCTTTCTTACCTACCCATGCATAGTTCACACCGCGGACCGGGCCTTCGCAGAGTCCAAGCTGCACGGCCACCCGGTAGGTGTACGAGACAGATTCAACGGTCGACCCGCCACCGCCACCCTTACCGCCAGCGCTCTGGGAGCTACGGTGCTCTATAGCTGCAAAGTCGCCATACCAGATCACGTTCGCAGCGACGCGCGATTTGCCGTAGATCAGGGGAATGGCTCGGCCATAGGCAGAGGTCTGCATGCGCAGGCTGGACACGACCGGGGCGCTGGTCGAAATCTTGGTGCCGCCCCCTCCAAAAATACCGCCCATCGCTACTCCTCCCAGATCGAATAAAAGCCGGCTTGCCGGTCTTGTAGGCGCGGCGTGTTCTCCGCGTCGGTCAGCACCACGCCCTCGCCGACGTAGGCGTGAATGATGGTTGGCCAGTCAATGACGATCGCGCCGTGACTGATGCAGCGACCGAACTTGTAGACCACAATGTCGCCGGGCTGAGGCGTTTCCACCGGCCGGGCGTATTCCTCAACCCAGCGGAGATAACGCTCTTCGCCGCGGTGCAGGTGCCAGTCCATCGGGTAGGGCCGCGGGTCAATGTCGGGGATCAGGCCGCAGGCATGGAAGACGCGGATCAGCAGGAAGGCGCAGTCGGCGCCAGCGCCCTTGACGTTACCCTGGTGGTGGTACGGCGTGTTTAGCCAGGTCATGGCCTCGGCCACCACGGCGGCGCGCTGTTTTTGCTCGGTTTTGTGCATGGCGATTGGCAATAAAAAAAGGCACCCGTAGGTGCCTTGGTTTCCAAATTCTCTAGGGTATTAGAATGATCTAATTACCTGCTGAGCCAGTGTGAAAAATGGCGATCCCGATATGGATCGCGGGTCTGGAATCGTAAATGTTTGGCCGTGGAGCGCCCAGCCAAGCTGAAGATATGGCATCAATTTCTTGCTCAAAGACTCTGCGGCTTCTTCGGGAGTGGTTCCCCCAGCCAAAACAAGTTGCTGCTCAATCATTTGTCCATTCCTATGAAAACGGGTTATGGATTATGAATGCGGAATATGCGTGCTTCAAGATCAAAGAACAGTCTCCGGCGCCGGAACATACGGATGGCCGCGGAAGTTGATCACGTTGTTGAACTTGGACTGGCATGTTGCCTTGGTCTTGTCGCAGCCGGGATAGATCGTGAAGCTGTCGCCCGGGTTGCTCTGCATGACTAGCGGGGCGGACAGCGTCACAACCCCGGGGCTGTAATCCTTCACAGACCGGATCACGCCGGCATTCGGGCCGCTGTTGAAGCGGATGGTTCCCAGCGAGAAATAGCCGGCTGCCTGTGTCAGCGAGCAGTTGATCCGGTTGACGGTGCTGCCACCGTTGACGGTGCTGTTGATGGCAAATGCCTCCTTCGAGATGCCGCAACCGCCCTGGTGCAGGGTATGCAGGCAGCCGGGCTGGTAGAGGTTGCGCGGCATCTGGGTATCCAGCAGCTCCAGTTCGGATTTCACCGTCAAGCGCAGTTCCGTGCGGCTCGGCTTCACGTCGGCGATGCGCCCCTCGAAAAGGAGGATGCTGCCGGCGCTGGTATCGGTCCAGTCGGTCGCAAACACGCGCTCCAGGCGCACGGCCCCAGCATCAAGCGCGCCGACGCGCGCGGCGTGTAGCCACGGCACGCCGTTGATCGTGTGGGTGCTGTCCGCGTACAGGGTCAGATCGAGCGTGTCCACTTCCAGGCCCAGAGTCAGCCGCGTGCGGCCGCGCTTGAATAGCGGCCCTTTGCACGAAAACGACTGCCCATTGACGGCAAGGTCCACGTCGGCGCTCGTGTACCGGACAATGGCGCCGCCGACCAGCGTGAAGGTGTACAGATCGGCCATGAAAAAGGCCCTGCCGGAGTTCAGCAGGGCCTGCAGGGCAGGGCTTGCATTGCGCATGTGTCAGACCTTATTTCCAGTCGCCCCCACGAGCTCGCACTTCTTGAACTCCCAGAGCTGTTGCATGAATTTTGAGAAATCGGCGGAGTCGTCTTTGAAGCGGCACCGGTAGTAGTAGCTCCCCGTCCACGTCACATCCTGGCCAGGGCCGGGCGCCGGGTTGAAGACAAGGATGCCGGTGGGCGTGACGGTGTAGTCCTTGCCTTGGACCTTCGCCACGCCTCCGACCTTGACCTCGGTTATCGTGTTGACGTTCTCGACAGGCTCAATGAAGCCGCCGCAGGGGCGCAGCAACTGGAACAGGTTGCGATTGCCGTCGCCGGCGGCGATCCGATAGTCCGTCACCTGGCAGTCATCAGGGTCCGTGAACAGGAACGAGTCCCACGCGCCACGCCGCGCCAGGAAGAAGCCCAGCAGCTGCTGGAATTCGTCAGCGCGCAGGAACTCGAACGACAGCCGGATCGTGTACGTGGGGTAGGCGGTCAAGGACGCTCGCAGCTCTCTACCGCTGGCGGCGCGCTGAATGCGCGTCGTGAACTGCGGAGCCTTGACCACCCCCCAGGCCAAGCCGGGGAAGGTTGGGAAGATGGCGTTCGACATCAGCGCGCCCCATGCTGGTACAGCTCGATATAAGCCTTGGAGAGACTGAACAGCAGCTTGGCGGTGTTCTCTTGGTGAAAGGCATTAATCGTTTCAGCGGCTTCTGCCATGCCATCAGGCACCGGGACGGGTAATGTTTGCGCAAGAGCGTGGTAGTCGGCCTTCAAGCGGCGTACAACAAAGCCGAAAAGATCCTGGTCGCCGCCGCCCTCAAGGATCACCTCACGCAGCAAACGCTCAATTCCTGCCCAATCACGGGCAGCATGGCTAGGGAAGGTGATGACGTTGCTCATGGCTTGCTCCTTGCAAAGTTGCGATGTTGTTTTTCCAGCGCCCGCATGATCTTCCGGGCATTGTCGTCGATATCCTGCTGGGTCAGTTTGCCGCTGTGGTCGTTGTAGGTCACCTGGAAAACCGAAGAGGGAGAGGCGGGTTCTTCGCCGCTGCCGGCGCCACCGCCACGGCCTGCCAGCCCACGAATTACAGCCGCCTCACCGCGCGGCAGCACCATTTCCTCCTCATGCAGCTGGGTCATCGGGTTGACGCCGCGCGGGATGCTGTAGCCTCCGCGCGCGGATTTGACCCTGCTTGCGATTCCAGATACGGCTGCAAAGGCCGCCGCACCAGCGCCAACAGCAAGGACTGGTCCGACATAGGGGATTCCGACGATTGCCTTGAATGCTGAGGCCATGGCCTCCCAGGCGCTGAGCATGATGGACTTCACCGCTTCCATTGCCTTGAGTCCCAGGCGCGCGAGCGTGCCGGTTGCCGTCGCCCCAGTTCGAGCCGCCTCGCCCGCGGCGACTGCGCCGGTTTTGACGGTTTCCCCCGTTGCGGTGGCGGCGGCGTCCGCCTTGATCAGGCCCAGTTTGATCGCCAGCTTCTTGGTAAGCCATCCCTGCTCGATGGCGAACAAGGCTGCATGATGAGCGCTTTCTTGGGCTATTTCCCGTGTGTATTTTCCGGCAAGTTCGGCGGCTGGCCTCAACACCAAGTTTTGCACCATGATGCGCCCAATCTCTGCCCAAACACCCTGAATTGCTTGCTTGAACGACAGGGTGCCTTGCAGCATCCGTTGAAGTCCGTCCTCGTACATGCTGCTCGTGTCGTCCTCCGCACCCTGCCAGCGGTCGTATCCCGGTTTTGCGGATGCGCCCCTGATCTCCGCAAGCCTGGCCTGGTGCTGGATTTCGGCCTGCTCCCGCTCCTGTTGCAAGCGGTAAACCTCAGCGATGTTGTGGTCTGGGTCGCGCTCCAGCGTCGCGATGCGCTGGTCCAGGAAAGACTGCTTGATCTCAAGCCGGCGCTGCTCGAAGGCAATCAGTGCTGATTCCTGTTCTTGCGCCGACAACCCAAGCATTTCAACTTCGCGTTGATATGCGGCCTCGTCGATCTGCAGGGCAGTGTCTTGCGCTTGCCGGCGCGCGTCCATTTGCGCCTGCTCCAGCTCCTTCGCGTTGCGGTCGCCCTCGCGCTGTATTGCTAGCAGCGCATGGGTGTGTTGCCGCACGACCTGTTCGCGCTCCTTGCTGCCTGCCTTGGTCAGCGCCAGCTTCTGCTGCCAGAAATCCGCCTCTGCCTGGGCAGAAAGCTTATTCCCGGACATCTCAGCATCAAGGCGTTTCGAGTCGAGCTCGTTGTTCCATTCGCTGAGGCGCGACTCCTCTTTCGGCTTGCGCTTTTTCTTCTCCTTCTCGTCGAGCAGCTTCGGCGGGCCGCTGGCGGTGCTGTCGGCCTTTTTCTCTTCCTGCTGCTTGCGCCACTCCGGATCTTCCCCCTTGTACTTGTCCAAGATTGGCTGGTAGGCATTTTGGGCCTGAGTTTTCTGGACGTCGTCCAAGCCTTTCTGGTAGAGCAGCATCCGACCGCGGGCTTCATCCTCGGCAGCGCCGAGCGCGCGCTGGTCAACGGTCAGGTTGCCGCCGGATGTCTGCCGCTTCAGCTTGAGGCGGTTGTATTCGTCCGTTGCCTCCTTCAGCCCTTGGCGCATGCGCGAGACGTCGACATCGGACAGCGCTTGCTTGATGTCGTCGGCAGCCTTGCGCGACTTGGCTGCGGCGTTGCCGGCGGCGGCCGCGACGTCGTCCCAGTGGGTGACCAGGGCGACAAGCGCCATGATGGCAATTCCGACAGGACCGCCAAGCATGCTCATTACCGTGGAGAAGCCGCGCGCGGCCAGGCCGGCAACGGTTGTTGCACGTTCGAAAGCGACCTGTGCAACGGTGGCCGCTTTCGTGCTTGCGGTGGCCGCTGCACTGGCGCGGCCCAGGGCATCAGTGGCAGCCGTCGCGCGCGCAACTGCCGTGCTTCGTGCGGCCAGGGCCGCAGTTAGCTCTGCCTGGGCCTGAGTCGTCAATTTAGTGCGTGCTGCCAAGTCGGTTTCGGCTTTGGCATAGAGAAGGCCTGCTTGCCAACTCTCAACCTGCACCGCAGCTCGCTGTAGCTCCGCGCGCGCGGCGGTGTTCTCGCTCTCTGCCAGTAGCAGAGCCTGCTTTGCTGCGATGCTGGAAGCATTGGCGGCGGCCAGGTCAGCGGCTGCTTTCTCCTTCGCGGCGGCCAGGCCGGCAACGGTTGTTGCACGTTCGAAAGCGACCTGTGCAACGGTGGCCGCTTTCGTGCTTGCGGTGGCCGCTGCACTGGCGCGGCCCAGGGCATCAGTGGCAGCCGTCGCGCGCGCAACTGCCGTGCTTCGTGCGGCCAGGGCCGCAGTTAGCTCTGCCTGGGCCTGAGTCGTCAATTTAGTGCGTGCTGCCAAGTCGGTTTCGGCTTTGGCATAGAGAAGGCCTGCTTGCCAACTCTCAACCTGCACCGCAGCTCGCTGTAGCTCCGCGCGCGCGGCGGTGTTCTCGCTCTCTGCCAGTAGCAGAGCCTGCTTTGCTGCGATGCTGGAAGCATTGGCGGCGGCCAGGTCAGCGGCTGCTTTCTCCTTCGCGGCGGCCATCCCAGCAACGCGCGCGCGCATCTCGTCGGTCAACTGGCTGACCATGTTGCTGCCGGCCTGGGCCGCCTTCAGGGTCACATAGGCGCCGGCCAGGAACTTGATCTGGTCGCCATATTCCGAAACAAACTGCTTGGCGCTGGCCATGCCGCTGCCGACCGCCTTGATGCTTTCGGCAAGCTCGGAGCTCCAGCGGGCAAGGGTGCCATTGCTTTCGAGCTTTTCGAACTCGGCGTTCATCTCGGACATCATCGACTTCAGAGGATCGAGCGCACCGTCTTTGCGCAGGCGGTTCAGCGCACCTTCGATGTTGTCGATGAAGTTCGACCACATGCCGCCCAGGCTCTTCATCTGGGCTTCCGCTGCGCCTTCGGACGAACGCCCCATTTCGTCGATCAGGGCCTTCAGCACATCACGACCGAGCCGGCCTTTAGAGGAGAGCTCTTGGACTTCCGCGGTGGTCTTGCCGAGTACCTTTGACAGCATGTCCCAGACTGGGACACCGGCTTCCAGCAGCTGCATTGCCTCTTCGCCTTGCAGCTTACCCTTCGTCCAGGCTTGGCCCAGGCCGAGTGAGATCCGTTGCAGCGTCTCGAAGCCGCCGCCAGTCTGCGCCGCGCGGTCGGCGATCGACTTCATCGCGCCGCCCATGGGGTCGATGCCCATGTTCTTCAGCAGCATGAAAGACTGGGTGACCTCATTGACCTGATACGGCGTGTCTTTGGCAAACTGCTGAATCCAGGCGAATGCTTCCTGGCCTTTGCCGACGCTGCCCATCACCGAGTTGAGCCGGATCTCCAACTGTTCGAAATTGGACATGACGCCAACGGCCTGTCGGCCAAGCATCGCCAGACCAGCGCCGCCGGCCAGCCCGATGACGCTGTTGAACATATTGCCGATGCCGTCGAGCTGGCGGCGGATATCGGACATCGAGTCCGCGATAACTCGGGTTGCCCGGCCCATGCCGGCTTCCAGATCGCTCGTGCGCGAGCCAATCCGAACTTCGATATCGTTGCTCATCTAGACCACCAAAAGAGAAAGACCGCTGGTTAAGCGGCCTGAAAGAGGGATTGCTCGGCGGCGCGGCGCCGGGTGAGGCCGGGCAGCTCCTTGCCGCCGGCCTTGTTCCAGCGCGGGAACTGAGCGGCCGCGCCGGCGTAGTCGCCCGCGTTGAGCAATCGCAGCAGCGTAGAGCCCTGCAGCGCACCGAGGCCTAAGTTAAAGCTGAAGCAGACCAGCGCATCGAACTGGTTCTGGTTCAGCGGCACCTTGACCAGCCGCGCGACACCGGCTTCAAACCGCTCCAAGTCGCGCGCCAGCAGCGCGTCGGCATTGGTCTGGGTGATGAGCATGCCCGGCGTCACGTCCGGGCCTGTGTGGCCGTAGCCGATGGTCCAGACGCCTACCGAGTCCTGGTAGGCCTTGAGGCGCAGGCCTTCAAATCCCTGGATCAACTTGATGCCGCCGTTACTGGTCTTCATGGTTTTTGCTCCAATTGGTTGACCCGGGTCTTCAGCCAAGCCTCCAGGAACTGGGCGCCCAGGATGCCCAGTGCGCTGCCCACGCCGATGAGGGCAGGAAGGGGGATGGTGGGAAATTGCGCCAGCACGACGCCGGCAACGGTGGATGTCGCGCCGCCCAGGATGGCCCGGCCCAGCGCCAGGCGGCCGGTGATCTTTTCCGAGCTCACGAGCAGCTTGCCAAGGCCAATTACGGCGCCGATTACGACCAAGTACAGAACACCTTTCTCGTGCTCCTGCATGATGGTTCCTTGAATAGAAAAACCCGCCGAGTGGCGGGTAGGTTGAGTGGGCTTTAAAATCTGCTACTTAAATGCGAGAGCTAGGATTTTTGTGTAAGTTTTTTGATCGGTGGTCGCAAGGAGCTTTCTGCCATCTTTCATGACAGCAATAAACGTGATCTCCTTTCCTCGACCTCCAAGTAAGAGGCCTGCCAGCAAACCAACTGGGCCAAGCAGTGCCCCACCAACAGCACCCCAGCCGACAGTCCCGCCCCATTTTTTTACACTATCCTCACTAGCTTGCTCTACATGCTCTAGTTCAATCCTGAGGTTGAGACTTTGCCCCAACAGTCCATCCCCCAATGTCCAGGGAAAAGAAAGGGCGCTACCGGTAAATTGGCAATCACCAGTACGAAAGTCACCTGCATGGATTTTTACTTTTGACATTAACACTCCCGTCGTTGTTGATGACGTCGGGATTCTAACCCTGCATCCCCGCTTGCGGGAACTGGGCAAGCAGGGCGACCAGATCGGGCTGGTCATCGGGCTGGCCTCCTGCCGTGCTCTTTGGCTCAGGCTTGATGCCAAGATATGCGGCAACCATCAGGTGCAGAGGTGGGTGATTGCGCCAGTAGGTGTTCATAGCTTCAAGCCGGGGAAGGTCCATGTGTTCGGCGATATATTCCCAGCTCCAGCCGGTGCAGGCGATGATGTGGGAGTAAATCTCGCCCCAGCCCTCTAGGCCTTCCCCGTCAGCTCCCCCGCGGCGGCCTCGGCCTCGATGGCTTTCCGTTTGAGGCCGGACACATCCATGACGGCTTCCATCACCTCGCCCATGTTGCCGACGTCGACCACGGCGGCAACGTCGTCGCGGGTGATGTCGGGATAGTTGCGCAGCAGCGCGGCATGCGCCGCATCCAGCACCGTGCCTACGCTGGCGGCGTCAATGCCGCCGGTGAACGCGGCAAGCCGCTCCTGCAACTGCTCCAGCGCGCCCAGGTTCAGCGGCGGAATGATGTATTTCTTGTCGCCCAGCGTCACGGGGACGCCTTTGACTTTGACGATCTCGGTCATGCTTTACGCTCCAGAGCGCCCGGCCGGCGGCCGGGCTGGTGGGTTACTCGGACAGGCTGTAGGAGATGACACGGCCCATCGGGTCGGCGAAGGCCTCGAAGTCGAACTCCGGAACCAGGAAGTCGTCCTGCTTGGTGGACAGGCTCAGCTTGCCGGCAATGGCAGAGAACAGCGTGATCTTCATGCTGTTGCCCTGGTAGGGCATGAACAGGTCGGCGGTGAACGCCGGCGCGGAGCCCATGGGCAGGTTCATTACCGTGGACTTGGTTGCATCCGGCGCGCTGGCGGTGTCGACGGTGTATTCGTAGTTAATGAATACCGTCTTGCCGGCGTCGGCCGTCGCGAATGTGTACTGGCCGCCGGCGGTGACCATGTACTGGCCGGCAGTCGGTGCACTGGCGACACGCTTCAGCGGCAAGCCCTTGCTGCCGATGACACCGAAGTCGCGCGTAAAAGTGCCCCCGTTCGGCGGGCTGACGGTGACTTGCGACGGGGATGCCGGGATGGCCTGGCCGGAGGTGTCGTAGTTTGCGGTCACCAGGCCACCGGTGAGGGTCTGGCCGAAAATGATGCTGTTGAACATGGAGCCGAAAAGCTGGGCAAACTTGGCTTTGCCGGTGATCTTGCCCTTGCCGCGGCCGACCGCGACTGGGAACTGGTTCTGGCCGTGCAGCGTTTTGTTTTCGAAGTTGATGTCGACGCTGCCTTCCTGCATCACGCCTACCATGATCGGCGTCGGGTTGGCGATGACATTGCCCAGGGCGTCTTTTTGCGGGGTGGCCCAGAGGATGCCCGAGCCGAATCCAAATTGCGACATTGTGGAGTCTCCATAAACGAGAGAGCCCGGCGCATGGCCGGGCTGGATTGGTGAAAATGCGGCGCCGTCAGGTCGCCAGGATGCGGAACGGCACGATGGCCACCGCCTGATCGCCGAGGGTGCCCTCGTCGGTTTCGATGTCGCCCTCGATCCAGCAGCGCTCAACCAGGCCGCCAAGCGTCTGGACGCGTTGCACCGGGTTGTCGGGCTTGGTCACGGCCTCGATCGCATCAAGAAGCGGATTCATCACGGTGCCAGGCACACGGTCGCCGTCGGTGCGAGCGTAGACGTAGACATCGACCAGCAGCGTCCACTTCGTCGGAACGCCGCGCGCTGGATCGCCCGGCGCGGCTATCTGGCGCCCTTGAGCCTGGAAAAGAGCGGGCTGCTGACTCGAATCCACATCGCTCCAGTGTCGAAGCTTGCGGCTTGTGGTGCGCAGCCCGGGAATGGCTTTCAGCCGCTCAAACAGCTCGGCGTAAATTTGCTCTCGGTTCATCGGCGTTGAATCCCTTTCCGTGTCGCCTCAGACAGTGCACTGACGATCTCGCCTTCCATTTCCGTCAGCGCAGAGCGCAGGAACGACCGTGCCGGCAGTTCTACCTTGCGTGTGTGGGCCTTCACCGTGGCCATGCGCGGCGCAATGGGTTTGCCCCAGGCCTGCTTGACCAGCCGAAGGTGCTCGCGCACGGTCTCGGTGCCATCAAATCCCAGTTCCCAGCGGCGGCCGTACTCGACATTGGTGCCGACAAAGCCGGCAATCGAAGTCGTCCCCGCGCCGGCGATGCGCCGGTTGATCGAGCGCCGCAGACGGCCGGTTTGGACGTTGAGCACCTGGCCGGACAGCTTTTCCGCTTTGACCTTCGCCAGCAGCTTCAGCGTCAGCCGGCCGATGGTGGCTTCGACATTGCGCTGTACCTGCGGGTGGACCTGCCGCAGGAACTCGATTGTCTGCTTATCGCCCACAATCTCGTGTCGGATCATATCGGCACCACCTTTCGATATTGGGTCAGCACCCCGCGCGCCGCGGGCGACAGATCGCCGATGAAGAACGTCACCGTTTCGCCGGCCAGGCTCTTGGACTGGTGGCCGATGCGGTCGCGCTCTTTGAAGCGCAAGGCAACAAGATCGATGCAGGCTTGCTCGATGTCCGGCGGGGTCGTGTCATAGCCGGCCTGGTAGGTGATCAGGACGTTCATGCGGCCGCGGGTGAATCGCTTGCCGCCGAGCAGCGCGACCTTGGTCTTGTCGAAGACGAAGATCGCCGGCTGGCCGTCGATGACCACACTGGAAACCTGGGACACCGGCCATGCGCCCAGCACCATCACGTCGTTTCCGTGGCCGTCGCGTCGTTCGGTGTATTCCTGCTTGGCGAAGCGCCGACCGCACCAGTTTTCGATGAACTCGCTGGCGGCGGTGATCAGCCGCGTCAGCATTGCATCGCTGTCGCTATCGGCTACTTTCAGCCATTCTTTCGCGTTCTCCAGTGTGGTCAGCATGGCTTACTCCTGCGCCTGCTCGGGTTCGCCCTGGGGCGCGGCGGCGGCCTTGCGGCGGGACTGCTTCTGTTCTTCCTGCTGCGGGGCCGGCGGTTGGGTTTGCTCTTCGGTGCCGGTGGTGGCCGTGTCAGTTACGGCTACATCGGTCGGCGCGGCCTGCTCGGGTTCGCCCTGGGGCGACTTAGGTTCCTTCTCGCGCGCGAAGCCGTGCGGTTCCAGCAGGCCGGCCAGGTTGTCGTGCGCTTCGATGAAGCCGTCCTCGTCGGCATTGAACTGCTCGCCGCCCACGCTGACGGAGCTGACGCCCACCGGGCATTTGAATTTGGCCATGTGTAAATCTCCTTGGTGATGGTGCTGCCCGGCATGGCCGGGCATCAGGGGTTAATCCTTGGCGATGTTGCAAATAATCCCCATCGAGAACGGCGCGTAGTGCTGCAGCACGCCGTCAGCGTAAACGCCGTACTCGTAGCGGCGGGTCCGCAGCGGCCATTCGATTTGGTAGTAGTCCTGGCGCATCTTCATCTGGACGATGTTGCCGATGTTGGCCAGCGGGTAGGGCAGGCGCTCGGTGAAGAAAAACACCGTGCCGGCCGGCATGTTCGGATGCACGCGGATGTTGACGCGCTGGCCGGTGATCTTGTTCAGGTAGTCGCCGACCACGGCGCCCGCCGAAATGGTCGCCGGATTCGAAGCATCGATCGACAGGCGCAGCAGCGGCGCGCCGCCGTTGGCGATGATCTTCTTGGTGACGCTCAGCAGTTCCTGGGTGCTGACGTAGATCGTCGACGGGCTCAGGCGGTAGCGGCTGTAGAACCAGGCGAACGCCTCTTCGAACTCCGCGATGCCGCCGGCGCCGTCGCTGGTCAGCGGGGTGCCTTGGCCGGCGTTGCCGGTGGGCATCACCTTCACATAGCTGTTGCTGCCGGGCTTGAAGGCTTGCACCATCAGGCCGTCGAAATCGAGCTGGCTGGTGGAGTTGTCGCTCGCCTGCAGTTCGCTGGCCGGCTGCGCGGTGGCCTGCGGGGCATCCTTCAGCACCACGCTGTTGATGGTGGACAGCGCGACCAACTTCTCCGCGCCGGCCGCGCCCAGATACCAGGCGTAGCCGACCGCGCCGCGCACGGCGGAAACGGTGGCGGTGAGCGAGCCGGTGGTGCCCGAGGTGGTGCCGGAGCCCGGCGCCGACTTTTGCGCCGAGCCGCCGCCGAAGGTCTCGACGGTGCCGTCGGCGTTGTTGCGGCTGATCTGGCCGGGCACGCGGCTAAATGCCGGATCAAACGCCTGGCCGATGGCGCCATTGTTCGGGCCGGAGGCATCCAGCCAGGCCTGCACGCCCAGGGCGACACAAATCACCGAGTAGTTGCCGGCGGGCAAGTTGCCGCCGCCGTTGCTGGCGATCACGGTCGGGGTCGGGGTGGTGCCCATAGCAAGCGAGGTGTTGCCGCCAAGGATCAGCCGCTCTTCCTCAACCATGGTGGCTTCCAGGGTCTGGGAGGTTGCCAGGGCCTTCGTGTCCTCGAAGTTCTTCGACGAGTAGTTCGCTTCGAAGGTGACGTTGTTTTCCAGTCCGTAGCCGCGATAGGCGGCAAAGTAGTCGGCGGACTGGTGCTGGATCACGCCGCCGCGACGGCCTTCAGACACGCCGGCGCGCTGGTTGCCGATGTTGATGCCGCTGATGACCTTCCAGTTTGCCTGGGTGGAGAAGCCGCCGCCAACGCGCGGGATGCTGTTGCGCAGCGGGGTCATGATCGGGTAGAGCTTCTTGGACGGGCCTTCCAGATCGTAGGCCTGCAGGCCGGAGGTAGGGCTGTTCGGCTGGGTGTAGGCCTTGAGGATTTCGTCCGGCAGCACTTTCAATTGTGCAGCCTTCATCAGTTCCAGAGTTTCTTCAGTTTGATTCGCGCCCATGGCGTGTTTGCTCCTGTGAGGACATGAAAAAACCCGCCATTGGGCGGGTCGGGTTTAACGCTTTGTTGGTCAGCCGATGCGGCGGCCGGAATGGACCATCTTGATCAGGCTGGCGACCTCGTTCGTGCTGCCGTCGCCGTTCTGCACCTGGGGCGCCGGGGTATCGTCAGCGCCGCCGCCGAGATCGTCACCCTTGGTTAGGGCCTTCAAGGCTGCTTTCGCGGGCTCCGGCGTGGCCTCCAGTTCCTTGATGCGCTTGGCAAGCGTGTCGCGCTCGGTGCCCAGCTTGGCAACGAAGTCGGCGGCGATCTCGCCCTCGGCGCACCCGGCCGCGCCGCAGGCCTTCAGCAGCGCATCGTGGTCGTTGGCCTTTTTGGTGAGTTCACCGAATTGCTCGGCCTTGGCCACCTTGTCGGCATCGTCGTCATCCGTGTCCTCGGCGCCCAGCTCCTTGAGCAGCTTCATGATCTGGTTCAGGGTGGCCTGGTCGGTGTTGCTGTTGCGCCGGCCGGCCTTGGCCAGGTCATCTTCTCCGCCATCCACCTTGGCGAGGTCTTCCGGCTTGGCCGACTTGACCGCCGACTGCAGGCTGGCCAGCAACTCGTCAACCTCCTCGGAAGCCATGGCCTTCAGGAGCTCCGCACCCTGGGCCAGCCACTCGCGCATCTGCAGGGGAATCGGGCTGTCGTCCTGCTCGAACTGCTTTTCGTACTCGGCACTGGAGACCAGATAGCCCAGGCTATCGAGCAAGTCAGCAAAGCGGCTGACGCTATACAGGCCCTTGGCCAGCGGCTCGTCCAGCAGGTCGATGCCGTCCGCTTTGAAGCATGTGATCACCGCGTCCGGGTTGGCAGGGCGGTCAACCAGGCTGATTTCGGCCAGGCGCAGGCCGGTGATGGTGGTTTTCTTCAGCTCGTCGCGACCAGTGACGCGGCCACCGATGCTGAAGCCCTTGTAGACCTCTTTCTGCACCTTCTTGATCGCTTCGCTGTCGACGATGTGCGCGCAGATCTTGGTGACACCATCGTCGCCCACCTCCATTTCCAGCGTGGTGCCGGCGGCCTTGGGCTGGTGCATCTCGCGCACAGCGCCGAACTTCATGTAATCAGGCAGGGCGGCCTTCATCGCCGCGGCGGTGATGATCTCGCCGTCCGAGTCCTCGCTTTCGGTCGAGGCAATCCCCCACACTTTCAGGGTGCCGTCGTCCAGCTCCTCCACCTTCGAGATTGCACCGTACAGGGTTTTCTTGCTCATCTTCACTTCTCCGGGTTATTCGTCTATAAGGACCGGCACAACGTCACAACGGCAGTGCGGGTGTGCCGGTGCGGTCCCGCGGCCATGGGGGAATGGTTTGCCGAGTGCCCGCCTCTGGCCGTCCAGGGCTGCACATGCGGCGCAGCAGCCGGCGCCGGTGATCCACTCCACGCCCTCGACGTCGCCGCTCTCTACGTAGGCTGCAAGGTTGCCCTCGGCGTCAGCGAATGCCGACTCGGTTCGCGCGATCATCTCCGCGCGGGCGGCGCCGAAGACATGGTCCTCGCCGATGGCGTTGGCCAGCGTGCTAGCGGACCAGCCTTTCTCCGTCGCGGAGGTGACCAGCTCATTGACCCGCAAGCGGGTTGTCTCGTCGATGCGCCAGCGGGCGTCAGGGTTCTGCACGAGCTTTCCATCCACCCAGCGCATGCCCACCATCTCGGCCGCGCGGCTGTCCGCGTAGGCGATTGCGTTCTGGTTGGCCTGTGCAAGGACATCAGCGGGCACGTCGCCAAGATCCGCGCCGAGCTGGCCGAAGCCGGCGGCGACACCATCCTTCGCCAGCGAGCGCAGGCTCTTGCGTACCTGCTTCGCCAGCAAATCCCAGCGCGCGCGCTCGATCGCGTCCTCGAAGACGGTCGGGCTGTAGTCCATTGCGCCTTCGTCTTTTTCCGTGTCGCCGTGGAGCGCCAGGTCAGCGAGAGATTCGGCCAGGCCGGCGAGGAACTGCTCAATAGCGCCACTCATCGCTGCACGCGCCCGAACAACCGCAGCCCGCTCGCGGTTGATCGGGCGAATGGCTTTTTTTGCTTTGGCCAGCGCCTCCTTGTCGCCGTCATCTTCCTTGCCGTCGTCGGCTTCGCCTGGGTCATCAGCCCCCGATCCTGGGCCGTTATCGACCACTGGCGGGGCAGGGTTCATGTCTGCGCGCTGCTCTGGCGTCAGCGCCGGCAGGCCGAAGCGCTTGGCGCGGACTTCGTCGGGGTGCAGGATCTTCGCCTCGACATAGTTCTTGTCGATCTCGGACTGCTCCAGCGGCTTGACCGACTCCTCTTCGTGCCAGACGAACTCAATGTCGCTCCATCCGAAATGACGGAGGATGATCCGGTCCATCAGCGCCTTGACCCATTCCTGCATCGGGGCGAGGCCTTCGGCCAGTGCCTGTTCGGCGCCGGTCTGCGCGGTGGCGCGGTTCATCTCCTTGATGAACGGCTGCGGCGAGACGCTGAAGGCGTAACAAACGATGCGCGCCAGCCATTCGTCCATTTCGTCTTTGAGTGCGATTTCCTTGGTGTTGAACGGCTTGACGCCGCCAGGGACGAACCGAGTCCGGCGGCGCTCACTGTCGTTACCCGCCAAAATCGAATTCCAAAAGGATTCAAACTGCGCGATCTGATCAGCAGACCAGGTCTCGGGGACAGAGAAAATCAGGTCAGGCGTGGCGCCCTCGGTGTAGTAGGACATCTGATACGCCAGCCGGCGCAGCGCAAGGTTGACGGTGGTGATCACCTGCTCGACTGGAGAGAGTCCGTAGACCTTATGCGTGCGCGGGTTGCGCGGCATGTAGATCAACTCCTCGCGGGTGTAATCGACCGCCGGCAGCCCCTTCAGGATCTGCTGGTATGCAGGGTCAGGCGGCGCCGGCGTCCTGCCGCCCTGGTCCAGCACCCGCTTGATCGTGGAGCCGTCAATCGGCTCCAGGGAGTACAGCGCGCCGCCCAGCGTCTTGCGCGGGTAGACGGCGGGGGCATCGATAACAAGCAGGTCTTCAAGCAGCATGCGCAGCCAGGTGTTCCAGTCGTGCTCTTTGTCCGGGGACTGGAAGAACTCGACCAACTGGTCGCAGCGCGCGTCCGGCTCGGCGGATTCGTTCGCCGGCGTGCCGGCCTTGTCCTTGCGCTTGACCGTCCATTTCAGCTTGGCCAGTTGATCCTTGCGGGTCTCGATGATCAGGCGCATAAGGTCGTAGCTGTCGGCCAGCGCGCGCATCTGGGCGAAAGTAACCGCTTCGTCCTGGCGCGGTTTGCTGGTCAGGTTGATGCCTGTCCGGAAGTCAGACTGACGCCCGGCGACGCTATCCGGTGCGGTTGCCGCCGGCGGCTCGCCTGGCCCGAACCACTCGTCGGGGACATTGCCGGAGAGCATGTAGCGCGCGCCGGCGACCACGCGGGCGAGCAGTCCCGGTTCGATGGGGGTTATCTTGGGTTGAGCCATGGGTTTTCCTGTTGTTGCTGCGCTGCTGCGGCTCGGGCCTCGGCCTCCTGCGCAAGCTTCTGCAGGTAGTCGAGCATCCCGGTGTTGCCACCGAATAGTTCGTGGAATGCGCGGGAAAGACAGTCGATTTGGTCGTCGTTTATCCCGTTGGGGAACACCCGCATCTCGGAGATCAGCGCGTCGTTCCAGGGCGCGCGTAGCATCATCACGTTGCCGACATTGCACTGGGCCGCGAACGGCTCGGCGCGCGTCACCTTGTCACCGGACTCCAGCGAAGCGCTGACAGTTTTGCCTGCGAGGAGGCGGACGAAGGAAGCGACTTGATACTTGCCGGCTTGCGCGGGGTCTTGCGGGATGCTGATCTTGACGCTATTGCCGTCGCGGTCGGCCGTGTTCTTGAGCGTGCTCTCCACCTCGTGAGGCGCGCCTTGCATGCGCACCATGTCGCCGATGATGAAACGGCCGTCGGGCGTAATCCCAAGCTTGCCGCCAGCCGTCCAGTCAGGCGCATGCCCGGGTTTGGGCACACTTGCGGCAAAATCCCAGCCGCGTACCCAGCGTGTGCCAGCGGGGATTGCGTCGATGATCGGTATGGCGTCGGGCTTGAAGGTGTTGCCGTCCCCTGGGGATGGCTCTTGCTGGTACTGGCCAGCGAAGGTGTAGGGGCTTGCCCGCTGCATGATCTGCAGCCGCTCGACTGTGTGTTTCTCCGGCCAAAGAGCCGTGCCGTCTTCCTGCAGGGCCTTCAGCTTGACGTGCTCCCACTTCTCGCCGTTTCCGCCATCCAGCAGCCAGCCAGATAGATCGCGCTCATGGAGGCGCTGCATGATGAGGATGATCGGCGTTTCAGGGCTGTTGCAGCGGCTCTCCAGCGTGCTCTGGAACCACTCGATAACGCCGTTGCGGATCGTGTCGCTGCGCGCCTCGTCGGCCTTGTGGGGGTCGTCGATCACGATCGCACCGCCGAAGCCGTCGCGAACCTTGCCGGCGCCGTAGCCGGTGATCGTGCCGCCAGAGCCTACCGCGTAGAAGACGCCACCTTCCGTTGTCCCCCAGTCATCCTTGGCCTGGCTGTCGTCGCGCAGGTGGACGTCGGGGAAAATCTCCCGGTATGCCGGTGAGCGCACAATCTCGCGAATCTCGGCGCTGTTCTTGGTTGCCAGCTTCCCGGAATAGCAGGTGTGAATCCATTCGCTATCCGGGCACTTCCCCATCGCCCAGGCCGTGAACATCACGACCGCAATCTCCGTCTTGGAGTACCGCGGCGGGATGTTGATGACCAGCCGCTTGCACTCGCCACGGAAGACCCGCATCAGAGCTTCGCAGATCACCTTGTGCTGCCTGGCGCGGCGCCATTTGAATTTCTTGCGCTGCTGGAACATCCAGCGCACGAAGAAATAGAAGTCCTCGCGCGCCGCGATGCGTGCAGCCTCGCGTTCCTTCGCGCTGAACTCCCTCATGGTCAGACCTCGTCGATGATGCCCTTCAGAACCTCTTGGAACTCGGCGGTGCTGGTGAACTGGGTTTGCTGCTGAATCGGTCCACCACCAGGGCCGGAGAGCTCTTTCCGCACGCGGTCAGCGTACTTGTCAGGGTCGCGGGCCTTCAGCAGGAAGATCAGCAGGGTGTCGGAGTACTCGCGGATCGTTCCGCACTTCTGCCCCTTGTAGAACACCGGCTTCAGCGTGCCGTCCATGGCGCGCCGCACGGCTTCGTCTTCGAGGGCCGATGTGCCCAGCTTGACCGCTTCGTCCCAGGCGGCGGCGAAGTCGTCGTTGCCGGCGCGGACCTCGTACAGGTGGCCGCGCGACACACGTATCGTCTTGGCCGCCGCCGAAACATTGGCGGTGTTCGACAGCACTTCCAGAAAGCGCGCCATTTTTTCAGCTGTCAGCTTTGTATGGTTCGCCATCGGCTATTTCCTTCAGAACTGGATCAGGCCCTTTGCTTTCAGCGCGGTGTACACGGCGCGGGACAGGGCGTCATTGAGCGATTCGTTCTCGCTCGGTTTGGTCTCCAACACGCTCACGGCCTCTTCCGTCGAGATGTAGTGGCATTGCTGCGCAAACGAGATGAAGGCAGAGGAGGCAGGCTGGCCATCAGCCGCAGGCGTTGTCCGGTTGACGCCCAGCGAAACGGTTGCCGTGATGGAGCCGTCCTGATTGACGTTGACCGGCCGGATGCAGAAGCACATCTGCTCGTTGATGGGGGTGAGGGTCAGCATTTGAGGCTCCAAAAAAGAAGCCCCGCGAGGAGCGGGGCGAGGTCATGAATCAGGCGGATTATTCATGTGGTATCTGGGGCGAAACCCTTGCATTATGGGGATGTGCAGAGGGTCTTGAGGAGGCCTGAAAACAAAACAGCCCAAACCATGGACGTGGTTCGGGCTGCTGCAAATATGGTAGTTTTGTAACATCACGCTGTCAAGAGCTTCCTATGCCGGACATGCGTCAGAACCTCGGCCAGGCTTGGTTCCAGCGTCGCATAAGCCTGGTTCATTTTGCCTTCCAGCTGCTTGATGATCTCCTTGCCGTAGCGGTGGATCATCATGTGGCTGACGTGGTGCCGGTCCCCCAGATCGCGGCAGCCCGGCCCTTCACCGGTTGCCCATTTGCGAATGAGGTCGAGGTCCGTCTTGTAGCCGAAGCGGCAGGGCGTGTGAGTGGTCAGATAGACCATCTCGGTTTCCCGCTGGACGTGGAGAGCCCAGAGCACGGCGCGCTGGTCCGGCGGCAGCCGGTTGATCTTGGCCATCACCATCGCGCTTTGCGCCTTCAGGTCGCA
>NZ_JBMDIQ010000035.1:0-30621 GCF_057808735.1 Chromobacterium sp. FG89 | reverse complement strand
AGCACATCAGCCTGTTCGTCGCCGGGGTCAAGGATCAGATCGCGCTGAAGCTGATCGCCGCCAAGGGCAAGGTGCAGATGCAAGCGCAGAGCGACAGCATCGAGGTGACCGCGGACAAGGATGTGACCGTCACCGCCTGCAAGGGCAAGGTGGAAATCGCCGCCGGCCAGGAAATCCTGCTGACCAGCGGCGGCGGCTATATCCGGCTCAAGGGCGGCAATATCGAAGTGCACTGCCCGGGCGAAGTCAGCGTCAAGGGCGCCAGCCACGCGCTCACCGGCCCGGCCAGCATGCAAATACCTCTTCCCGCTCTGCCAAATAAAGACAGTTCATGGGTCAAAATCACGTCACATTACGATGACGAATGGAAAACGACTTGGCCACTTAGAAATATGAAGCTTGATGTTGCCGGAACGACGATCAGTAAAACTCTAAAAATAGATGGGCGAAAGGCATAACATGGCTGATAGCAAAAACACAAACAACCCTAAGCACGTCTATGTACATAACGATGGTGCGGCGGAGCTAACGGCCAAGCCACAAATTACTGAAAAAGAAATACACGATGAACGTCAAATAATTATTCAAGGCTTAGATGCTGCTTATCTCAACCTCACAGATACCATGAAGCCATTCCAAAAAGAATGGGACACAAATCCGATAGGTTCTCTAGCTGATGCGGCGTTAGCAGGAGCAAAAGCAGGGGTAAGTGGCTGGGGAGAAGATTTTGCTGAGCTTTTCCAAGCCGATACATGGATATCTTTAGGGGGGAAAGTTAAAGATGCCGCAGGAAATGCTTATGACACCACCAGTGTTTATGCAGTAGGTGTAAAGAACGACATATTCAATAGCGTTAATCGAACGGTTAAGCACATTGACAATCCAAGCGAGACTCTATTTAACTGGGCATGGTGGGAATCCGAATTAGACAAAGAGAAAAAAAATATTACAACGCAAGCAGAGGTACTAAAGGCACAAGCCGCATCCTATGCAAAAACTGCAAAAGATATTACGGATAAAACCAAAAAAATATATCAACACAGAAATGAAATATTAAACCTACCAAATCTAATTGCCGAAGGCGACCCCAAACCTATTCAGCGCTTTATTGACACTACATTAATGGATATTGATCCTGACTTAGCAAAGTCCATCAAAGATAGTGGCAATTTCCATATGGTCATAGAATTACTACAAGACCATGACAGCATCCTTTCCTACCTAACCTATGCCACTTTATGCTTCGAAGCAATACCACCGAATTTTTATGCATATCTAGCGGGAAAGGGAGCTGCGTATTTTCTGGCCGAGTTAATTCTGACTATTATTATGGCAATCTTTACACTCGGAGCGGGCTTGGCAGTTAGAGTCGCATCCCTTGTTGCACGAGTTGCCGCAAGCAGCGCCAAAGTGGCAAGCGTCATAAAAAAACTTGAGAATGCCAAAAAAGCCTTCGATGCTGTAATACGATTTATTGAAGATTTTTGTGATATCGCAGGACGACTACGTTCACTTGGTGACAAGCTAGTTGAAGCCAGATCACGTGGCATTAAAGTAAAAGGCTCGACAAAGACTACTATCGAAGCAGAGCGGAAAACCATAAAAAGAAATGGAAAGTGCGCATGCTGCCAAAGCGCATCACATCAAACACCTCGTGGAAGATTAGGAACAATTAATTATGCCTAATACAAATATGACAGGAAATATAAAAAAAGGAACCAAATATAGAGACTTGATGGCAAAAGAAACCGAAAAAAATAAAATGCCAAATCACCCTCGCCATTTTGGTATAAAAATGCAGGCCCATCACATAGTATCTGCAGAGGGAATTAGTCGAAGTAAAATTGGCGACTTATTAGTAAAATTTGGCTACGACATCAACGATCTATCTAATTTAACTTATATCCCAAGCACTCTACAAGGAGCCTGCCACTTGAGCGTCCAACCTCATAGGGGTGACCATAAAGCCCCCCTTGGGGGTACTAGTGCATTAGAAAGAGATGATGATGATTCACATCCAGTCACATACCATGATGCCATTGCAATGCGTGTGCTGGAGTTAAAAAAATACATGCATGAAAATTGCCCAGGTAAAAATCCTGCCGCACGCTCCATCTTGAAAAAAGACATGGAGGGAATTAGCAAGAATATGCTATTTCTGATTCAGAATGCACCAGCCAAAGCCAGACTTACCAATATTGCTGACTTTTTCCAACCAGGAGGAGTTGGCTGCAAAGGGGTAGATAATGTTGGACGATTTAAAGATGCCAAATCTTGTGCCGTTCATAGAAATCACCAACAAACCCAGAGCAACTCTCAAGAAAAAGAAAATATAACTCTCACCAAACCAATACCAAGGTACAACCTAAAAACGGGCATGTAACCATGAACAATTACGACTCCGAATATTACTTCATAAGTTATAAAAGCACAGAAAGTCGTCCTATTCTTGCCGCAGATGCTGACACAGCAACTCTTGCATACACCTCAGAGGCACTGCCACTAGGTGGACGGCCATTAAAGTTCCACAATGGTGCTGCCACTAGCAAAAACAAGCATCTATTCAGCAAGAAGCCTCCGGAAATTATATTTCACGGATCGGATATTGCAGTTGAAAATGAAATATATGAAAAGCTATCTTCTATTGAAATACCTAATTTAGTTTTACAACCAGCCATTTACATTGACCACAATGATGTCTGGCATGAAAACTATTGGTTTTTAACATTCACAAAAAAATTAGATTGCTGGGATCGAGATAAGTCCCTTTACGCCCCAGACCCTTTAACTGGCTTTGGCGATATTCGTTATGAAGTCATTAGCTATCACCTCAAAAAAGCAGTGCTTGACTTAATACCAATTTCAGAACGCAAACTTTTCAAAATGGGGGCGACCACTGAAGGCTGGCTTCTTGTACACAAAAGTATTGCAGGCCTGTTCAAAAAACCAGGAGCGGAACTGGTTCCTGTGAAGGAGTTTGGTACAACTTTCTTCCCATAAATCCCATGGCAAGGCGCAGTCTTGCGCCTTTTAACTGCGTCACAAGCTAACTACCAGCTCTTTAACAAAACAAACTGTTCAACGCAAATAATCCATACATCCAATATTATTGGAGACATGTTTTTAACGAATAGCAAATCCCTATTGCTACATGTTATTCAAACCAACTACCTCGCAGTCCCTTCCATTACAACTACGACAAAGCCGGCCAGCTGCAAACCCGCACCGACGCCAACGGCCACAGCCTGGCCTACAAATACGACAAGCTGGGCCGTCTGACCGCGCTGCGCAATGAAAACCACCGCCAGTATCTGTTCGAATACGACGCCGGCGACCAGTTGATTTCGGAAACCGGTTTTGACGGCAGCCCCACCCGCTATCACTACAACGCCGCCGGCCAGCTGGAAAAACAACAGGAAGGCGATGTCGCCACCCTCTACCGTTACGACGGCGCCGGCCGCCTGATCGAGCGCAGCGCGCCGGGCAGCCTGGAAAGCTTCGGCTACGACCCCGCCGGCCGGCTGTACCAGGCCAAGAACCGCTACGCCAGCCTGCGCTGGATTTACGACCCGGTGGGCAATGTCCTAGAAGAACACCACGGCTACAGCGTAGCCGGCGTCAAGGAAACCTACCGCTGGCAGCATGAGCATGACCCGTTGGGCAACCGCGTCGCCAGCGTGCGCCCGGACGGCCGCCGCGTGGACATCCTCAGCTACGGCAGCGGCCACGTGCACGGCCTACTGTTCGGCCAGCGCGACATCGTCAACCTGGAGCGCGACAAGCTGCACCGCGAAACCCAGCGCGTGCTGGGCAATGCGCTGCAACAGCACCAGAGCTACGACAAGGCCGGCCGCCTGGCCAGTCAGCGGCTGATGGGCTCCACCCAGTGGAACCGCCAATACCAGTACGACGTCGCCGGCCAGCTCACCGGCATCGCGGACAGCCGCGCCGGCCAGCTCAACTACCGCTACGACCCGGTGGGCCGCCTGCTGGAAGCCGCCACTCCCAAGGGCGTGGAAAGCTTCCGCTTCGACCCGGCCGGGAACCTGCTGGACAACGCCCCGGCCGCCGACGGCCACCAGGACAACAGCCTACTGGGCAACCTGCTCAGCCAGTACGCCGGCCGCCATTACCGCTACGACAGTCGCGGCAATCTGGTGGAAAAACGCGTCAACGGCGCGCTCACCAAACTGGAGTGGGACAGCCACAACCGTCTGTCCCGCCTGACCGCGCCGGACGGCCAGAACACCGACTACCACTACGACCCGCTGGGCCGCCGCATCGCCAAAACCCAGGCCGGCCAGACCACGCTTTACGGCTGGGACGGCGACGTGCTGGCCTTTGAAACCCGGGACGAACAAGCGGTGCACTACCTGTTTGAGCCGGACAGCTTCGTGCCGCTGGCCCAGGTCCACACCGAGGCCGTGCGCGGCGTCAAAGTGCCGCGCTGGAGCCAGCACCATCCCTACGACTCGGACCAGGACCCGCTGCGCAAGCCGGCGCCGGAACCCAGCGAACCAACGGCGGTGTACTACTACCATACCGACCACCTGGGCACCCCGCAGGCGCTGACCGACGAACAAGGCGCGCTGGCACTGGAAATGGACTACCAGGCCTGGGGGCAAGCGCGCGAAATCATCGCCGACGCCGCCAACAAGGCCGGCATCCGCAATCCCTTCCGCTTCCAAGGTCAGTACCAGGATGAAGAGTCCGGGCTGCACTACAACCGTTATCGCTACTATGATCCGGAGATTGGGCGGTTTATTTCGAGGGATCCGATTGGGTTGATGGGTGGAATAAATACTCACAGTTACGCACCGAACCCTCTTGAATGGGTAGACCCACTGGGGCTTGCCAAAAAGAAAACCAGTGCCAGCAAAAAACCAACTGCTAGTGCTTGTGAAAAATGCGATGACCCATGTGCTCCAAAAATTATATCACTCTCACCTAAAGAGGTTAATTTTGCGCAAATTAGTGTCAATCCAGGATTTGATACCCCTCAAGGGAAAGTTCCGATGCAGAGCGCCATTAGAAATGGCCCCGGTCAAGTAGCAAACTTTCCACCGATCAGTGTTATAAATGTCAAAGGACAGTGGGTCGCAAGAGATGGCAATAGCCGCTTATTGATTGCAAAAGAAACCAAGGCAAATAAGATAAACGCAATTGATGAAAGCAGTTGCTTAGACAAGGTTAAAGACTTAAATAGAAGACTAAAACTAAACGGACTGCCCAACCAAGGCACCCCCAAGAGCCCCAGGCATTAAAGCAAAATCATGAAAATCATTGAAATAGAACTTCCATTTTGGCAAAACCCTCAATTCCACATCATTACTGCACACCAAAAGAATATAGCGTACGCTATTTTTCAATGCTGGGATGATGATGCTGAACCAGAGCTACACCACTCAGGATGCGTCAAATTTACCGACGTTATTGCAACACAAGTACATAGCAAAACCAAGCCCTACCTCCCTGATGATTTTGAATATAGGTCATCCATATACGAAGCCATCGACTCTGACTGGGTCTCAGAACACATAAAATCCATCAAAGAATGGTCGCATGAGGATTTAGCAAAAGAAGACTACCATCATTACATTGTGAACAGTCACGACCATCAGCTATCCATTATTTGCAAAAACTTTACTGCTTATAAAACACCACTCATTTCAGAAATATCATTTTCGTTGCTCGGATTTGATGCAGAATAAGCAATTGTGAAATATAAATTTAGCCCACCAACGAGTTTCCCGCCAATAACTTTGAAAGTTTCTTGCCACACGTAAATATTGATCAACATGATTTTAAATTTCAATCGAAAAGCTTGTTAGTAGCAGGGATAAAAGCCTAATAGCCTGGTTCACACTGGGCTATGCACAGACATCAAAGTGCCACATTGAAGCCAGCGCCATCCCTACGACTCCGACCTAGACCAACCGTGCAAACCCGCGTCGGAACCCAGCGAACCGACGGCGGTGTACTCCTACCACACAGACCACCAGGGCACCCCGCAGGCGCTGACCGGCGAACAAGGCGCGCTGGCGCTGGAAATGGACTACCAGGCCTGGGGGCAAGCGGGGGAAATCATCACCGACGCCGCCAGAAAGACCGGCATCCGCTCCCCTTTCCAAGGCCAGTACCAAAAATCCTGGCGGCACTACAACCATCACCGCAACTATGACCCGGAGATTGGACGGGTTATTTCAAGGGGCCAACAGGGTTGGCCGTAACAGACTAAAGTGTGGCACAGTCAAGGCCACACAGTAAGCATCTGGGGAACAATTAAAATTAAGAGTGGATCTAAATTCAGGAAAACTAACTTGCGCATCACCTTCCATCCCCCAAAGGTCAAAACACGAAAGCAAAGCGATGAAAATATATAGTGTGTATACCACAGGGAAATGCGAAAACGCTCTGCTAGACCTGAAAGACCCCAACGGAGTCATTTTAGATCATTTTATGCTTGGAATAGAAAGTAATAATTTTAAAAATGGCCACCCATTAAATGTTACGGCCCAGTCTTTTTTCACCCCAGAAACCATAAAGAATTACGACTACTTTGAGCCCACAATGGCATTTCCAATTTTTTCAGACCATGCCATTAACAGTATTGGCGAAGTCATAAGCCCCCAAATGGAAATACACCCTTGCAGAATAAAAATAGGTGCACATACAATTGATGCCCATGCTGGAATAATACTAAACAGGAAAGCAGTTTTTGAGCGCGTTGACGATTATAAAATTCAAATCCAAAAAGATGCCAAAATCACTCAAGACGACCTCATCATAAGAGACATCAACAACCCACATATTTTTTTCACAACAGAATCATTCAAAACAATCTGCCAAACCCATAAGTTAAATATTAAATTTCAAGAATTTTCTTTAATGAAGTAAATGCAACCATACGATCCATCTGACACTCAACACCAAATACAGGAGATAAAATGACACAATATCTACCCCTTGGAATTAGTTCAGAGGAGCTGGATTTTCTGATCAAACATGGAGCAAAGCTCGACAAACGAAAAAAGCAGCAGATGCTCCAAGCTTATAGCTTTAAAGAAAGGCCATCGACGACCACTTTGATAGATTTTTTTGGAAAACTTGACATTTCACCAGCCCAAGATTATTTAGAGTTTTTGTCAAAACACAATGGAGGCAAGCCAGAGCCGAGCTCCATAAAAACAAAAACAAAAAGCATCTCCATACAGTACTTTTATGCGCATTCTACCCCATTAGCTTCTTGCACCCTTGATTATGCAATAACGATGTATGAAGACCGCATTCCTCTTGGATACATTCCCATTGCACATGACTCAAGTGGTAGTTTGCTTCTTTTAAGCTGCACCGATGATAACAAAGGGGAAATATATTATTGGGATCACAACAATGAAGCAGACTGCTCGGAAGAGCCTTTTTTTGGCAACATGACAAAGATTGCGACAAACTTTACTGATTTGGACCGTATGTTTCAGTAGCCTACAAACCCAAAATTAATCAAAAAAACACATTACCCACAATAAGTTTTAAATTTTGATCAAAGCAAAATAGCTCTGTTTAACCCGAAGTGCCACCAACACTTTACCAAACAGATAATTATCTACTGGAGCAACGTACTGGACTTTAAAACTAGGTACGAGCAGGCGGCCATATCCTGTTCGTACCTAGCCTCTGCACCAGCCCCACAAGCCGTGCGCAGCGTCAACATGCCGAGCTGGGGCTAACCTCTACGACTCAGACCTGGCCCCCAAGCAAGCATTGGAACCCAGCGAACCGGCGGCAGCGTACTACTACCACACCTACCATCTGGACACTCCTCAGGCTCTGACCAACGAGCAAAGCGCGCTGGTGCTGGAAATAGACTACCTTGCCTGGGGCTAGACGCGATAAATCATCACCCACACCCCTAATAAGAACGACATCTGCCGCCGCTTACAGCATCAGCAAGAAGCGATACAGGAAGGATCGAATAGATTCAAAAAAGGCTGCAAAACTTAAAGCAAGGAAGCACCATGATCCCAAGTTCTGTAGAAAAATTTTTAGCCTCTAGAAAAGTTAATGTTTTTCGCACCAACCCTGCATCTGCGGCTACCGCGTTAAAAAACCTTGGTGTAAGTGAAGACTCTCAGCTTGGAGAGTTTTATCTAAAATACCAGGGGGTATTTATCAGCCCCAAAGACGAACCAGAGCTACTCGACATTGACGACGTAGCAATCCCAGCAATACCAGATCAAACTGAATACATCAAAGACGTACACGAGATACCAGATAACTATCTCGCCTTGACAACAGATGAAAGTGAAGGCATGTATCTTTATGACAAAAATAATGAAGCCGTTTTGGATGTAAATTTCGAGGACATCTATCTATTAAAGCAAGGCGCTCTTTCTGCGAAATGGAAAGACTTCAATAGCTTTATAAGCTGGTACTTCTCTTGATGGTTAGATTTGCTTTTGCAAACAATCCAGCACAATAAAAACCTACAGGTGATGCACTCTCAGTTTGAACCGGACAGCTTCGTGCCGCTGGCCCAAGTCCACACCGAAGCCGTGCGTGGCGTCAAAGTGCCCAACTGGGGCCAGTACCGCCTAACCCGCTTCGCAAGCCCACTCCGGACCCGACTGGACCAACAGCAGCGTACTACTACCAAACCTGCCACCTAGGCACCCCGCAAGCTCTGACCGACAAGCAAGGTGCGCTGTCGTTGGAAATGGACGATCAGGCAGAGAGTCATGCGCGCGAAATCATTGCCGACGCAGCCAACACGGCCGACACTGGCAATCCCTGATCGGCATCAGAGCAAGGAGTTCTGAGCTGCACGACAACATCCAGAGATCAGGCGCTTTATTTCAATTGAGTTGCCAGGGGATATAAATATCCACAACCATGCCCCAAACCTAATAGAATGGATTGGCCAATTTGGTTTAACATTGCAGAGAATCTACAGTACAAAAGGAACTTTAGCGGAAAGAACAAGCTATAGAAAGTGTTCAGAATGAAAAAAGAAATACTTCATACCCTATTTCAAACACTTGATACGATATCTTTTTTTGAGAATTTCGACACTGAAGAAACAGATATCAACATCGATGCGACCCTGTGCAAAGGAGTTGCCATTTTTGAAAAATCGATTCACTCAGAAGAGTGGGAGGACATTAGAGCAGAAGCCGCAGCACAACTAAGCACAATGCTCAACAAAAAATTCCAAAATCAGTATCAGGAATGGAATACAGTCGCTAAAGAAGCTCGTCAATATTTTAACGAAAAAACAGAACCAAAACTGAAGCCATTCGAAGACACACATGGATTAAAAAATCTCAATGACGATATCGGATATGACATCGTACACATCATCATTGAGGGATACTTCACAAAACGTGTTGGCATAAAGAAAATGCTTTTCAGTCGTCTACTTGACATATACAAATTTGGGAAAATCCCTTGCGGGTACTCAAAGAGTCGTGAAGACGACTTTATTCGACCAACAGGAAAAATAATTTACCTTTAGGCCATTAATTAATGTCACCACCAAAAGTCTTTTCTCCGTAGACATGAAGAACACTTTTCCAGGCATTGAGCACGCCATCAGTACGAGGCAAAATCTAACCAGGGAACTAGCCTCATTAAAAAATGACACAGATGCACTTAACGCTACCGTTCACTTAGTAAGCAATATCACAGAATGGAAGTACTCCCGCGGCATACTCTATACTCCAGAACGTTTCTTCAACGAGCTCTTAGAAGAAAACCCGGGAAAACCGCTACAGAAGAAGTTCACATCGCCATTAGAAGCTAGAAAAAATGGCGTTGAAAGCGCGGGCTTCATCGATGACAGGCTTGTGTTAACAATAGATTCTGAGAAAGAAGACCCTGACTTTGCAAGGTTAACCGCAAACCTCATATCATACAAAAATTCTGAAATCATTATTCGCCGAGCGCATCATTATGACTTCACTGACAAGCCAGGCAAAAAGCCCGAGCTTGTTTCTCTGACAGCCATTAAAAAACTATCCAGCGATCTAGAAGTAAGCGTAGGCATATCAACACGGGGCGACTACGGTTTTAAGGCATTCTCCTTTAATGAAAAAAATTTAGTCGAGCATATTTACGTGCAGGGATCCAGACATCAAAACCCTATCCGTTATGACTTACACTACACTGATGATAATCAAGTAGAAAGCATTACAACCAAGGAAAGGGATGGCGCCCCTGACATCATCACATGGAAAAACAAGCACATTTAAAATTTAATGCACCGACAAAATAGGCCAACAGTCATTTAAATAGATTTCGATTTGAAAAATTACATCAACGCATTTCTATGCTTGAGTGCTACCTAGCACCGAACACCCCATACGCGCGAACAGATGTTTTATGTATGCTAGCATCGAGGAAAGTCCATGGCCAACATAGATGAGGTTTGGATTGATCACATCACCACCTTAATATTAAATGCCAGATCAAATACTGGCATCACAGACATAGAAATCAACCAAGCCATTAGCAGCACAAACCAGTTAATTACAAACTATAAAGGCAAAAAATATTTGCCGATGGCGATTGTAAATGTTCTTATTGACATGCAAGCCAGCCTGATAACAAGCGCGGACTGGCATAAGAATGAGAAGAAACAAGCAGCGATGTCAGAGGCCATATACAAAACAGCTTTACTTCTCTCCGACTTGGCAAGAGAGATCACGGTTTGAACAAAAGCATCTACAAACAGCATCAATATCAATCTAGATGAATTTCTATTCAAAATAATTTGCTCCACCTCCGTCTCAACCACCTAGCCCTCCACGGGCATTGCCCGACGCGCAAGGACGCGAAGCTAGAAATGGACTACGAGGCCTGGAGTCAGGCACAGAGAATCGTAGCGGCGACATCAATCCGCTGGCGCAAAAGGCAGACTCGTCCTGCGGCCGCCTGATGCACAAAAACCGAACCAAACCCAAGCCGTAATAAGCCCAAAGCCCCATCCGGGGCTTTGAGCATTTGGAAGGATTAAGCCAGTTCCTGCATTTGCATCGTGGTCTGCTGCAAGCGGCGGGCGAAGGGCTCCAGCAGGCAATACAGCTGCTCGCACTTCAGTGTGTCCAAGTTGGGTTGGTCCAGCATGGTAACAAGCGCGCTCAAGGCATGGCTGACCTGGCCGAGTTCCAGGCAGATCAGTTGGGCGCTGTGATGGAAGCGCTCGTCGTATTCGTCAAGCTGCGGCAACAGCGGGTCAATCGGGTGTAGTGAGGGATTTTGCCGACGCAAGCTTTTCAGCAGGGACAGCAAAGTTGACAGCGATGGGCTGTGGAGGGTTTGAGTGGCGCTAGTCATGGCAACTCCTTCTTGAGCTTTATGCCCGCCCTCCGACGCTAAGCGGAGGCGGCGGGGACATGGCAGGATTAGCGTTACCGGCAAGAAGGATCCGGCGCGTGCAAGCACGCTCCCACCATGACCCGCCTGAGAGTAGACGCATCTATGGTGTGTTCGGACATGGGATGCCGCATGTGCGGCTGTCCGCCTTCTTGCCTCGGAACGCTAATTCCGGTGCTGATGCACAGCACGGCCGGATTATCACGTGCTTGGGGCCGGGAGGCAAGGCGCTGGCGTCGTTCCGCGGCACCCTCCCAGATAGACGCTAGCACAACGGCGGCGATGAGCCCCCCGCTTTACGGCGAATACGGCGCTAGGCAGGCCTTTTCAATCCCTATAACCACGCCCCTTCCCCTGGATTTGACCTACGCCCGCCCGTCCCCTCCCCCATCTGTCACACCAGCATGAAGTCTGCTACGCTGCCTATCCATTTCGACTCTGCGTCCTGCAGGATTTCATCATGCTCAAGTTTGATGTTCTGATCATCGGCAGCGGTCTGGCCGGGATGACCTTGGCCTTGCACCTGGCGGAAAGCCGCAAGGTGGGCCTGATTACCAAGCGCGATTTGCTGGAAGGCAGTTCCACTTACGCCCAGGGCGGCATCGCCGCGGTGCTGGACACCGAGGATTCGGTGGAGGAACACATCCGCGATACGCTGATTGCCGGCGCAGGGCTGTGCAATGAGGAGACCACGCGCTTCATCGTCGAGCATTCCAAGGAAGCCATTGATTGGCTGATTGCGCTGGGCGTGCCTTTCACCAAGGATGAAACCCACCGCACCGGTTATCACCTGACCCGCGAGGGTGGCCACAGCCACCGCCGCATCATCCACGCCGCGGACGCCACCGGCGCGGCGGTGACCAGCACGCTGGGGCAGAAGATCAAGGCCCACCCCAATATCACGGAGCTGGAAGAGCATATCGCCATCGATCTGATCACCTCGCGCAAGCTGGGCCTGCCCGGCAACCGCGCCTACGGGGTGTACGCGCTGGACAAGCTGGCGGATCAGGTGGTGACCATCGCCGCCAAGCACACCATTCTGGCCTCCGGCGGCGCCGGCAAGGTTTACCTGTACACCACCAACCCGGACACCGCCACCGGCGACGGCATCGCCATGGGCTGGCGCGCCGGCTGCCGGGTGGGGAATATGGAATTCATGCAGTTCCACCCCACTTGCCTGTATCACCCGCACAGCAAGTCCTTTCTGATCACCGAGGCGGTGCGCGGCGAGGGGGGCATCCTGAAGCTGCCGGACGGCACCCGCTTTATGCCGGAGCACGATCCGCGCGCCGAGCTGGCGCCGCGCGACGTGGTGGCGCGCGCCATCGACTTTGAGATGAAGAAGCACGGCCTGGACTGCGTCTACCTGGACATTTCCTACAAGCCGGCCCATTTCATCCGCGAGCATTTCCCCAATATCTACGCCCATTGCCTGGAGCTGGGCATAGACATCACCCAACAGCCCATCCCGGTGGTGCCGGCGGTGCATTTCACCTGCGGCGGCCTGGTCACGGACCTGACCGGCCACACCGATGTGGACGCGCTGTACGCGGTGGGCGAAGTGGCCTGCACCGGCCTGCACGGGGCCAACCGGCTGGCCAGCAATTCCTTGCTGGAATGTCTGGTGATAGGCAAGGCGGCGGCGGCGGACATCCTGGCCGCGCCGGAAATCAAGCTGCCCAAGATCCCGGACTGGGACGACAGCCAGGTGACGGACCCGGACGAGGAGGTGGTGATTTCCCACAACTGGGACGAGCTGCGCCGGGCGATGTGGGACTATGTGGGCATTGTGCGTACCAATAAGCGGCTGATGCGGGCGCAAAACCGCATCCGCCTGCTGTCCGAGGAGATCAACGAGTATTACCGCCATTTCCACGTCAGCAACGATCTGATCGAGCTGCGCAATCTGGTGCAGACTTCGGAGCTGATCGTGCGTTCGGCGCTGCTGCGCAAGGAGAGCCGCGGCCTGCACTACAGCCGCGACTATCCGGAGAAGCTGGAGCTGGCGCAGGAGACCATCCTGACGCCGGAGGCCCCGGCGCAAGCCGATGGAGCATGAGCGGCAGTTAGTGGCTTTGCTGCGCGGGCAGCCGTGGCTGATGGAGGCGCTTGGCGCTGGGCGCGCCTTGGGCCTATCCTCCTGGGCCATCGGCGCCGGAGCCATCCGCAGCCTGGTTTGGGACCGGCTGTGCGGCCATGCACGGCCCACACCTATCCCGGACATAGATCTGGTTTACTTCGACCCCGCGGACTTAAGCCCAGAGCGCGAGCATCAATTGGAAGCCCAATTGCGCACTGCGCTGCCAAGCTTGAACTGGGAAGTCTGCAATCAGGCGGCGGTGCACCTCTGGCGCGAACAGGAGCCGGGCCGCCCCTTGCCGCCATTACAAAGCCTGGCGGACGGGGTGGCTAGTTGGCCGGAAACCGCCACTTCCGTGGCGGCCTGGCTGGATGAGGAAGACCGCGTGCGGATTCTGGCTCCCTGCGGTCTGGACGATTTAATGAACGGCGTGTTGCGCCATAATCCCAGGCATGGCAACGCCGCCGTGTTTGAGCGCAGGCTGATGGACAAGCAGTTTTTGCAGCGCTGGCCAGCGCTGCGGCGGCTCCCCGCCCGGGACTACACGCCGCCCAAGTAATCCATCTTGCCCAGCGCCACGCCGTTGTGGCGCAGGATGGCGTAGGCGGCGGTGAGGTGGAAGTAGAAGTTGGGCAGCACAAAGCCCAGCAGATAGTTCTGTCCGCTGAAGCGGATCTCGTCGCCGCGCACTTTCAGCACCACTTCCCGCGTTTCGCTGCCGTCGATCTGCGCAGCGTTAAAACCCTGCAAAAACGCCACGGTCTTGGCGATGCGCTGTTGCAAATCGGCAAAGCTGGCTTCGTCGTCGGCGTAGCTGGGCACGTCGACGCCCGCCAGCCGCGCGGCGCAGCCTTTGGCGCTGTCGCTGGCGATCTGCACCTGGCGCGTCAGCGCGAACATGTCCGGCGCCAGCCGGGCGTTCAGCAGCACATCCGGCGCGATGTTGCGCGCGGCGGCGTCGGCGGCGGCCTTGTCCAGGATGGCGGACAGATTGTTCAGGCCCCGGATCAGCGCCGGGACGGAGGCTTGGTACATGGAAACGGACATGGCGGGCTCCTGTCGGATGCGGGAAGGCGGGCGCGGCGGACATTCCGGCGCGCCGCCACAGCATAAGCCAATCCGCCGCCGGGAAACAGACGCGGACCCGGCAGCGGCTTATTCAAAACGGGCCTTCACCGCCCCCATCCGCCGCCTGCCCTCTCTGTCCCATGCGGAGGCGCGGAGGCAGGGCCCTCACTTGGCCAGCGGCAGGGTGAACCAGAACGCGCAGCCGCCGGCCACGGTGCTGTTGGCGCCGAATTCGCCGCGGTGGAATTCAACAATGGACCGGCAGATGTTCAGGCCTATGCCCATGCCTTCCGGCTTGGTGGAGTAGAACGGGGTGAACAGATTGCTCTTCATCGCCTCGGACAGGCCGGGGCCGTTGTCCACCACTTCCACCCGCCAGAAGGCGGTGCCGATGGAGGTGCGGACCTTGACCCTGGGCCGCTTGGTCTGCGCTTCCTGCATCGCTTCAATGGCGTTTTTCATCAGATTGAGCAGCACTTGCTCGATCAGCACCGGGTCCATGTCCAGCAGGCAGCCTGCCGGGTCTTGTTCCACCTGCAGCTTGACCCCGGCTTTGACCGCCAGGCCTTCCGCCAGGCCAACGGCGCGCAGCACCACCGGCCCCGGTTCCACGCGCTGCAATTGCGGCTCGTGCTTTTTGACGAAGGCGCGGATGCTGCTGACGATCTGGGCGGCGCGCTTGGCCTGTCCGGCGATTTCCTGGATCGCTTCGCGCACGCCGGCCGGCAGTTCCAGTTCCGCCGGCAGCCGGCGGCTGACGCCGGCGGCGTAGGTGTTGATGGCGGTCAGCGGCTGGTTCAGTTCATGCGCTAGCGTGGAGGCCATTTCGCCCATGGCGATCAGGCGCGAGGTGTTTTGCAGCCGTTCCTGCTGCGCCAGTTCCCGCCCTTCGCGCGCCTTGTCTTCGCTGACGTCGGCCAGGATGGCCAGCCAGGCGGATTCGCCGTTCACCCAGTCGATGCGGCGGCGGTGCATCTGGAACCAGCTGCCGCCGCCGTCGGTGGTGAATTCCAGGCCGTACTCGTCTTGTTCCGGCTGTTCCTGCAGGCCGGGCAGCAGCACGCAGCAGGGGCCGTCCGGCTCCACCGTCAGCCATAGCCGGGCAAACGCCGGATTGGCATACAGCAACAGGCCGCCGCTTTCTTCCATCACGCAGACGCCGGCCACCAGGCCGTTGAGCACGGTGAGGAAGCGCTGATGGGAGGCGTTGAGCGCCAGCCGCTGCCGCTTGCGCTCGGTGATGTCGAACAGGGACGCGATCCAGCCGCGCTGGCTGCCGTCGGCTTCCACCAACGGGGTGGCGTAGAGCCGCACTTCGATGAATTCGCCGTCCTTGCGCGCAAAGCGCAGTTCGAAGCCCTCTTCCGGCTGACGGTTGTCGCGCACCGCGGCGATCGCCGCGGTCATGGCCGCGTGGTCATCCTCCGGCCAGAACGGATGCGGCGGCGCCTGACCCACCAGTTCGTCCGCGCCGAAGCCCAACATGTCGCAGAAGGCGCGGTTGACGCGCACGATGCGCCCTTCGTCCTCCAAAGCCACCAGGCCGCTTTTCATGCAGTCTTCTATCGCCTGGCGCAAGGACACTTCCTTGGCCAGCGCCTGTTCCGCGTGCGCGCGTTCGCGCACATGGCGGCGGATGCGCCAGGCAGCGTACAAGAGCGCGCTGACCAGCAGCGCGATCAGGCCGGACAGCACCGGCAGGGTCAGCCCCAGGCCGGCGCGGTAGCTGGTCGCGTGCAGATAGAGGCCGTAGCCGGGGGGATCGAAGCTGGTCTGATGCGAGAGGGTGCCGGGACGCTCCGCCGGATCGAACTTGCTGGCCAGGATTTTGCCGCTCAAATCCTGGATGCTGATGTAGTTCTTGGAGGCGATCCACCACGGCACCTGGTTGAACAACAGCAGGTCCATCTGATAAGCCAGCCTCAGCCCGCCCAGGGGTTTGCCGTCGTGGACGATGGGCACGGCCAGATCGAAGCGGTATTTGCCGTCGCCGCCCTGATAGGGTTCGCCGTAACTGGGCCGCAGCAGGCGGTTGGCGCGCCACAGCGCGTCGAAGGTTTCTCCGGTCAGCACGCTGCCGTCGCGGCGGGTGCCGTGCTGGTCGCGCACCACCCTGCCGTCCACGTCCACCTGCTCGATGCTCAGCAGTTCCGGGTTGCCCCGCAGGTAAAACGCGGCTTGCCGGGCAAAACGCTGGCTGTCGATATTGCCGTCCTCGATTTCCCGGCCCAGATTTTCAGCCCATTCCTGCTGCCCTTCCAGATACATGCGCAAGGACTGCTCCAGCCACAGCACTTCCTGGATCAGATTGTCTTGCTGCTCGTCGCGCCAGTCCCGGTAAACCAGGTAGAACAGGCTGCCCAGCGCCAACAGCAGGGCCAGCAACAGCGCGCCGGCGCTGAGCCAGAGCATGCCGGGGGAACGGCGCGACAATAAATTTTTTATCTGCATGGCATTCTAGGGAAAGCCCTAATGCGGAAGTCCCTAATAGTTGAAAGAAATAGGAAATCCTACTTTACACGGAACAAGCAGACTGTCCACAAGGACAGCGCATAAGGAAAAACCGCCCACGGCGCCGGCCAAATCGCTTTTGCCGGCCATAAAATGCCAAGGGATTGGTGGATTCCATACAACACTATACAAGTACGATGGAGATAGAGAATGAAACTGAAGACTGCCGCCGTGGCCCTCTGCGCCGCGTTCGCCTTGTCCGGCGTTGCCAACGCCGCCGGCGAGATCCTCATCAAATTCAGCCATGTGGTGTCTCCGGACACCCCCAAGGGCAAAGCCGCCGAATATTTCAAGAAACTGGCTGAGGAACGCACCAAGGGCAAGGTCAAGGTGCAAGTGTATCCCAACAGCCAGTTGTACAAGGACAAGGAAGAACTGGAGGCGCTGCAGCTGGGCGCGGTGCAGATGCTGGCGCCCAGCCTGGCCAAGTTCGGCCCGCTGGGGGTCAAGGAGTTCGAGGTCTTCGATCTGCCCTATCTGTTCGACAACTACGACCAGGTCAACAAGGTGATGCACGGCCCCATCGGCAAGCAGTTGCTGGGCAAGCTGGAGGGCAAGGGCATCAAGGGCCTGGCCTATTGGGACAACGGCTTTAAGAACTTCTCCGCCAACAAGCCCATCCGCACCCCGGCCGACCTCAAGGGCATGAAGATCCGCATCCAGTCGTCCAAGGTGCTGGAAGAGGAAATGCGCACCCTGGGCGCGCTGCCGCAAGTGATGGCTTTCTCCGAGGTGTATCAGGCGCTGCAGACCGGCGTGGTGGACGGCACCGAGCTGGAAGCGTCCAATCTGTACACCAGCAAGGCCTATGAGGTGCAAAAACAGCTGACGCTGACCCAGCACGGCTTCCTCGGCTACGCCGTCATCGTCAATAAGAAGTTCTGGGACGGCCTGCCGGCCGACGTGCGCGCCCAGCTGGACAGCGCGATCCGCGATGCGTCCACCTACGCCAACGATATCGCCAAGAAGGAAAACGAACGCGCGCTGGCCGGCATCAAGGCTTCCGGCAAAACCCAGATCTACACCCCCACTCCGCAGGAACGCAGCGCCTTCAAAAAGGCGTTGGCGCCGGTCCACGCCAAGATGGCCGGCCGCATTGGCCAGGATCTGCTAAACCAGATCTATAAAGAAACCGGTTTCAATCCGGCCAAATAAAGCCAGCCCGGTTCAAGAGCATGCCCTCAAGCATGCTCTTGTTCCATGCGGAGACAGATATGTTGAAATTCCTCGATCACCTTGAGGAGTGGATGATCGCCTGCCTGATGGGGGCGGCCACCCTCATCACCTTTACCGCGGTGCTGCACCGCTACGGTTCGGGCATCGCCACTCTGCAACCGCTGCTCGCCCACATCAATATGTCCTGGGCGCAGGAGCTGACCATTTACCTCTTCGTCTGGATGGCCAAGTTCGGCGCCGCTTACGGCGTGCGCACCGGCATCCATGTCGGCGTGGATGTGCTGATCAACCGGCTCAGCGACAAACGCCGCGGACGTTTCATCGTCTTCGGCCTGCTGGCCGGCGCGCTGTTCACCGGCACCGTCGCCGTCATGGGCGCGGATTTCGTCTGGGACATCGCCCACACCGATCAAACCTCGCCGGATCTGGAGGCGCCGATGTGGCTGGTCTACCTGGCCATTCCCTGTGGTTCTTCGCTGATGTGCTTCCGCTTCCTGCAAGTGGCCTGGAACTTCCTCAGGACCGGCTCGCTGCCCAAGCATGACCACGGCCATGTGGACGGCCTGGACGGCGACGAGCAGCTGGACAATATGCACCCCCACGATATGCATCACGGAGGCCGCCCATGAGCGCCTTGATCATTTTCGGCCTGTTGATGCTGCTGATGCTGACCGGCATGCCGATTTCCATCTCCCTGGGCCTGACGGTGCTGACCTTCCTGTTCACCATGACGGATGTGCCGGTCACCTCGGTGGCGCTGAAGCTGTTCACCGGCATCGAGAAGTTTGAAATCATGGCCATCCCCTTCTTCATCCTGGCCGGCAACTTCCTGATGCACGGCGGCGTGGCCAAACGGATGATCCGCTTCGCCACTACCCTGGTGGGCCACTGGTACGGCGGCCTGGGTCTGGCCGGCGTGGTGTCCTGCGCGCTGTTCGCCGCCATCACCGGCTCATCTGTCGCCACCGTGGTGGCGGTGGGTTCCATCATTCTGCCGGCCATGGTCAAACAGGGCTATCCGCAGCGCTTCGGCGCCGGCGTGATCACCACTTCCGGCGCGCTGGGCATTCTGTTTCCGCCGTCGATCAATCTGGTGATGTACAGCATTGCCACCGCCGGCATGGATGTCACCGGCCCCAACGGCATGAGCGTCAGCACCGCCTCGGTGGGCCAGCTGTTCATGGCGGGCGTGCTGCCCGGCCTGTGCCTGTCCCTGCTGCTGGGCCTGACCACCTGGTTCCGCGCCAAAAAGTTCGACTACCCGCGCCTGCCCCGCGCCGGCTGGGGCGAGCGTTGGCAGGCTTTCCGCGACAGCGTCTGGGGGCTGTTGTTGATCGCGCTGGTGATAGGCGGCATTTACAGCGGCATCTTCACGCCCACCGAGGCGGCGGCGATGGCGGCGGTGTACGCCTTCGTGATCGCGGTCTTCGTCTACAAGGATATGGGGCTGAAGGACGTGCCCAAGGTCTTGCTGAACGCGGCGTCCATGAGTTCCATGCTGCTCTACATCATCACCAACGCGGTGCTGTTCTCCTTCTTGCTCGCGTCCGAGCAGATTCCGCAGGCGATGGCGGCCTGGATGACCGGCCAGGGCCTGGGCATCGTCGCCTTCCTGCTGCTGACCAATATCCTGCTGCTGGCGGCCGGCAACTTCATGGACCCGTCCGCCATCGTGCTGATCATGGCGCCCATCCTCTATCCGGTGGCGGTGAAACTGGGCGTCAATCCCATCCACTTCGGCATTCTGATCGCGGTGAACATGGAAGTGGGCATGTGCCACCCGCCGGTGGGATTGAACCTTTACGTGGCTTCCGGGATCACCAAGATGGGCATCACCGAACTGACGGTGGCGGTCTGGCCCTGGTTGCTGACCATGCTGGGCTTCCTGGTGGCCGTCACCTACATTCCGGAGATCTCGCTATGGCTGCCGCGCGCGCTGGGCATGGTGAATTAGCATCCGCCTGACAGGCGTGAAAACGCGATGGCATGCGCCATCGCGTTTTTTGTCCGACAAGGCGATAGCCCCGCCCGCCCTTAAGCCCGTATAATGTGTAGTTACTCTCTTACACCAACCAACCACCTAAAGATCAACCTCAGGAGTCCCAGAGAATGGACGAGCAATTGCGCCAGAGCGCACTGGAATACCACCAGTACCCCAACCCGGGCAAAATCCAGGTTGCCCCGACCAAGCCTCTCACCACCCAACGCGATCTCGCCCTGGCCTACTCCCCCGGAGTGGCGGCCGCCTGCGACGCCATCGTGGAAGATCCGCTGAACGCCTACAAATACACCGCGCGCGGCAATCTGGTGGCGGTGATCTCCAACGGCACCGCGGTGCTGGGCCTGGGCAATATCGGCGCGCTGGCCGGCAAGCCGGTGATGGAAGGCAAGGGCGTGCTGTTCAAGAAGTTCGCCGGCATCGATGTGTTCGACATCGAGGTCAACGAGCTGGATCCGGACAAGCTGGTGGACATCATCTGTTCGCTGGAACCCACTTTCGGCGGCATCAACCTGGAAGACATCAAGGCGCCCGAGTGCTTCTACATCGAGAAGAAGTGCCGCGAACGCATGAACATTCCGGTGTTCCATGACGACCAGCACGGCACCGCCATCGTGGCCGCCGCCGCGGTGCTCAACGGCCTGCGCCTGGTGGAGAAGGACATCGCGCAAGTGCGCGTGGTGGCCTCCGGCGCCGGCGCCGCCGCCATCGCCTGCCTGGACCTGCTGGTGGCGCTGGGCGTGAACCGCGACAACATCACCGTCTGCGACTCCAAAGGCGTGATCTACGAAGGCCGCGACGAGAAACTGGACGACTCCAAGAAACGCTACGCGATCAAGGACAACGGCCAACGCAAGCTGGCCGACGCCATGGCCGGCGCCGACATCTTCATGGGCCTGTCCGGTCCCAAGCTGGTGTCCCAGGACATGGTCAAATCCATGGCCCGCTCGCCGCTGATCCTGGCCATGGCCAACCCGGAGCCGGAAATTCTGCCGCCGCTGGTCAAGGAAGTGCGCCCGGACGCCATCATCGGCACCGGCCGTTCGGACTATCCGAACCAGGTCAACAACGTGCTGTGCTTCCCCTTCATCTTCCGCGGCGCGCTGGACGTGGGCGCCACCACCATCAATGAAGAGATGAAGCTGGCCACGGTGCGCGCCATCGCCGACCTGGCGCTGGCCGAGCAAAACGACGTGGTGGCCACCGCCTACGGCGACCAGGAGCTGTCCTTCGGCCCGGAATACGTGATTCCGAAACCGTTCGACCCGCGTCTGATCGTCAAGATCGCGCCCGCCGTGGCCAAGGCCGCAATGGATTCCGGCGTGGCCACTCGCCCGATCCAGGACTTCGACGCCTACGCCGATCAACTGGCCCAGTTCGTGTACAAGACCAATCTGTTCATGAAGCCGGTGTTCGCCCAGGCCAAGAAAGACCAGAAGCGCGTGGTGCTGACCGAGGGCGAAGACGAGCGCGTGCTGCACGCCACTCAGGAAATCGTCACCCAAGGCCTGGCCAAGCCCATCCTGATCGGCCGCCCCAGCGTCATCGACATGCGCATCCAGAAGCTGGGCCTGAAACTGGTGGCCGGCAAGGACTTCGAGATCGTCAACAACGAATCCGATCCGCGCTTCGCCGAGTACTGGAAAGAGTACTACCAGCTGACCAAGCGCAAGGGCGTGTCCCAGGAGCAGGCTCGCCGTCGCGTGATCGGCAACACCACGCTGATCGGCGCAATGATGGTGCGCCGCGGCGACGCCGACGCGATGATCTGCGGCACCTACGGGCCGTACCGCCAGCACTTCGACATCGTTGAAACCGTGCTCGGCTACAACAACCCGGAGCAAGTGGCCGGCGCGATGAACGCGCTGATCCTGCCCACCGGCAACATCTTCATCGCCGACACCTACGTCAACGCCGACCCGAGCGCCGAACAACTGGCCAGCATCACCCGCATGGCCAGCGAATCGATCAAGCGCTTCGGCATTGCGCCCAAGGCCGCGCTGCTGTCCAACTCCAGCTTCGGCACGCTGAACAGCGCCTCGGCGCAGAAGATGCGCGCCGCCTTCGACCAGATCCGCTCGGCGCAGCCGGATCTGGAAATCGACGGCGAAATGCAGGGCGACGCCGCGCTGGTGGAAAGCATCCGCAACCAGGCCATGCCGGACAGCACGCTGAAAGGCTCGGCCAATCTGTTGATCATGCCGAATGTGGAAGCCGCCAACATCAGCTACAACCTGTTGCGCGTTTCCGCCTCCGACGGCGTGACCATCGGCCCCATCCTGATGGGCATGAGCAAGCCGGCTCACATCCTGACCCCGATCGCTTCGGTGCGCCGCATCGTCAATATGGTGGCCCTGGCCGCCGTGGACGCGCAGAACAGCAAGTAAGCGTTTGCCTGGCATTTAAGGCATATACTGAACGGGCAAGCACAGCTTGCCCGTTTTTTCTTCGCCAAGGGAGCCGCTCATGAGCAACGAATTCAACCCCAACGACCCCTTCTCCCTATTCCGCCAGTTCTGGCAAACCGCCACGCCGCCGGGCATGCAGCCCTTTCTGCCGCCGATGAGCGAGGAGGAGATCGAGCGCAAGCTGGCGGAATTGCGCGTGGTGGAAAGCTGGCTGACCATGAATATGGGCATGCTGAGCATGCAGATCAAAGCCCTGGAAATGCAGAAGTCCGCGCTGCACTCGATGCGGCCTAAAGACCCGCCGCACAATTGAAACCGCCCCCGCCCCGATGCGGCCGCGCTCAAGTTTGCTTGGCGCGCAAACAACGCTACACTCTACCGTCCGGCCGCGGATCTTCCTGGCAGAAGCCCGCGGTCGCCATGCCTCAAGGTGATGAACGGGACGGCTCGCCCTCCCCTTTCCCATAACAATTAACGACCACTTTTCCGCGGACTCCATGCGTTTCTCCACTCCTTACGCCGCGCAGCCCGCAGATTCCGGCCTGCCTTCCATCCCCGTCTGGCTGTTCTTGCTCATCGCCGTCGCCTGGCTGCTGCCCGGCCTGGTGGGTCATGAGCCCTGGAAGCCGGACGAAGCCTACACCTTCGGCCTGATCCGCCATATCGCTCAGACCGGCGACTGGATCGTGCCGACGCTGGCCGGCGAGCCCTTCATGGAAAAGCCGCCGCTGTTCTTCATCAGCGCCGCCTTCACCATGCAATTGTTCAGCGGCTGGCTCAGCGCGCCGGACGCCGCGCGGCTGGCCGCCGGCGGCTGGATGGCGCTGGCCCTGGCCGGCACCGCCGTCTCCGCCGGCGCCTTGTACGGCCGCCGCGCCGCCGCCTGGGGCGCCTTGCTGCTGCTGGGTTGCCTGGGCCTGCCGATGCGCGCCCATCAAATGATCACGGACACCGCCCTGTTGGCCGGCATGGCCTGGGGGCTGGCCGGACTGGTGCTACTGCGCCGGCGCGCCTTGCTCGGCGGCGCGCTGCTGGGCCTGGGCGGCGGCGTCGCCTTCTTGAGCAAGGGCCTGCTCGGCCCCGGCTGCCTGGGCCTGACCGCCTTGTTGCTGCCGCTGCACCCGGATTACCGCAACCGCCGTTACGCCGGCGGCCTGCTGCTGGCCGCGTTGATCGGCCTGCCGCTGGCCGCGCTGTGGGGCTTGAGCCTGTACTTGCGCGACCCGGCCTTGTTCCAGCTGTGGTTCAAAGTGAACAACTTCGGCCGCTTCGACGGCAGCGCCCACCTGGGTCCCAAGGCGCCGCGCCTGTTCTACGGCCGCACCCTGCCCTGGTACGGCATCCCGGTCTTGCCGCTGGCCTTGTGGGGGCTGTGGCGCGGCCGCCGACAATGGACCCGCGCCTGGCCGGCGGCGCCGGCGCTGCTCTGGCTGGTGACGCTGACCGTCTTGTCGCTGGCGGGCGACGCCCGCGAACTCTATGCGATGCCCTTGCTGCTGCCGCTGGCGCTGCTGGCCATCGCCGGTTTGCGCGCCGGCGAATCCCATCGCGGCTGGCGCGCGCTGTCCGGCTTCAGCCTGTTTCTCTGCCTGGCGCTTGGCGCCTTCGTGCTCGCCGTCGCCTGGGTGCTTTCCACCGGCGAACCGGCGCAATGGTCCCGTCACCTGCTGCACCGCAAGTTCACCGATTGGCACCCGCAGTGGCATCCATGGACCTGGCTGGCCTTCGGCCTGATCGCCGGCGGCGCGGCCTGGCTATGGCGACGCTTCCCGGCCGATACCGCGCCCGGCTTCGCCTGGCGCTGGAGCCTGACCATCGTGCTGTTGTGGGGCGGCCTGGCCACGCTGTGGCTGCCGGCGCTGGATCACGGCATGCGCTACCGCGAAACCTTCGCCCCGCTGCGCCCTGTCCTGGCCGACATCGGCCGGCAAGGCGAATGCGTCGCCAGCGTCGGCCTGGGCGAACCCCAACGCGCGCTGCTGGACTACTACGCCGATTACCGCACGCTGCGGCTGGAAAGCACGTCGCAAGCCAAAGACTGCCGCTGGTTGCTGGTCCAGTCTCTTCACGACCAGCTGCCGGCCTTTCTCCGCGGTCTGACGCCGATGGCGAGCTTCCAGCGTCCGGGCGACCCGAAGGAACGCTTCCGCCTGTATCGGCTGGAACAACCTCTGGGCCAGCTGTTGGATACGGGAAAATAATTACAATGTATTTAATTTCAGACGAAATCGTCACAATTCGTCACAATTTGCCCCATATTCATTAACAATCACAGCGCCGCGATAACGTAGCCTTAACCCTTTTTTTCTTGAGGTTATGGTATGTCGGCGCTGAACGCGGTGGATTTATTCTGGTCTCTGGCCAGCGGGCGCTTCTCCCGCAAGGACGGATTCGACGAAGGGAAGAATCGCTGCAAATTCGCGCTGCGCGGACTGCTGACCCTGCCCTGGACGCTGCGCTGGCTGGACAGCTGGGGCCAACCCGCGCTGCGCCGCCATCTGCAGGCCAATCCGCGGCTGGCCTGCAAGCTGCACCGCCCCTATCTGTACCGCGCTCTTGGCCCAAGCGGCAAGCTGGCGGCTCTGCGCGAACACTATCAGACGCTGGCGACGCGGGTGTCTCCCGCCGCCTACCGCAGCCTGCTCAGCGACGCCGGTCTGCCGCTGGCCGCGCTGCTCGGCAAAAACGAGGCCGCGATCACGGCGGTGCTGACGCACCGCCACAGCTTCGACAAAGAAGGCGAGTTGTCCTTGCAGATCTGCTCGGAGGAAGGGATCGCCATCGCCACGCTGACCTTCACCATCACCCGCCATCAAGGCGAAACCGCCATCATCATCGGCGGCCTGCAAGGCCCGCGCAAACCCCATGGCGCGGAAGCCGTGCACCAGCTCACCAAGCAAAGCCACGGCCTGTTTCCCAAGCGTTTGGCGGTTGAGGCCTTGGTCGCGCTGGCCCAGGAAATAGGCGCTAACCAGGTGCTGGCCGTCAGCAAATGGCAGCATATCTACAGCTCCTGGCGCTATCGCCGCCAGTTCTTCGCCGATTACGACAGCTTCTGGGACACCTTCGACGCCCAGCCCACCGCTTGCAAGCGCTTCTTCAGCCTGCCGCTGCAACTGCCGCGCAAGCCCCTGAGCGAGATCGCCAGCAAGAAACGCGCGGAATATCAGCGCCGCTACGCCTTGCTGGACGAACTGGCCAGCCAGAGCCGCAGCGCCGTCACGCGCCGGGCCGCCTCAAACTGAAAGCCGTCTTAGCGCGGCTGAACTCGTCGCCGCCCAGCTTGCCCACCAAGTCCAGGGCCTTGCTCGCCACGCGGCCGTCCCGCCACGCCTCGTCCGCCACATGCACGTGGCGCACCTCGCCCAATACCAGATTGCCGGCGCCCGCGCCTTCGCCCAGCACCAGGCACTGGCTCAGCACGCATTCGAAACGCAGCGGCGCCTGTTCCACGCCCGGCGCCCTCACCTGCCGGCTGCGCGCCTTGCTCACGCCGGCCAGATCGAACTCGTCCACCTCCGGCGCATAAGGGCCGCAGCTGAGGTTCATCGCCTCCGCCAAGCGCTCCGGCACCACATTAACGACGAACTCGCCGGTGGCGCGGATATTGGCCAGGGTATCCTTCTCGCCGCCGCTAGCCGGCGTCAGAATGCTCAGCGCCAGCACCGGCGGCTTCACGCTGGCCACGGTGAAGAAGGAAAACGGCGCCAGATTGGCCACGCCCCGCAAGTCCTGAGTGCTGACCCAGGCGATGGGCCGGGGCTGCACGCTGCCCACCAGCAAAGGGTAGACCGCCTCCGGCGGCAAGCTCTTGATGTCGCAGTCCATGGGGATTCCTCCTAGATGCCATCATTCTAATGCTGCACAGCAACAAAATACCAGCGCCGCCAATTGCGCCCGGCGATGGTGTCGCAACCGCTCGGCAGGTAAAATGACGCGATGAACTCACCTCGTTTTATCCATCTGCGCCTCCATTCGGAGTTCTCCATCACCGACGGCATCGTACGCCTGGATGACGCCATCAAGCGCGCCATCAAGGACAATATGCCCGCGGTGGGCATGTCCGATCTGATGAACATCTTCGGCATGGTCAAGTTCTACAAGGGCTGCCGGGACAAAGGCGTCAAGCCCATCGTGTCCTGCGATGTCTGGCTGGAAAACGAGGATGACCGCGACAAACCCTATCGCCTGATGCTGACGGTGAAGAACCGCCAGGGCTACGGGCGCTTGTGCGAACTGCTGGCCGACGCCTACACCCACAATCAGTACCGCGGCCGCGCCGAACTCAAGCGCGCCTGGCTGGAAAACGGCGACAACAGCGGCCTGATCTGCCTGTCCGGCGCCCACATGGGCGACGTGGGCCAGGCCCTGCTGATGGGCCAGCGCGACGAGGCGCGCCGCCGCGCCGAATATTGGGAGAGCTGCTTCCCGGACAGCTTCTATCTGGAGTTGCAGCGCCTGAACAACCCGCAGGTGGAGCACGCGCTGCAAGCCTCGCTGTGGCTGGCCGGCGAGACCGGCCTGCCGGTGGTGGCCACCCACCCCATCCAGTTCATGGACCCGGACGACTTCAAGGCCCACGAGGCCCGCGTCTGCATCGCCGAGGGCTTCACCCTGGGCGACAAGCGCCGGCCGCGCAGCTTCGAGGAAAACCAATACTTCCTGTCCACCGAGCAGATGCTGGAGCGCTTCGCCGACATCCCCGAGGCGCTGGAAAACTCGGTGGAAATCGCCCGCCGCTGCAATATCAGCGTGCAACTGGGCAAGAACTACCTGCCGCAATTCCCGACGCCGGACGGCATGACGCTGGACGACTACCTGGTGCACCTGTCCCAGGAGGGACTGGAAGAACGGCTGGTCAAACTCTATCCTGATCCGGAAACGCGCGCCCAAGAGCGGCCGCGCTACGACGAGCGCTTGAAGATCGAGTGCGACACCATCATCCAGATGGGCTTCCCCGGCTACTTCCTGATCGTGGCGGACTTCATCAACTGGGCCAAGAACAACGGCTGCCCGGTGGGTCCCGGCCGCGGCTCCGGCGCCGGCTCGCTGGTGGCCTACAGCATCGGCATCACCGACATCGACCCGCTGGCCTACGCGCTGCTGTTCGAACGCTTCCTCAACCCCGAGCGGGTCTCCATGCCCGACTTCGACATCGACTTCTGCCAGGACAATCGCTACCGCGTGATCGAATACGTGCGCCAAAAATACGGCGCCGAAGCGGTGTCGCAGATCGCCACCTTCGGCACCATGGCGGCCAAGGCCGTGGTGCGCGACGTCGGCCGGGTGCTGGACCTGCCGTATATGTTCTGCGACGGCATCTCCAAACTGATTCCCGCCGCGCCCGGCAAGCAATACTCGCTGGACGACGCGGTGGAAATGGAGCCGGTGCTGCGCGAGCGGCTGGAAAACGAGGAGGAACTGCGCGAGCTGTGGGAGTTGGCCAAGAAGCTGGAAGGCCTGACCCGCAACATCGGCATGCACGCCGGCGGCGTCTTGATCGCGCCGGGCAAGATCACCGACTTCTGCCCGATGTACCAGGCCAGCGGCGACGGCTCGGTGCCGGTGTCCATGCTGGACAAGGACGATGTGGAAAAAGTGGGCCTGGTGAAGTTCGACTTCCTCGGCCTGCGCAACCTGACGATTATCGAACTGGCGGTCGGCTACATCAAAGACCTGGACCCCAGCTTCGACACCGACCTCAATCTGCTCGAGTTCACCGACGCCGCCGCCTACAAAGTGCTGCAGCAGGCCAATACCACCGCCGTCTTCCAGCTTGAATCGGACGGCATGAAGCGGCTGCTGGAAAAACTGAAGCCCGACCGTTTCGAAGACATCATCGCTGTGCTGGCCCTGTACCGTCCGGGCCCGCTCGGCTCCGGCATGGTGGACGACTTCATCCTGCGCAAGGCCGGCAAGCAAGAGGTCGACTACTACCACCCGGACCTGCAGGCCTGCCTGGACCCGACCTACGGCGTGATCGTCTACCAGGAACAGGTGATGCAGATCTCGCAGATCATCGGCGGCTACACCCTGGGCGGCGCCGACATGCTGCGCCGGGCGATGGGCAAGAAAAAACCGGAAGAAATGGCCGAGCACCGCGGCAAGATCGCCCAGGGCGCCGCCACCAAGGGCTACGACCCCAAGCTCGCCGAAATGCTGTTCGACCTGATGGCCAAGTTCGCCGAGTACGGCTTCAACAAGTCGCACACCGCCGCCTACGCCGTGGTCTCCTATCAGACCGCCTGGCTCAAGGCCCACCACACCGCGGCCTTCATGGCGGCCACCATGTCCTCGGAATTGGACAACACTGACCAGCTCAAGGTGTTCTACGACGACAGCGTGGACGGCAAAAACGGCCTGATCTTCCTGCCGCCCGACGTCAACCAGAGCTACTACCGCTTCGTGCCGGTGGACCGCAAGCACATCCGCTACGCGCTGGGTGCGATCAAGGGCACCGGCGAAGCCGCCGTCGACCACATCGTCGCAGTCCGCGCCGCGTCCGGGCCGTTCAAGGACTTGTTCGACTTCTGCAGCCGCACCGACAAGAAAATCGTCAACAAGCGCGTGATCGAAGCACTGATCCGCGCCGGCGCCTTCGACAGCATAGAGCCCAACCGGGCCAAGCTGTTCGGCAACGTCGGGCTGGCGATGGACGCCGCCGAACAGGAGCACGCCAACGCCAATCAGGGCGGCTTGTTCGACATGTTCGGCGACGACGTCGCCCCCAGCGTGGAAATGGTCGAGATCAAGCCGTGGAGCGACGCGGTCAAGCTGGCGGAAGAAAAGCTGGCCATCGGCTTCTACCTGTCCGGCCACCCTTTCGCCGCCTACGCCAAGGAAATCCGCGGCTTCATCAAGACCCCGCTGTCCCGGCTCAGCCCGCGCAAGGAGCCCCAGTTGCTGGCCGGCTTCGTCACCGGCATCCGCGTCAAAGTGGGCAACCGCGGCAAAATGGCCTTCGTGCAGCTGGACGACGGCAGCACCAAATTGGAAGTCAGCCTGTTCGCGGAAAGCTTCGAAGCCAACCGCAGCCGCTTGAAAGACGACGTGGTGCTGGTGATAGAAGGCAAGGTCAGCGAGGATAACTTCTCCGGCGGCCTGCGCATCATCGCAGACAAAGTCTATGAGCTGGGCGAGGCGCGCAGCCGCTACGCGCGCAGCCTGTCGCTGAAACTGGCCGGCAAGGTGGACGTCAGCAAACTCAAGGCCCAGCTGCACCCGTTCCGCAGCGAAGACGCCGGCTGCCCGGTGCGCATCCATTACAACAACGGTGCGGCCAGCGGCGACCTGATGCTGCCCCCGCCCTGGGGCGTCCGGCTGGACGACGGGCTGTTGCTGGCGCTGCAGGACTGGCTGGGCAACGACAAGGTCAAAGTGATGTGGTGAGCCGCCGCGCTCCCGCCAAGCCGCGCCCAGCGCGGCTTTTTTCTTGCCCGGCGCTTTGCAAGCGCCGGGCATTGCAGTAGGCTTGCCCGCTCAAACGCACCACAGAAGAGGATGTTTTCAGATGACGGCACGCCCGGCGCAACTCCAAGACGTCGCCCCGGTCTTCCAGATCGAGCAAGCGGTATTCGGCCACCACGTCTACCCGGACTTTTTCTTCCGCCAGGCCCACGACCTGTGGCCGGACCTGTTCTTCGTCGCGCCGGGCGCGCAAGACGGGGCACTGGGCGGCTACATCATCGGCGCGCCGGGCAGCGAGCAAGGCGAATTCTGGATCATGTCGCTGGCGGTCCACGAGCATTGCCGCGGACAAGGCGTAGGCAAGCAACTGCTGCAAGCCTTGCTGCGGGCGCTGCGGGCGCGCCAGGCCAGCCACGCTAAACTGACGGTCCACCCCGACAACCCCGCGGTCAGGCTGTACCAGCAGCTTGGCTTTGTCGTCGTCGAACATCAGCCTCATTACTTCGGCGACAACGATCCGCGCCTGGTCATGCGCGCGGATTTCTAGCCGTCCAGACGCAATAAAGCCTCCCTTTGGGGGAGGCTTCTGTGTCGCCATTCAA